>CACYPY010000001.1 GCA_902776415.1 uncultured Ruminobacter sp.
GCCAGAAGATTGCAAAGGTCACCTTCAATGTCTGCCGCGCCATTGCCGGAGTTCAGGTTCCCGTTTACGAGGTAACCATGGAAAACTGCAAGATCGTGAAAGCCGAGGTGGAAACCGTGGTGCCGGGAACCGCAGGAGATGTGGTGCTTCCTCTTTCCGACAACGCCGCCGCCCCGACCGAGACCGTGGACATCGTGGCAGGCAAGATCACCTGGAAGTACACCGCCATCAAGGCCGACAATACCAAGGACGGCGCTGTGGAAGCAGCCTTTAACCAGGTTGAAAACTCCTGATACCGGGGCTAAACCGGACTAACCAGATTCCGGATGAGAGACAGACTGCCGCAGTTTGTCTCTTTTTTTGTGTGTGGTTCCCGTTAAACAACGGCTTGGCTGCCGCCTTTGCTCTGAAGGAAGCAGGTGTTTGCCTCGCTGAGATTCCCTGGCAGATAATTTCGAAAAATCACAAACGACTCCTCCCGGGAAGAACCGTCTCTGAAAACCGGCTGAAACCACCGTGACAAAAAAAGGAGAAGCCGTAACTTCCCCTTCTTCATGCTTTAGAAAACTGCCTTTCAGATATTACTTGGCAGGAACAATGTTAAGCTTAACCTTGGTCTTAACGTCAGGATGCAGAGAAACAGCGATCTCATATTCGCCGGTAGAACGGAGAACTCCTTCAGAAAGACGGATTTCGCTCTTGTGAACCTCAACACCTGCGTTCTGGAGAGCTTCGGCAATATCACGGGTTCCTACAGAACCGAAGAGTTTGCCTTCATCACCGGCCTTGGCTTCAATAACAATGTTTTCAAGAGCATCAAGCTTGTCGCAGCGAGCCTGGGCATCAGCCAGTTCCTTGGCAATCTTTGCCTCCAGCTCGGCACGCTGCTCTTCAAACTTTTTCTTGTTAGCCTCAGTGGCCATCACAGCCTTTTTCTGAGGGATGAGATAGTTACGAGCAAAACCGCTCTTAACCTTAACCTGATCACCCAGTCCGCCAAGATGGGCAATCTTATCAAGAAGAATAACTTCCATTACCTTTCCTCGAATAAAAACAAAACAGAGTTAGGCCTTCGTGCCCGACCGATTACTTGCCGCCCTGCTTGGAGGCGTGAAGATCAGTGTACGGGAGAAGAGCCAAGTAACGTGCACGCTTAATGGCCACAGCCAGCTGACGCTGGTACTTGGCACGGGTGCCGGTAATACGACTCGGAACGATCTTGTAGGATTCAGTCACATAGCTCTTAAGAGTGTTCAGATCCTTGTAATCGATCTCGGTTACGCCATCTGCAGTAAAACGGCAGAACTTACGACGATGGTAAAAATGTGCCATGGACTAGCTCCTTATTCCTGAGTTTCTTCACTTTCAACTGCTGCTTCAGCGTTGGTCTGAACAGCTTCTTCAGCATCACGGCCATCGCGATCCTCGCGGCTGTGACGCTCCTCGCGAGCCTTGAACATCGGAGAAGGCTCGGTTACAGCTTCCTTGGTACGGGTAATGAGGCAGCGGATAACTGCATCGTTGTAACGGAAAAGGTTAGAAAGCTCGTCAACAACCTTCTGATCGGTATCAGCGTTGATTAACACATAATGAGCCTTGTGAAGCTTCTCAATGGGATAAGCAAGCTGACGACGACCCCAGTCTTCCTTACGGGTGATCTTGCCACCGGCTTTTTCGATAATGCCAACATAACGCTCAACCATTCCCGGAACCTGTTCGCTCTGGTCTGGATGAACCATTATTACAATTTCATAATGACGCATTTGTCATGCTCCTTACGGATACAGCCTCTTAAGCTCGGTCTGCTTTTAAGGCAAGGAACTAATTACAGATTGACCGACGTGCGGATTATAAGGATACCTGCCGGCAAATGCAAGAATATTTTGCGTGAGGTCACAATCACCGGCAGAGCCCCGAAAATCTCAGGACTTCTTCCGAGCCATGAGGCGCTGCCGTACGGCCTCAAAAAGTACCACCCCGGTGGCAACCGAAACATTCAGGCTGGTAACCTTGCCATACATCGGGATCTTCACCAAAACGTCACAATTCTCCCGGGTAAGTCTGCGCATTCCCGTATCCTCGGCCCCCATGACCACCGCCACGGCACCGGTAAGATCGGCGTCGTACAGCACCTTGTCAGTCTCGCCGGCTGTTCCCGTAATAAAGATGTTCCTCTCCCTGAGCTCTCTCATGGTTCTGGCCAGATTGGTCACATAAAAGACCGGAACTGTTTCCGCGGCGCCGGAAGCCACCTTTTTGGCAATCCCCGACAGAGGCGCGCTGTTATCCTTGGGCACGATTACCGCATCAACTCCGGCGCCGTCACAGTTTCGGAGACAGGCTCCCAGATTGTGCGGATCGGTTACATTGTCAAGAATAAGGAGGAACGGTGCGGAAACTTCGTCCAGAAAATCCATAAGCTCATTGTCGCCCCTTTCCTTCAGAGACTTGACCCGAACGACGATCCCCTGATGAGTGCCGCCAAACACCTTTTCATCAAGTGCCTTTCTGGTAACCTCGGTTACGGTAAGATCATATCTTGCGAATGCCGCAATGATTTCCTGAAGCCGGGCATCGTTGCGCCCCCTGAGCGCATAGCCTTCGATAATCCGTTCCGGCTCGGTTTCGAGAAGAGCCTTTACCGCATGAATGCCATATACATATTCTGGTTTGCTGCTCATAACACTCCCTTGCAAATAATAATTTCTGAAGATGTCCTGATTAATAAAAAAATCCGGAGATTCCGATCTCAGAACCGTGATCTCCGAAATTCAGAAACTTCCGCAAAAGCTCCCGCCGGTTCCGGTCCGGGAGCCTTCCGGATAATTACAGCACTGTGCTTACAAAATGCCTGATAAGCTCCTCGCGCATTTTCTCAACCTTTTCCTGCTGCTTTTTCAGGTTTTCCTCCTGAATACCCATGGCGGCTTTCTCCTTAAGATATTCTGCATAGGTCTCCCGGAATTCCGGATTGGCGCTTATCAGCTTCTCCAGGGAATCTCCGTCGGCACTTCCGGAAACCGGAGCTTCCGAAGTCCCGCCTTTGGCAGGCTTTTTCCGGGATTTCCCTGATTTTCCGGATTTTGCGGCAGAATCGCCCTCTTCCGGAAGAACCGAAGCATTCTTTTCCCGGACAGGAATCCCGACAGCGGGTTCGGCAGAGCCCCCCCTGTCTGAAGCCGGGGCGGGTGGAGCGTCAGAACCGTCGGTTTCTTTTCCGCTCCAGGACCTGAGAGAGCTTACAATTCTGCGGTTTACTTCCTCTCCGGGAATACCGGAAGCTGCGGTCTCCGGAATTGCGTCCGACTCCCCGGGCAGGGACTGCTCCTCACGTTTTTTCCCGGATTTCCTGCCGCTCTTTTGGTTCTTAAGCACCAGACTCATGCCGATCTTGCCGGCATCCACGTCCACATCGTCTATTCTGACCAGCACCGGATCCCCGATACGGAATCTGATTCCGGTATTATCTCCAACAAGAGCACAGGAATCCCGATCATATATCAGATAATCTGCGACGTTCATCCGGGAAATATGAACCATGCCGTCTACCCGGAAACGTTCGATGACCACAAAAATCCCGAATGACTCCACATTGGAAATTACACCGGACAGAGTCTTTCCGATAAACTGCTCCATAAAGCGGGCCTTCAGGGTTCTGGACACCTCTCCTGTCACCTGATCCGCCCTTCTTTCTGTAAGATTGCACTGATCGGCAATTTTGAAAAGCTCGGGATTATGATATTCCAGAGCTCCGGACTTCACTCCCGCAGCCCCCAGAAGGAGATGCTTGATCTCGCGGTGCAGCTGAAGGTCCGGATAGCGGCGGATCGGGGAGGTAAAGTGGGCATAATGGCTGAGGGCCAGTCCGAAATGCCCCTGATTCACGGGGGAATACTCGGCCAGAGACATGGAACGCAGCATCATGACGCTGAGAACCTTTTTGTTGGGGCTGTCACTAAAACTCTCCGCCAGCCGGGCATAATCCGAGGGCTGCGGGGAATCACCGCCTTCCAGCTGATATCCCAGAGGCCTGATAAAGGCTCTGAAGGCTGCCAGCTTTGACAGAGACGGCACGGCATGCACCCGGTACAGGGTGCTGCCGTGTGCGTTGTCCACCATTCTGGCCGCACAGATGTTGGCCGCAATCATGCATTCCTCAATCAGCATATGAGCATCATTGCGGATCAGAGGGACAATGTTGGTGAGGTTCAGATTCTCGTCAAATACAAAACGCACTTCCTCGCTCTCAAAATCTACCGTACCGCGCCTGATTCTGGCTTCCTTCAGAACCCGGTACAGATCGTGAAGATCCCGGATATGGGGAATCAGCGGACGGAATTCCTCGTCAGGCTCCTTTCCGGCAAGAATTCCGGCCACATCGGTATAGGTGAGCCGGGCATGAGAACGCATCACCGCCTGATAAAAGGAAAAATCTCCCAGATCTCCGGATTTAGACACAAACACCTCGCACACGAAGCACAGTCTGTCCACATGAGGATTCAGGGAACACAGGCCGTTTGACAGCTTCTCCGGAAGCATCGGCACCACATAATTGGGGAAGTAAACGGAATTGCCTCTTTTGGCAGCCTCCGTATCCAGCGGCGTGCCCGGCCTGACATAATAGGACACGTCGGCAATGGCCACCCAGAGCCGGAAACCTCCCTCCTCCCGGCGGCAGTACACCGCATCGTCAAAGTCCCTGGCATCCTCGCCGTCAATGGTCACCAGCGGGAGATCCCGGATATCGTGCCGATCCCGCTTATCACTCTCCGGAACCTCATCAGGAATATGCTGAAGCTGATCCAGAACTCTTTTTCCGAACTCGTGGGGAATGCCGCTTCGCAGCACCGCCAGCTGAATCTGCACATCCAGCTGTCCCAGATCCCCCAGAACCCGGGAGGTTTTGATCCGGTAGCTGCGATCGTTTTCCCTGGAGACAATGTCGCAGATCACCACCGATCCCATAACCGCCTCACCGAGAGCCTCCTTGGAATCAAACACAAAGGTGCAGCTCCCGAAACGTGGATCGTCGGCCGCAAGCACGCTGCCGTTACGGCGTTTCATAACGCGTCCCACAACGCTGTTATGGTATTCGGTTACCTTACCCACATGGAAAATGTCATTCCGGGTATCCAAAATTCCCGAGATCACATCTCCGTGAAACAGCGATATTCCTGAAGGATTAGAGATATTGTGCTTCGCGCCGTCATCCGTTGTTACCCGGGTAAAGTATCCCACATATCTCCGATCATCCGGATCCGGCTCATAGTCAAACAGCACGGTTCCCGATACCTGTCTTGCCTCATCGTCCGGCAAAAGAATGCCGTATCCGGGAGCACATTCATGGAAACTCATGGTTTTTGAGGAGACGGCGTTTATGATCGCCTTTTGTATCATTTCCGGGGTTACCGCCTTCATTTCCTTCATCGTCATAAGGCTGCGAAGTCTGTTCCTGACGTCGGAAAGGTAGGTTTTACCGAGCTCCGGAACAGCCCCGGAGCTTTCGAAATTCCCGGGAATCGGAACCAGTCTGGCGGCCTTCAGGATTTTCTGTTCCGGGTTCAGACCAATGCCAGGAACAGCCGAAGCTGTCCCGGAAACAGCCGGTTCACTCCGGGACTCGGCAGGGGAAACGACCGCTCCCCCGACACCCGAAGCCTTTCCGGAAGCCGGACTTCCCAGCATATCATTAAGAAGATCGTCCATTTCCGCACTGTCGAGAGTGTCATCATCCTCAAAAAGGGACTCTCCGGAAGTTCCGGGATGAGCATCAGAAACAGTATCCGGATGCTTTAAAGACCGGGACGCGGAACCGTTTTCTCCGGCAACTGTCTCCGGCACGGCACCGGTCTTTTGATCCGGTTTTTCTGACGCTTTGCTCTTTCCGGCGGCTTTGTTCTTTTTGGTTTTGGGAACCGGAGTCTTTTCCGGTGCCGGAACCTTTTCCTTCTGAGGAGGAGCGGATTCCTCCGGAAGCCCGTGAACCTCACTGCTGTCCGGAGCCTTTACTGGTTCGGGAGCTGCCGGAATGCCGCTGAGAGGCGAAAATCCCTTAATGGTCGAGCCTCCCAGCCGCGGTGCCGGCTGTGTTTTTCTTGCAGGTTTTGATGAAGACTTTGCCGCCCTTCCCCGGGAAGCTGCAGCATCGCTTTTCCGTCCCGTTTTTCCTGCCTGCCCCCTGGAACCATCATTTTTCTGTCTGGCAGTATCGTTAATTTTTTCACTCATTCTCACACCATAATAGCTTTTTTGGGGGGCCGGAATCATCACTGACAAAAACCGCACCGCTCCGTAATGTAATGTATGGATTTCCGCCTTCCGGAAATCCGTAAACAATTCCCGTTTCCGGTGCTCCTGTTCGCCCGAGAAGGCTGCCCGGAAAACTTCAGATTTTCCTGAGAAAACCCGTGAATCCTGCCGGAAGCTTTTGAATTCTGCCGGTTTCGGAAATTACTGCTCATCCCCGTTTATTTAAGAATGCCGGAACTGTGCCGGCATGGCGCCGCTCACAGGCCGTCCCGCGGGATCTCATGATACACAATATCACATCAGATACGGGTTTTGTAAACAATTTCAATGCACAAATTAAAAATAAGGCATCACCAGAAACATAATGCCAGCAGGAACACGAAATCTCCTGTTTCACTGCATGCCGCGACCGGACAGATTCCTGAATTTCGGATCAGAACACTTTGAGACCACAGAAATCCAGAAGCTTTACCTTCATCTCAGTAACCGGGATTCCCGGATGCCGGCAGGTCTTCAGTTTACACACCTGATTTTCCACGGCTCTTCCCTGACAGCGTCTTCCGTAAGGGGACAGGCATCCGAAGGGCCAGCCGTTTCCGCATTACGATCCGCAGGATGAGAAACACCAGCATGACAAACTGTTTCAGTACCTCCGAAGGGACTCAGGAACTTCATTCAGTGCCTTGCAGATATAATCAGAAATACGGGGAAAAATCCAAAAACTGCAAATCAGCACAAACACATACCGAATGTACACTGCAAAAAAAAAACGGGAAATTTCAGAGAAACAGGATGGTGCCGGCTAACGGATTCGAACTGATGACCAACTGATTACAAATCAGCTGCTCTACCAACTGAGCTAAGCCGGCAATAAAGAAATGGTGCCCAGGGACGGGATCGAACCGCCCACACGAGGATTTTCAGTCCTCTGCTCTACCGACTGAGCTACCTGGGCATCAGGCTACGGGAGAGGATTCTACAGGAACCTGGATTGCCGTGTCAAACAATTTTAAAAATATTTTTCATTTTTTACTTATAGTGATTAAAAAACAAACAGGTTAAAACCTGGGAGCTGCAACAAACAAAAATACAATCCGGTAACAAAAGAAAAGTGAAGATAAAAATCAGAAGTAGAGAAAAACAGAACAGAAAGGAGATGCAAAAGAAGAAATGGTGGCCAGGGACGGGATCGAACCGCCCACACGAGGATTTTCAGTCCTCTGCTCTACCAACTGAGCTACCTGGCCGACGGGTGCTATTATACAGATCTGAAAACCGCTGTCAACACAAAATCAGATTTTTTTTGCATTTTCATCAGGATCCGGGTTCAGAAGGGCGTAATCGCCGCTACCCGAACAAAATCCCCTGCCCGGAACGTCTCTCAGGTCATTCGCAGCCCACTCCCGAACCGAGCCCTACCGAACGTCCCTCAAAACGTGATAACTATAAAAAAGCCTCCGCTAACATGTTGCTTAAAAAACAGCCGCAATTATAATTTTTCAGAGGGGGGATCCGAAATGACTGCCAATAACAATAATAATCACAGCAGGATTGAAATTCCTGCCGACAAAAGTCTGGAAGACTGGATAACGGAACTGCTCTCGGAGTATTCGCCAGTGTATGTTTCCGAAAAGATCAGAGCGGCCATCGTTCCGGATATACTGACCCCGAAAACCGCTCCCATGTTTTCCGAAATCTTCGCCAGGCTCAGTCTGTCCATTAACCAGCTTAAAACTGACAGAATTGTTCTCCTGAGCGGCATTGTCAATATGTCTCCCTCCGGTCTTATTCTCTGCCCGCCCGCCGAAAATCCCGTTTTTGAAAAACTTCTGCCCTCAATGGATCTTCTGACCGCCTGTGCCATGAATCCGGTTTTCCGCGAAACCGGCGTGCAAGACACGGTTTTCATGCGACATTTTGAGGCGGTGTTGCCGTTTGTAAACCGGCTTTTCCCGGATGCCGAGGTACTGCCGCTTCTGGCTGACGGCACCAGAGACTCCAAAATCTGCAAGGCCCTGAAAAAGCTGGCTCTGGGAAAAGGAGATCTCCTTATTGCCCTGGCTTCTCTGTCTTCCGGACTCAGCCGCACCGAGGCCAGCAACAAGGATGCCGCCATCATGGCCTCAATGCTGGCACAGGAGGATACCGTAAACATCTCCGATACCGCCTATCACAACATCATTAACGCCTTGTCCCGCTACTCGCTTTCCAGAAGACTGGTACCTCACATCTTTAAAAACAATCATGTAAACCCTCACGAAAACGGCCGGATACGGGTAAACGGCTATATATCTGTGGGCTATCTGATGTAAAATACTGCGGCATCGGACACACGTTCGACTGATACTGCGGTGCTGACCGCGGCATTCATAACTGCGAACCTCAAAAACATGTTAAGTTTTACAAAAAATTAACGAACCTCATGCAAGTGGTTGCTTTATAGTTTTCAGTGCATTAAAATCACCACAAAGATTTTATGGATCGTTAAGCCCGTATGAAGTCTTGCGGAGTTTTAACTCGACTGGTCAATAACTGTTTTGTAATGACATTTTCTGTTTAAACTATTAAAAGAAGAAACAAATGACAGATAATTCCAAATACACATCCCTGGGACAGGCATTTTCCATTGGAAACGGTCAGGAATCCGCGCTCAACTGGCTTAAGGAAAAAAAGATTCCGGTGGCGGTTTTTCTCATAAGCGGAATCAAGCTGGAAGGCGTGGTAACCTCCCATGATCAGTACAGTCTGCTTCTAACTGACTCCCGGGGAATCCAGCAGCTTATATACAAAGCCAAGATTTCGACCATTACCCAGACTACTTCTTCAAAACCCAAAACCGGACGACCGTCCTTCCGTACCGGAAAGCCTGGAAGCTCCGACCGCATCTCCGACGACTCTCACCGCAGCACCCCGGCAGACTGATACCGTCCCGGGCTATCAGAAATTCATGGCAGTCTGAGGCCTTCCCGCAGCCACCCGCACTGTCCGAAAATTTCCTTTCAGAGCGGCGGTGATTCCCGTAGGGCTGTCTTCAAAAACCGCACAGTTCTCCGGCAGTGCTCCGATTCTGGCCGCCGCCATAAGAAATGTCTCCGGATCCGGCTTGGGTCTGGTGATGTCCGCCTCCGAAACCACCGTACCAATATAGTCGCGAAGCACGGTTTCCGAAATTATGGTTTCCGCATTCTCCCGCTGTGTCCCGGTTCCTACGGCCAAAGGCACGCCACGGGATTTAAGGTAATCCAGTACTGCCACCATCTCCGGAAAAACCTGAATCTCGTGAATTCTTCTCCGGTAGTTTGCGGTTTTGATCCGGGCAAGTTCCCGGGGTGCCGGAAATGCCGGTTTTCCGGCCGGGGAAATTTTTCCCGAAGTCAGCATTTCCGCAATGACATACGAAGGAACCCCGCCGCGGGTCATAAGCCACTCCGAAGATATCGCAATGCCATATTCCCGAAGGGTTTCCTGCCATGCCGAGATATGAAATGGCATGGAATCCACCAGAGTTCCGTCCAGATCAAATACCGCACCTTCGATCGAATCCAGAAGATCCATTCGAAAGACTTCTTCCGTTCCGGGATTGCTTACTCCTGACACTTTGCCGTTCATGACCTTTCCTCCGGCCGGGGATTATAGCAAATTACACCGTATCCGGCATTTTCCCGTATAATTCTGTTCACAGGAGAGGAAGCCTTATGAAGGAAATCAGAGTTCAAACCGCAATCATCGGGGCCGGAAGCGCCGGACTCAAAGCCTACGAAGAAGCCAAAAAGCAGGGTGTTTCCGCCGTTATCATCGACCCTGAATTCAAGCTGCCGGCAATTTTCAGATCCGGCTATCTTCCGCTTGACATTCTAAGGGCCATTATCGAGGAGCAATCCTCTTCCGTACTGCAGGAAGACACCCCGATAACCATGTACGGCATGGATCATTCCATCAGACTGAAGTTTTCCACCATTCTCCAGGATCTGCGGGAAAGACGCCGGAACTGCAGCGAAAAGTATATGAAAAGCTGCTTCCAGGCCGTGTCAGAACAGGACAAGATATACGGCCATGCCTCCTTTGAAGACCCGCGGCATCTTCTGGTTCCCGCAGCAGACGTCAGAATAACCGCCGAAACCTTTGTCATTGCCACAGGATCCCGTCCATACATTCCATCCTGCATAAAGCCGGCCGGACCGCGGGCCATAAGCTGCGAGGATCTGTTTGAACTTGAAGCGCTCCCGAAATCAGTGGCCATTCTGGGCGCCGGAAGCACCGCCCTGGAGCTAGGGCAAATCATGACCCGACTGGGCGTAAAAACCGTTATTTTCGGACAGCGACACCTTTGGCATTTTACCGACATCAAAATCAGCGAAATCGCCGAAAAGTGCATCGGCAAAAGCGTTGTGATGTTTATGAACAGCGAGATAACTGAAATCTCCTCCGATAATGAGGGGGTTACCATTTACTATCTGGATCAGGACGGCAAGGAAGGCTACATAAGAACGGACTACATCCTGGCCGCTGCCGGAAGCATTCCCAGCTTCTCAAAGCTTCGTATTGAAAACGCCGGCCTCAGTCCTGACATATTCGGAGCCATTCAGACAGATCCGAATACCCGGCAAACCAGGATGCCGCACATCTTCGCCGCCGGATCCGTGGCCGCCAGGAACAATCCCCTGGAACGTTCCCTGAAGGACGGTTCCATGGCCGGCAGAAATGCCGCCATCTACCCGGGAGAGCTCCGGAGATCTCCGTGGCTCCCCCTTACCATTTCTTTTACCACCCCTAATTTTGCCATCGTTGGGAAAAAGGAGGAGGAGCTCCGCAGCCGCCATGATGCCGAGCCGTACATCATCGGCGAAGCCTCCTTTCAGGAATCCCACTGGGCTGAAATTCACCTGGAAACAGCAGGAATGGTTCACCTCTATTTTTCTCTCAGAACCAAAAAGCTTCTGGGGGCCGAGCTGGCCCTGCCCATGGGGGCCACCATCGCCCAGTTCCTGGCATTCTCCATTGCCCTGGAGAAAACGCTGCCCGAGCTTCTGGGATTTTCCTTCTACAAACCATCCCCCCTGGAAATAGTGCAGCTGGCCGTCAAAAATGCCAGCATCAGGTTCCGGGAACTGGAAACGGATCAGAAAATCCAGCTGCCCGAAAAACAGAAATCAGCCAGCACCGCAGTGCCCGTATATGACGACCGGCGGTTCTGACTCCTGCCCGCAATAAAAAAGGAATAATCACCCATGTATTCAAAAATTGTCCTGGCTACCAGGAACCCCGGGAAGGTCCGGGAATTTCAGCGTTTGTTTTCGGATTTCCCGGTAACGGTGGTTCCCGAAAGCGATTTTAATGTGGCATCTCCGGCGGAAAACGGTACCACCTTTGTCGAAAACGCCATTATCAAGGCCCGCAACGCCGCCCGCCATACCGGACTTCCGGCTCTGGCTGACGATTCCGGAATTGCCGTGGACTGTCTTAACGGCCAGCCGGGTGTTTACTCCTCCCGCTATTCGGGTGAACATGCTACCGATGCCGAAAACCTGGACAAACTGCTCCGGGAGGTATCGCGCTTTCCTGAAAACGAAAGAACCGCCCGCTACTGGTGTGTGCTGGCCTTTATGAGATCCGCCGAGGATCCCACTCCCATAATCTGCCAGGCCTTCTGGAAGGGACGCATTATTACTGACAAAAGAGGACAGAACGGCTTCGGATATGATCCCTCTTTTCTGATTCCGGTGCTGGGCAAAACCGCAGCCGAGCTGGACCCGGATGTCAAGAACCGTCTGAGCCACCGGGGACAGGCCCTGACAAAACTCAGAGACGCCATGCGGGATATTTACGGGGAAGAATAACCTGATGAGTCAGCTTCAGCCCCCGTCTCTCAGCCTGTACATTCACCTCCCATGGTGTATCAGAAAATGCCCCTACTGCGACTTCAACTCCTTCAGGGTTCCGGCAGCCGGTACTGCCGGCCGGCAATACTTTGCCGCATATACCGAAGCGCTCCTCCGGGAACTTGAATCCGAAGCCGGAGAGTCCGGGGGCCGGAAAATTGTCAGCATCTACCTGGGAGGCGGCACCCCTTCCCTGTTTCCTCCGGAGGAGATCCGGAGAATTATCGGCACAGCCAGAAATCTCCTGGCCACCGTCCCCGACATTGAAATCAGCATGGAAGCCAACCCCGGAACGGTAACCCCTGACACGCTGGCGGGATACCGGGAGGCCGGGGTGAACCGACTGAGTCTCGGTATTCAGAGCCTTAATGAGGTCTTCCTCAGGAGACTTTGCCGCATTCACAGCCGGGAGGAAGCAATCCGGGCCATTTCTGCTGTCCGGGAAATCTTTCCCAACTTCAATCTCGACCTCATGCACTCTCTTCCGGGGCAGAGCGCATCGGAGGCTCTTTCTGATCTTTCAGAAGCCCTGTCATTTAATCCCCCGCATCTTTCCTGGTACCAGCTGACCCTGGAAGAGAACACCCCCTTCGGACAAAATCCCCCGGCACTGCCTTCAGAAGAGGTAAGCGAAGAAATCTGTCTAGAAGGCTTCCGGATTCTGGAATGTGCCGGCTACACCCACTACGAGGTCAGCGCCTTCACCCGGGAGCGCCCCTGCATTCACAACAGCAACTACTGGAAATTCGGGGATTACCTGGCCGTCGGTGCCGGAGCCCACAGTAAGATATCCATGGAAGGCCGGATTGTCAGAAAAGCCCGGCTGGAAAATCCCGAAGATTATATCAGGGGCCTCATGGAACCCGGGAAGTCCTGTATCCGGGAAAAACGCATAGTCTCCCCGGAGGAACTCCTTTTTGAATACCTGCTGAACCGGCTCCGGCTGTTTGAACCCATCAGCGCTCCCGAATTTGAGGCCGGCACCGGACTCCCCTTTGCCGAACTCCGGGAGAGACTCCGCAGCTTTGAGGAGGACGGCCTTGTCAAGTTTACTGAGGACGCTCTTGCCCTCACCGCCCGGGGCACATCCTTTGTGAACACCATCCTGGCTGATTTTCTGTAGAAACGGGAACAGTGTCAGGGCAGGACGAAGACGAACCAAAACAGCTCGGGACAGAACCCTAAGGCTGACAGGGAAGTTCTGAATACTTTCAGCAACTGTGTCCGGCGAGAAATGAAGGCTCGAAACTCCCGCTCGAAACTCCCTGGTGTTTCCAGAATGTTTCAGGTAATCAAAAAAGGGCATGACATAAATCACACCCTTTCCCCTCATTGTCAGATCCCGCAGGAACCGGCCAAACCGAATGCCCGTTACTTAAGAAGCCGGCCGTGGCATTCCTTGTACTTTTTGCCGCTTCCGCAGGGGCAGGGATCATTCCGGCCTACCTTGGGCATAGTCCGGGGATCCACTTCATTCCCGCCGGCATTGGCCTTTTCATCAGCCACCTTGTGGGCCTCGTCGTTAAAGCGCTGCTCGGCGATATCAGCCTGTTCCCGTCTCTGCTGCTCCAGCTCCTCGGGGGTCTGGATCTGAATTTGAATTCTGCAGAGCACGCTGACCACCTGATTCTTGAAGTTCTCAAGAAGCTGGCTGAACATGTTGAAAGCTTCCAGCTTGTACTCGTACTTCGGATTCTTCTGAGCGTAGCCACGAAGCCCGATGCCCTGACGCAGATAATCCATGGCAGCGAGATGCTCCTTCCAGAGGGCATCCAGAACCTGCAGCATGATGTTGTGAACCAGGGACAGTGCCTGAGCGTCCCCGATAAGCTTCTTCTTTTCCTCAAAGACATCAAGAGCACACTTAACAATTCTTTCACGAAGCGGATCTTCGTAAAGCTTCTCGTCCTTGGCCAGCCATTCATCAATCGGCAAATCCAGGAGATAGACGTTTCTGAGCTCGGCCATCAGCCCCTTCACGTCCCAGGTTTCGATAAGGGAGTTCGGCTGAATGAACCGGCTGATGGTGCTGTTAAGAACATCGGTCATTATCTCGTCCACCGCCTCAATGCCCACCTTGTTGTCCAAAAGGGCATTGCGCTCTTCGTAAATGACCTTTCTCTGCTCATTTGCCACATCATCATATTCCAGAAGGTTCTTGCGCATGTCGAAGTTGCGGGTTTCCACCTTGCGCTGGGCATTCTGAATGGCCCGGGACACAATCGGATGCTCCAGGGACTGCCCGTTTTCCATGCCGAGACGGCGCATGACGTTCTTGATCTTGTCGGATCCGAAAATCTTCATCAGATTGTCTTCCATGGACAGGTAGAATCTGGAGGACCCCGGATCTCCCTGACGTCCGGAACGGCCGCGGAGCTGATTGTCGATACGTCTGGATTCATGACGCTCGGTGCCGATAATGTGGAGACCACCGGCCCTGACCACGGCATTATGGCGCTCCTGCCATTCGTTCCTGACCTTTTCGATCTGTTCCGGGGTCGGATTCTCCAGGGCATCCAAATCAGCCTGGAGGGAACCTCCCAGCACAATGTCGGTACCGCGGCCGGCCATGTTGGTGGCAATGGTTACAGTTCCGGGACGGCCGGCCTGGGCAATAATCTGAGCTTCGCGGGCATGGAACTTGGCATTGAGAACCTGGTGCGGAATATTTACCTTGTCCAGGAATGCGGAGAGCTTTTCGGAATTCTCAATGGAGATGGTACCGACCAGCACGGGACGTCCGGCCTTTACCGACTCCTGAATGTCCTCCACAATGGCTTCGTACTTTTCCTGCTCGGTAAGATAGATAAGATCCGGCAGATCCTTGCGAATCATCGGCTTATTGGTGGGCAGTACCACGGTATTGAGCCCGTATATCTGATTGAATTCCGCAGCCTCCGTGTCGGCGGTTCCGGTCATTCCGGCCAGCTTCTCGTACATGCGAAAATAGTTCTGGAAAGTGATGGAAGCCAGAGTCTGGTTTTCAGACTGGATCTTCACATGCTCCTTGGCCTCCACCGCCTGATGCAGACCGTCAGACCAGCGCCTTCCCGGCATGGTACGGCCGGTATGTTCGTCAACAATGATTACCTCATCATTCTTGACAATGTAGTCCACATCTCTGGTAAACAGCACATGAGCTCTCAGAGCGGCCATTACATGATGCAGGAGGGCGATGTTTGCCGAAGAGAACAGGGAATCATCCTCGGACAGAAGTCCGGCCTTTACCAGAAGCTCTTCCACATGCTCCTGACCGTGTTCGGTGAGATAGGTCTGCCGGAACTTGAGATCCTTGGTATAGTCACCGTTTCCGTGATACTCCTCGGAATCCTCCTTTTCCTGCTCCACCAGTTCAGGAATAATGGCATCAACCTTGATGTAAAGCTCTGACGAATCTGCGGAGGGGCCGGAAATGATGAGAGGAGTCCGGGCCTCGTCGATGAGCACGGAGTCCACCTCGTCCACCAGGGCATAGTGGAGCGGCCGCTGCACTCTCTGGGCCGGAGTGTAGGCCATGTTGTCGCGGAGATAGTCAAAACCGAATTCGTTGTTGGTTCCGTAGGTAATGTCACAGGCATAGGCCGCCCTTTTGGCTTCCGCATCCATTCCCGGGATGTTGCAGCCCACGGTCATGCCCAGAAATTCAAACATCGGACGGCTCCAGTTGCTGTCACGGGTTGCCAGGTAATCATTTACGGTAACCACATGAACGCCCCTTTTGGTAAGAGCGTTGAGATAGGAAGGCAAAAGCGCCGTCAGAGTTTTTCCTTCGCCGGTTTTCATTTCGGCGATGCGGGCATCATTAAGAACCATGCCGCCCATAAGCTGCACGTCAAAAGGCCGGAGTCCCAGAACTCTGCTGGAAGCCTCCCGCACCAGGGCAAAGGCCTCCGGAAGAATACTCTCCAGTGACTCTCCCTTGGCCACCCGATCGATATACTGCTGGGTATATGTTTTGAATTCATCGTCCCGTAGCGCCTTGAATTTGGGCTCAAGGGCATTGATTTCAACAACCTTCTTCTGCAGCTTTCTCACGGTTCTTTCATTGCTGCTTCCGAAAATCTTAGTTAAAAGTGACTGTATCATGAGTTATATTCTTTATGGTATGAACAATAATATGGGGTATCACCACCGCACGGGGAACATTTTACACCAAGCCCCCTGCCTTGTCCCGTCACGTCCGGGTATATCCGGTGACAGAATCCGCCGCTATTTATATATAGACGTTTCCGCATTCTTTCAATGACCGGCAACGGAATTTGCTAGCAAAACGGCGTTTTTTCAGGGGGCGAAAATCCGAATTCAGAGATTTCCGCGGTAAAAGCCGGGATCCCTGCCATAGAGATAAAGATCCCGGGTCAGCTCAAAGTGCCAGGCGGAATATTTGCCGGAATCATCCCGAATACTGAAGTTTTCCCGAAAATCCGGGGCGTCCTCGGCATCCCTGCCGGAAAAAAAGTCCTCCCGGACTTCCGGCACTCTCCCGAAAAGGTAGAAACCGATATAGGGAGCCCGGCCGGGAAAAGATGATACCATAGTGCTCCGCACAACCTGAAAGCCCAGGGATCCGGCCGCCTTCCGGTATTCCGGAAGCCGTTCCGGAGGAATAACCACGGAAACCCAGCCCTCCGGCTCCAGAACTCTCTCCGCCATGTTCCAGAATGCCTCCGCGCTCCAGGCCTCCTCCGTCCTGGCCAGTTCCCGGGGAACCGACCTGAGCGGCAGCGCCTTCCTGAAATACGGGGGATTGGAAATAATAATGGAAAAAACCGGCTCTTTACCGATATCAAAGGTTCGGATATCCCCGGGTTCGGCCCGAAGCCGCGAACCCCAGGGCGATCGCGCAAAATTCTGCGCCGCAGTACGCACGGCCAGAGGTTCTATATCAATGCCGGTGATCACCGCCCCGCTTCTGCGCTGGGCCATTATCAGAGAAAGTGCTCCGGTGCCGGTTCCCGCATCCAGAATGCGCTCGCTTCGGGTTCGGGGAATAAAATAACCGCACCATGACGCGAAAAGGACACTGTCTGTGGTAAGCCCCATCCCGACGGAATCAAATGATAGATCAAAAGACTGGAAAGAAAAAAATTTCGCGGACATGATTCAGGAATTCGCTTTGGAGCGGGAAACGAGGTTCGAACTCGCGACCCCAACCATGGCAAGGTTGTGCTCTACCAACTGAGCTACTCCCGCCCAAAACTTGTGGAAATTGACTGGAGCGGGAAACGAGGTTCGAACTCGCGACCCCAACCATGGCAAGGTTGTGCTCTACCAACTGAGCTACTCCCGCAGTCAACGAGGTGCATTATACAGTTCTTTCCACCTTTGACAAACACTTTTTTAAAAAAATTGCATTTTTTTCAATTTTTGGTGCTTTTTTAACCAAAAATGGTCATTATTTGTGCATTTAGCACTGATTTGCCCGAATTTTTAAGGTTCGCACCGCTCCAACTTCCTAAAAAGCAGGAGCTGTTACCGGAAAGAGTCTGTGATTTTCCTGAAGAATCAGCACATTCCCGTTTTCCGGTCCCGTTTTTACCTTATAATTCCGGAACATCGGGATAGCCGGCAGCCGCAATAAACAGGGCAAAGGATCCGAGAACAGGAAAAACAGGGAAAGCATGAGCAAAAACAAACTTACCATGAACCAGAAACGCAACGTTGCCAGAAGAGTGGCCAGACTGTGCCGGGATCAGGAAAACGACATTCCGGAAATTCAGGGGGATCTCGGTCCTGTTGCGGAAGGAACCGTGGTAAGCCGCTACGGAAAGGCGGCTCTGGTGGAAGACGGGACCTCGCGAAATCTCTTCCGGGTTTATATCAGAAGAACCATAGACAGCATTGTTACCGGAGACCGGGTTCTGTTCCGTCCGCCGCTGGCCGGGGAAGAACAGGCCTTCGGTCTTGTGGAAACCGTTCTTCCCCGCACCGCACTCCTCTCCCGGCCCGACTACTACGACGGACTCCGTCCGGTAGCTGCCAACATTTCCCTGATCGTGGCAGTCTCGGCAAGACAACCGGAATTTTCCACCAACATCATTGATCGATATGTCGCCGCAGCCGAATATTCAAAAATTCCGGCTCTCATCGTGGTCAACAAGTATGATCTTTTCCAGGACGGCGAAAAAACCGACCTCGACCGGATTCTCTCCGTGTACCGGGAAATCGGCTACGAAACCATGACAGTATCCGCGGCATCCGGCTTCGGAATGGATGTTCTCCGGGAACGCCTGTCCCGGGAAACTTCAATTCTGGCAGGACAGTCCGGCGTAGGAAAGTCATCGATTCTCAACGTTCTGATACCGGAAGCCCGGGCCGAAACCGGGGCCATTTCGGACAATTCAAATCTGGGCCAGCACACCACCACCGGTTCCCGGCTCTACCATTTTGAGAACGGCGGCGTCATTATCGACTCACCCGGTGTCCGGGAATTCGCCCTCTGGCATCTGTCCCGGGAGGATCTGACAAAATGCTACCGGGAAATTGCCGCCGTTGCCGGGGAATGTCGCTTCCGGGACTGCCGGCACAGGGACGACCCCGGCTGCGCCGTCAGGGAAGCGGCAAGCCAGGGAAAAATTGCCGCCTTCCGCTATGAAAACTATCACCGGATTCTGGAATCAATGACCGAAAATCTGCCTGACGCCTACCGGTCTCCCGGAAAAAAGAACTCCCGAAAATAGCGGAAGCACCGGCAGCAAGTAGTTAATCTGTCCGGGGCGGCTGATCCCGGCCCCCTCCTGTCCTCCCGGCATCACCGGTTTCGGAGTCCCCCATGCTGCCGGAACTTTATGACCCGAATATTGGATCGGACACGTTTTTTTTATTTCACGCAATGTAAAATGCTCTGAAATCACTATTAAGGAGCCGGGTATCACCAACCTCGGAACACTATGCTTAAAACACTGAAAACCTTACTGCACCGCCTTACTCCCAAGCAGCTTATCACCCGCATCGCAGGCTTTCTGGCCGAAAAGGAAATGGGGGACGTTACCGCCTTCGTTATCGAAACCTTCATCAGCATTTACAACATTGACATGAAGGAAGCCGAAAAGGAAAATCCCGAGGACTACAAAACCTTCAACGAGTTTTTCATAAGAACTCTCAAGCCGGGGCAGCGGCCCCTGGCCCGGGGACAGAACGTTATTGTGTCTCCCGTTGACGGCACCATTGCCGAATACGGCTACATCACCTACGGCCGTCTCATCGCAGCCAAGGGGCAGGACTACTCTCTGAGAACGCTTCTGGGCGGCGACGAACGGGTAGCGGCAATGTTTGAGGACGGCAATTTCGAAACCATTTACCTGGCCCCCTCCAATTACCACCGCATCCATATGCCGACAGCCGGAACCCTGCGCCGGATTATCTATATTCCCGGAAAATACTACTCGGTAAATCCCGACTATGTGGAAAGAATTGAGGGGCTGTTTACCAAAAACGAAAGAGCGGTGGCTCTGTTTGACACCCCTGCGGGCCCCATGGCCCTGGTGTTTGTCGGCGCCACCATTGTCGGCAGTATAGGCATCACCGGAGTGGGAATCATCTCCCCGAACAGGGAGCGTCGGATTCAGGTCACCGACTTCCCCGACGACACGGCGCCTTCGTATGCCAAAGGACAGGAAATCGGCTTCTTCAAACTGGGATCCACCGTCATTACCATTTTCGGGAAAAACTCCGTAACACTGTCTCCGGAGCAGAAATCAGGATCTCCGGTAAAAATGGGCTCCCTCATGGGATACATTTCCGAATCCGGGGATGCGGACACCTCTTCCGAAGATGCAGGCACCGCGGCTGACAGCTCCGCCGACACCGCCGGCAGCACCGCAGATCGGAAAGCTCCGGAACAGAACAGTCAAAACGATTCCGAGGAAGCAACCGCTCATGAGGATAATCCGGATACCGACACAGAACCGGCTCCGGAAGAAGGCCGTACCGAAACTGCCGCCGCCCCTGATACAGAAGAATCCGAAAATCCGGAAGCATCTTCGGACGCTGATATTCTCAAAGATGCGGAACCGGCAGCCACCGCTTCTTACGATACGAAGGAAGCGACTCGGGATTCCGGCAGCGAAGACAGTTCCGGCAGCTCTGAAAGCCCGGAGCCCGGGGAACACGACAGGGCCCCGGCTTCCGGAAAACGGGAAACTCAGAAACGTACCCGAAAGGCAAAATCCTCCCGGAAAAAGTAAGAACAGGAGTTCTCAGGCACCTGACATAATTCCGGAAGTCCCGCAACGGCTTCCGGTTTTACGTTTTATCTTCGATAATCACGTTTCCGTCGTAATCTTCCTTCCCCTCTTTCTTTCTCTCTAGCTCTCCTGCTTCTCTTACCGGCTCCGGAAACCTCCCGGCCATGCGAAGATGACCAGGACTCGGGCAGGCATCCGGAGCCGTGATTTTCGGATACCAGGATGGAAATTTTCTGATTAATGCCTGATTCAGGACTGCCCCGGCAGGATTTTTCGGAAAACCCGGAACATTACCGCGGCAAAACTGAAATTTTTCAGGAAAAAATTCCTGTAACGGACATCTCTTTTCTGCCCGCGATCTAAAAATCATAAGTTCAAGCCCCTCAGGCAAGAATTTTTATCGGTTTTTTGATATGATAATCGGCAGTTTAACGGCCCTTAATCGGAGTCGTTTCTTTTTTCATATTTTCTTTTTTATTCAGGAGAACACTGTGGACATAGTAAAGACCGATGTCGCCATTGTCGGTGCGGGCGGTACTGGTCTGCGTGCAGCCATTGCTGTGGCAGAGCTGGATCCAACCGTAAAGATTGCCCTCATTTCCAAGGTTTATCCGATGCGTTCACACACTGTTGCAGCAGAAGGCGGCGCTGCAGGCGTGGTACGCGATGATGATTCCCTCCAGAAGCACTTTGAAGATACTGTTGCCGGCGGCGACTGGCTCTGCGAACAGGATGTGGTGGACTATTTTGTTGCCAACACCACCAAGGAACTGTATCAGCTGGAACACTGGGGCTGTCCGTGGAGCCGCAAGCCCACCGGCGAAGTCAACGTCAGACGTTTCGGCGGCATGAAGGTACCCCGTACCTGGTTCGCAGCCGACCGCAGCGGTTTCCACATGCTGCATACCCTGTTCCAGACTTCCGTCAAATATCCTTCAATTCAGCGCTTTGACGAGCACTTCGTATTCGATCTTCTGGAAGAAGACGGCCAGATTCGCGGCGTGGTAACCTATGACATCCAGAACGGCGTCTGCAGAACCATTCTTGCCAAGTCCGTCATTATCGCCACCGGCGGTGCCGGACGTGCCTACAGCTTCAATACCAACGGCGGCATTGTAACCGGCGACGGCATGGCTCTGGCCTATCGTCACGGAGTTCCTCTCAGAGACATGGAATTTGTGCAGTACCATCCTACCGGACTTCTGGGCTGCGGTCTTCTGATGACCGAAGGCTGCCGCGGCGAAGGCGGTATCCTTGTGAACAAGGAAGGCTACCGCTACCTCCAGGACTACGGTCTCGGCCCGGAAACCCCGGTGGGACATCCGAAGAACAAGTACATGGAACTCGGCCCCCGCGACAAGGTATCCCAGGCCTTCTGGAACGAACAGAAGAAGGGCCGCACCATCAAGATGCCGCTGGGCGATGCCGTATATCTCGACATGAGACATCTGGGCGCCGCCTACCTCGAGGAGCGCCTCCCGCTCATCTGCGAACTGGCCAAGGCCTACGCCGGCGTTGATCCTGCCAAGGATCCGGTACCGGTGCGTCCTGTTGTTCACTACACCATGGGCGGTATCGAAACCGACGGCAAGACTGCCACCAGAAAACCGGGCCTTTATGCTGCAGGCGAATGCGCCTCCGTGGGCATTCACGGTGCCAACCGTCTTGGCTCCAACTCTCTTGTTGAAACCATCGTGTTCGGCAAGGTTGCCGGCGAGGAAGCCGCCAAGTTTGCCAAGACCCAGGAATACGGCAACGAGGAATATCTCGTGAAACAGGCCGAGGAAGCTGTCAGGAAAGCTACCGAGCTCTTTAACGGCAACGGCACCGAATCCGTATCCAGGATCCGCCACGAAATGGGCGACTCCATGGAAGAGGGTGTCGGCATTTACCGCGAAGAGGAATCAATGCAGAAGACCATTGACGT
Source organism: uncultured Ruminobacter sp. (assembly GCA_902776415.1). GTDB lineage: Bacteria > Pseudomonadota > Gammaproteobacteria > Enterobacterales > Succinivibrionaceae > Succinimonas. The sequence goes on from CACYPY010000001.1 coordinate 22,242, forward strand.
TCTCACCGGACTCAAGGAGCGTTACCGCAACATCAAGATCAATGACACCCAGGGCCGGGTATTCAACACCGAATTCCTGAATGCCATTGAGCTCGGATACACTCTCCAGGTGGCAGAATGCATGGCTCACTCCGCCATCAACAGAAAGGAATCCCGCGGTTCCCATCAGCGTCTTGACGGTCCGGACGGAGCCTACAGGAATCGCGATGACAAGAACTTCCTCAAGCACACTCTGGCTTTCATCAGCGAAAATGGCGCCGCTGCTCCCAGGATCGAGTACAGCGACGTGAAGATTACCCGTTTCCAGCCTGCTCAGCGCGTATACGGCGCCGCAGCCGAGGAAGCTGAAAAGAACAAGGCTCAGGCTGCCCAGGCACCGGAACAGACTCAGGAACAGCCTCAGGTTGCCGCAGGCGCTGAAGCTGCCGCCAATCAGGAGGACAAATAATGGCTGAAAAGACTATGAAGATTTCTGTTTTACGGTACCGCCCTGAAACAGACACCGAACCGCATTTTCAGGATTTCGATGTCCCTTTCCATCATGAGACCTCCCTTCTGGAAGCCCTGAACTACATCAAGGATTTCCTGGCTCCGGACCTCAGCTTCCGCTGGTCCTGCCGCATGGCAGTGTGCGGATCCTGCGGCATGATGATCAACGGCGTTCCGGGACTGGCCTGTCAGACCTTCCTCAGAGACTATGACGAAACCAAGACTCTGAAGGTGGAGCCTTTGGCCAACTTCCCCATCGAACGCGACCTCGTGGTTGACATCTCCGACATGATCGAGAAGATTGAGCGCATCAAGCCCTACATCATCCCTTCCGAAAAGGATGCCCACAAGCCTCTTACCGAGAGCTACATCCAGACTCCGCAGCAGATGGAGCTGTACCGTCAGTTCGCCATGTGCATCAACTGCGGCTGCTGCTATGCCGCATGCCCGCAGTACAAGATCAATCCGGAATTCATCGGCCCGGCCGCCCTTACCCTGGCGTACCGTTACAACGTTGATACCCGCGATGCCGGTGCCAAAGAGCGCCTCGCTCACATGAGCGCCGAGGAAGGTGTCTGGAGCTGTACTTTTGTGGGCGCCTGCTCCAAGGTCTGCCCTAAGGGCGTGGATCCGGCCTCTGCCATTCAGCTTGGCAAGAAGCAGAGTGCCATCGACTACGTAATCAAAATGTTTAAGCCGGAGTAACTGAGATGGATAACAACGTAAAATCCTACCGCAAACCGTACAACCGTCCGGTTAAGAGAACCTGGTGGGCCGACTGGAGCTTCTATGTGGCATACATGCTTCGTGAAGGAACCGCCTTCCTGGCCGTGTTTGTTGCTCTGGAGCTTCTGGTAATCACCGCCCTTCCCTTCTGCGCAATCAAGGGGGCCGATGCTGCGGTTACCGCCGTGCTCAGCAATCCGATTGCCTTTATCCTGAATCTGATTGCCCTGGTGGCAGCGGTATTCCATGCCTTTACCTGGTACAATCTGATGCCGAAGGCCATGCGGATGTTCTTCACCAAAAAGCCGGATGACACCAGACTTATTCCCGACAAGTTCTATGTGTTCGGTCTCTGGGGTGCTACCGCAGCCGCAACGCTCGTCATCATTCTGGTTCTCACTTTGGTTTAAGGAGATATTCAAATGTCGTCTAAAATTCGTCGCTCTGATGAACCGGTATACTGGGGACTGTTTGGTGCCGGTGGTATGGTTGTGGGCATGGCACTTCCCGCTCTTCTGATCCTCATGCTGCTTCAGGGACTCGGAGTCAACTGCTTCCACTATTTCAGTCTGATCAGCCACTGGTGGGGCGCACTGGCTATATTCGTGATTATCGCCGGATGTCTCTGGCACGGCCTGCACCGTATTTACCACAGTCTGCACGACCTGCTGATCAAGCCGACCCCGCTGCATCACTATGTGCTTTACTGGGGAGCTCTGGTACTTACTGTTCTTGCCGGGGTATTCGTATTCGGATACTACCTCATCATAAACGGGTTCCTTAACCTGAGCCTGCAGCAGTAAGGTTAAATCCGGTCTCCCGGAGTCATGGATCTCAAGCCTCCTTCGGGGGGCTTTTTTATTTTGCGATAACGGCGTTTCCACTTTAACGCCCCCCGCTAATGTGCTATCCTTTAGAAACTTTTGAACATTTGTTTTTTTTCTTTTAGGACTGCCATGGCACAGTTTATCTACACCATGAACCGGGTGGGCAAAATTGTTCCCCCGAAAAGGTTCATTCTGAAAAATATTTCCCTGTCGTTCTTCCCTGGAGCCAAGATCGGAGTGCTGGGTCTTAACGGTGCGGGGAAATCCACCCTTTTAAAAATTATGGCCGGCATTGACACCGAAATCGAAGGCGAGGCCAGACCGCAGCCGGGAATCAAAATCGGTTACCTGCCGCAGGAACCGAAGCTCGATCCCGAAAAGACCGTGCGCGAAACCGTGGAAGAAGCTCTTGGAGAGGTATCCCGGGCCCTGAAACGGCTCGACGAAATCTATGCGGCCTATGCCGAACCGGATGCGGATTTTGATGCTTTGGCCAAAGAACAGGCAGATCTGGAGGCTATTATCCAGGCCGGTAACGGACATAACCTGGACAACCAGATTGAAAAGGCTGCCGATGCCCTGAGACTCCCGGACGGCGACACTCAAATCAAGGTGCTTTCCGGTGGAGAGCGGCGCCGGGTGGCTCTCTGCCGCCTGCTTCTGGAGCAGCCGGACATGCTGCTTCTGGACGAGCCCACAAACCATTTGGACGCAGAATCCATCGCCTGGCTGGAGGACTTTCTGCATCAGTATCCCGGAACCGTGGTAGCCGTTACCCACGACCGTTACTTCCTGGATAACGTGGCCGGATGGATTCTGGAGCTGGATCGCGGCGAAGGCATTCCCTGGCAGGGCAACTATTCCTCCTGGCTGGAACAGAAGGAAAACCGCCTGAAGCAGGAGGAAAGCCAGGAATCCGCCCGGCAGAAATCCATTGCCCGAGAACTGGAATGGGTCAAGCAGAACCCCAAGGGGCGTCATGCCAAGTCCAAGGCCCGTCTGGCACGCTTTGAAGAACTTAACAGTGCCGAATACCAGAAACGCAACGAAACCAACGAGCTCTTCATTCCACCCGGGGACAGACTGGGAGACAAGGTGCTGGAGGTAACGGGCGTTACCAAGAGCTACGGCGGTCGCACCCTGATTGACAATCTGTCGTTCTCAATCCCCAAGGGTGCCATTGTGGGCATTATCGGGCCCAACGGTGCCGGCAAGTCCACCCTCTTCAGAATGATTACCGGTCAGGAACAGCCTGATTCCGGCACCATCGAACTGGGCAACACCGTCAGACTGGCCTATGTGGAGCAGTTCCGCGACAAGATGGACAACTCCAAGACCGTGTTCGAGGAAATTTCCAACGGTCAGGATATCCTGAAGGTGGGCAGCTATGAAATTCCGGCCCGTTCCTACATCGGCCGTTTCAATTTCAAGGGCACTGACCAGCAGAAGAGAGTAGGCGACCTGTCCGGCGGCGAGAGGGGCCGTCTCCAGCTGGCCAAACTTCTGCAGGTTGGCGGCAATCTGCTGCTCCTAGATGAGCCCACCAACGATCTGGACGTGGAAACCCTGCGGGCACTGGAAAACGCCCTTCTGGAATTTCCGGGTTCCGCCATGGTCATTTCCCATGACCGCTGGTTCCTGGATCGAATCGCCACCCACATCATCGACTACCAGGATGACGGTCAGGTTACCTTCTATGCCGGAAACTTTACGGAGTATGAAGAGTGGAAAGTCAAAACCTACGGTGCCGACTCCATAAAGCCGCACCGCCGGAAGTTCAGAAACGTGGTATAGACTGTCGCATAAAACGACAATACCAATAAACAGGAGCTCCGGAGGTTTAAAAGCGGGAGATCCGAAATCAATTCAGAACGGGATTTCGGATCCCGTTTTTTTATTATCCTTCTCTCTTCTTTTCCTTACCCGGTTCATCATTTACGTCTGGTTTATCCGACATCCATAGCCGGATGAATCAGGCCATCCGGGTACAGATTCCGAATTCTCAGGTTCTTTCCATTGCCTCAAGCATGGTATTTCGCCGCACCCGGCTTCTTATCAGAAAAAGCCCGCAGAGCATCACCGCCAGACAGAAAAACAGGCTTAGGAAGAGACTCCCGGTAAATCCGGCCAGCAGGTATCCTGAAAGACTCACCACGGCAATGAATATGCTGTAGGGCATTTGGGTACTGACGTGGCTGACATGATCACACTCGGTTCCGGCAGAAGAAAGAATGGTGGTATCCGAAATTGGCGAACAGTGATCTCCGAACACCGATCCGGCCAGAGTTGCCGAAAGCACTATGCAGAGATACTCGAAGTTGCCCGGAAATACAGCCTCGAACACACTGATGATAATGGGAATCAGAATTCCAAAGGTACCCCAGGCAGTACCAACTGAAAACGACAGAAAACCGGCCAGGACAAACGCAAACGCCGGCAGCAGCGCAGCAGTCATTCCGTTATCAGCCGAAATCAGGGAACCAATGAATTTCGGTGCCTCCAGAAGCTCTCTCGTGATTCCGGAAAGAGTCCAGGCCAGCATCAGAATGATTATGGCCGGCAACATGTTCTGAGCCCCCCTGACCGCATTCTTCATAAAATCTGCCAGCGTGGTGAGCTTTCTCGGAATGTACATGAAAAAAGCTGCCAGAAGTCCGGAGAGGGCCCCCAGTATCAGGGAAAACGAGGGATCCGAGTTCCCCATGGCCAAAGCCGCCGAATGAAAGGCATCTCCATCCTTCCAGAATCCTCCGGTATAGAGCATGGCCAGCACCGTGGACGCTATCAGGCAAGACAGCGGAACCAGAATATCGGGAATGCCTCCGGAAACCTCGGACTTATTGCCGGTATCCGGAGAAACATGAGACTCTTTTTGTCCGGCCAGAATTTTCTGATGCCTGAGCTCCGCCCGGCGCATGGGCCCGAAATCAAAGTCCAGAGCAATAATCAGAAGCACAAAGCACAGACAGAATATGGCATAGAAATTCCAGGGAATGCAGGAGATAAAAATCATAAAGGGAGTTTCCGGCACGGCTTCGGTAACCAGATTCGAGCTTACCGCCACCGCCCAGGAAGAAATCGGTGCAATAATGCAGATGGGGGCCGCCGTGGAATCAATGATAAAGGCCAGCTTTTCCCGGGAAATCCTTTGAGAATCGGTCACCGGTTTCATGACAGTGCCCACCGTAAGACAGTTAAAGTAATCGTCTATGAAAATCACAATCCCCAGAAACATGGTGGAAAACAGGGCCTTTCTTCGGGTTTTCAGTTTCCTGCGGGCCCAGTTTCCGTACTCCCGAATCCCGCCCGAAGCGTTGATGACGCTGATAAGAGAGCCCAGAAGAGCGCAGAATATCGCAATCTTCAAATCGAATTTTGCAGTCAGTATTTCCAGCGATACCTCTGCGGGACGAATCAGAAAATCGCCGCCTGACATAAAGGTGTAAATCAGAACTCCGGACAGAATGCCGAATATGAGGGACGAATACACTTCCCTGGTCTTAAGAGCCAGAATAACCGCCAGTACCGGCGGCAGCAGGGATAAAAAACCGGCAGCCTGAGGTTCCATATATAACTCCTTGTCAAAACCGGAAGGTTCGTTTGTAACAAAGTCCGAACGGAAATCGCCCAAAACCGGAAATGCAGTTCCGATCCGGGATTTCCAAAAACGCTATTTTCCGGAAAGCTCCCGGGCCGGTCTGATTCCGGAAGCCATCACAGCGGGAATCACCGTGGCCGCAAAGCTCATGAATACTGCAATTCCGGCCACGGCAGCCGCATCCCTCCAGTGAAACTCCGTGGGTACAAAACCGATAAAATACACATTCTGATTCAGCACATGGAATCCGAACAGCGATTCCAGTCCTGAGACGATCTCCGAAAGGTATATCGCCGCGGGAATACCCAGGGCAATGCCGGCGGCAGCTCCGGCGCAGCCGCTTATCGCCCCCTGCACCGCAAAGGTCTGGATCACCGCCATTCTGGAATATCCCATAGACAGCAGAATGGCCACCTCGGAACGCTTGTCGTTTATGGCCATTATCAGACTGGACACGATATTGAAGCAGGCCACGGAAATCACCAGGAACAGCGCCAGATAAAGGATGGATCTTATCATCTGAATATCATTGTAAAGCCGCCCCTGCACGGACATCCAGCTCCGGACATACAACGATGAGGCGGAGGTCCGATCCGCAAGATACCGGGCTCCTTCAAGACATTCCGTTCCGGCCTCGAAAATATTCGCGGTTCTGTAGGCAATGTTGTTGGCGGAGTCCTCCGAAAGACCGAGAATTTTTCTGGCAGCGGTGATGTCCATGAACGCCACGGCGGCATCCAGCTGCCCCCCGATTTCCAGAATCCCCGCCACCCGGAACGGTGCCGAAGCAGGAGCCTCCGGTCCGTTTTTGCTCCTGGTCCCGGCGGTGTTGTGTCCCGCCGTCATAAAATCCACGTTATCGCCGATCTTAACCCCCAGCTTCCGGGCAATCCGGCTTCCCAGCACAATCCCGGACTTTTTATCACCAGACTCCGCTCCGGGATCTCCGCTTCCGGATTCCAGAAAGCTGCCTTCCCTGATGAAAGGGCTCAGTCTGAGCACCCTGAGCTCCTGATCCGGATTTACGGCACGAACCTGCACCCCCTTGTAAATGCCGTTATAGGAAACCAGTCCGTTAATGACAATTTCCGGACTGGCCGCCTCCACCGCGGGACTCCCTTCCAGAATGGCGGCCTTTTCAGAAGCGTTCAGGATATATTCCCCCTCGGCAGGATAGATTTCCGCCGCCGGAATAACACCCAGAACCCGGTACCGGAGCTCTCTCTCAAATCCGTTCATGGCGGAAAGACCCACCAGAACGGCAATAACCCCGATGGCCACGCCGATACCGGAAGCCCTGCTGATAAAGCCTGACATCATGGTCTTTCTTCCGGAGGAGGAGAATCTGAACCCGATTAAGGCAGGAAGCAGCTTGTTCATATCACTGAATAACCCCGTCTCTCATGGTCAGCACTCTTTCAAAGCGGGAAGCCAAATCCCGGTCATGGGTCACCACCATCATGGCGCAACCGGATTCCTCCCTGAGCTCCAGAAGCAGATCGAAAACACTGCCGGCGCTCCTGTGATCCAGATTTCCGGTAGGCTCGTCGGCCAGAAGGAGGTCCGGTCTGTTCACAATGGCCCTGGCAATGGCCACCCGCTGTCTTTCTCCTCCTGAAAGCTCGGAGCTCCGGTGATACATACGATCCTTAAGTCCCACCCGTTCCAAAAGCACGGTGACTCTCTCGGTGATCTCGTTCCGCGACACCCCGGCAATGAGAAGAGGCATGGCCACATTTTCAAATGCCGAAAAATCAGCCAGAAGATGATGAAACTGATACACAAAGCCCAGATGCCGGTTTCTGAAGGATGACAGCGCGGCCTGATTCATCCGGAACAGATCCTGTCCCCGGAACAGCACCCTTCCCGAGGTGGGGGCGTCAAGAGTTCCCAGAATATGAAGAAGCGTGCTCTTGCCTGATCCGGAGGCTCCCACCACCGCAGTCATTTCATTGGCGTCAAGGCTGAAATCCACTCCCCGAAGCACACTGGTCTCAATGTCGCCTTCCCGATACACCCTGGTAAGCGCGGTAACCTCCAAAAGCTTTTTACTGTCCATTCTGACCGATTCCTCTGTCCCGCTGTTTTCACTGATCATGCTGTTTCCGCCGTTTCTGCCATTGCCCTGCTGACTATTCATATCTCAGGAACTCCACCGGACGGGTACGGGAAGCCCGGAATGCCGGATAAAGAGTTACCAGAAAACTCATCATAACCGCACTCATGGCAATAATCAGCACGGAAAAGGTATCCACACGCACCGGAATGCCCGCCATGGCCCAGAAATATTTGTATAATCCGGTGAGCCGAAGCGTGGCGCCGATATGGGTTGCCAGAAATATGCCGAGTCCGGTGCCCAGGCAGGTACCGATAATGCCGGACACCGCCCCCTCAACCACGAAAATCCCCATGATGGTTCGGGATGTCATGCCCATGGTTCTCAGAATGGCGATTTCCTGAAGTTTACCGGCCACCACCATGATAAGAGCGGAAAGCATGTTGAAGCCCGCCACGACTACAATCAGGGCCAGCATCAGGGTCATCATGAACTTTTCCATGGCGACGCTCTGAAAAAACTCCCCCTCGGTTTCACGCCAGTCGGCGGCGATTTTAAACCCCAGACTCTCGGCATCCTGACGCACCCGTCCCACCTCGTAGGGATCGCTCAGCCACAGACGGAACCCTGAAACGGAATCCCGGGGATACCTGACAAGCTTCCTGACATCCTCCATGTTTGCCAGAATCATGGCTGCGCCGTCCGAGGAGGATACACCCAGATTGTAAACACCGGAAACCGTGAAAAGCCGCTGCACCGGTTCCCGTCCGAACGGTGTATGGCGCACTCCCGAGGTGGATATAATCCGAACCCTATCCCCGGGCAATACAGAAAGTCCATTGGCCAGCTGTGAGCCCATAATCACCTCGAAGCTCCGGGGTTCCAGACTGGAAAACGCCTCGGATCCGGCATCGATGCGCAACATGTCATGAACCGGGTACTTATCCGGAGAAATACCGTAAAGTCTGGCGCCGGTCAGGGTGTTTTCCCCCTGAATCAGCACTTCCTCGGAAATTTCAGGCATGGCGGCAGTTACTCCGGTGATGCCAAGCACCCCGCTCATGTCGGCATTTTCGGAAATGGTTCCGGAAGGGCCGGTAATCACCAGGTGCGGCACCTCGGAAAGCACGCGCTCCTTGAGGTCCCCCTCCAGACCGTTCATTACCGAGACCACAATGATGAGAGCCGCCACCCCCAGCATGATTCCCAGCATGGAAAAAAAGGCAATTACGGACGCAAAGCGGTGCCGTCCCGACGAAAACGCATAGCTGAGACCTATTGAAAGGAAAATAGGACTGTAGATCTTTCTTTTCACAAGAGACCTGCCTTAAAAATCCTGCCGCGGCAAAACAGGGAATCGCAACAATCCCCGGCGCTATTCCCTGTCCGGGGTCCGGCCCGATGCCGGATTATTTCCCGCAGTCAGAATTACCGAAAAGCAAATAACGAAAGATTATAACTGAATTCCCCGCCGGAGTCGTTTTCCCGGCGAAATAAGAGTTAAAAAATGCGGGGGCGGCACAGAGAGATGCTCCTGTTTCCGAAAACTCCGCAGGGATATTTACCTCCTGACACTGATATTGCCGGTACCGGTGTCAGCACGGTTTCCGCTGCCGATCTTCCTGCTCCCGGACCCGGGCATCGCTGCGCTTTCTTAAAAAGTCCCGTTCCCGGGCAAACACCATCTCCACAATGGCATCCTCATCCTCCGGACGCAACCTTGTAAAGGAGAAATGCCGGACTGTTCCGCTCTCCGCGGCCTCATCCAGTACCGCATAGGCATAAACGGCATTCCCCTGCTCCGGGAAATACAGTCTGACCCGGTAGTAATCTCCCGGATTTCCGGGAAAACTGTTCCCGAACACCCTTTCAAGCTCTGATTCGGAAATTCCGAAACCGCTCCCGCCGAAGGAGCAGGTACGGAGAAGATTTCTTCCGGATATCATTTCCTGAACAAGAAGCCTTTCCAGACGGAGAATCTCCTCCCTCTGGAGGAGCACCAGTTCCAAAAGCGCCTCGAAATGCTTTCCCTCGGCCGCAATTTCCCGGGAACACCGCCCCGCCAGATCCGGAAAACGCCCCCTGAGCCGGAAAAAATCCGGGACCTCCTGATCCAGACTTACAGCATCCGGAACGGTACCGGCATCCGGAATAAATTCCAGTTCTGCCGAAATGCTTAACGGTATTTCATGAAGCTGTCCCATGGCATCTCCTTTGTTGATTCTGCCGTACCTTTCCGATATTCCGGTACATCCGGGTATCCCGGCATCACGCCACCCCGACCGGCACGCCCGCCATTATATCAAATCCCCCGAAGCCGCCGCCCGGACCTCCCTCCGGGAAACCGGATTCGGGAGCGAAACCGCAATCTTCCGGTATCCGAAAAAGCATACCCGGGCGTGAACTCCGAACGCCGGAACGCTTAATTTTAATTCTATTTTCAGAAGACAAAGTGTAAAATACAGCACCGGGCCGGGAGATTAACAAAGCGACACTGCCTGAGGAACTCCCCGGGCACTCCTGACCGGCAAGTCAGGGCATGCGCATTACAGCACATTGCAGCTTTTAGTGTCCGAACTGGGACAGGGCTCTTAGTGCAAACCGGCCAATAAGTGTACAATACCGGACGCGGAGCAGGATCCCGGCAATAATTGATGTCCGCCCCGAATCCTCTCCGGAAATCCCCCGCAATCCTGCCGCGCGGAGGAGTCCCTTATCCCGGCCGGAAGGAAAATCTCCGGACAGGAAAAGAGACGGATAATTGTCAGCATAATGACAGGCAGGGTATCGTCAGGATATCACCACGGGTCGGTTTCGGCTCCCTGGTAAATCCATAACGGTTCTCTATTGTTTTTTGCAAAGGAGTTTTATAAATGTCTGATACTGCTCAGAAGACAGCCATTCTTTCCATACCGGGTATGGATCCCATAGAGCTGCCCATACTGAAAGGAACTCTCGGTCCTGAAGTTATTGATATAAGAGCTCTCGGATCTCATGGATACTTTACCTATGATCCCGGCTTTGTCTCTACAGCATCATGCAAATCCCACATTACTTTCATCGACGGTGCCCGGGGCGTGCTCCTCTACCGGGGCTATCCCATTGATCAGCTGGCCACCCAGTGCGACTATCTTCAGGTATGCTACCTCCTGCTGAACGGGGATCTTCCGGACAGCGAGCAGTACCGGGAATTCCGGCACCGTATTACTCACCACACCCTGGTGCATGAACAGATCAACTCTCTATTCAAGGCCTTCCGCCGCGATTCCCACCCGATGGCCATCATGTGCGGCATTGCCGGGGCGCTTTCCGCGTTCTATCATGACTCCCTTGACATTTATGATCCGGAGCAGAGAGAACTGACTGCCATGCGCCTTATCGCCAAGATGCCGACTCTGGCGGCCATGTCCTACAAATACTCCATCGGACAGCCGTTCATGTTCCCGAAGAACTCCCTGAGCTATGCCGGGAACTTCCTGAACATGATGTTCGCCACCCCGTGCGAGGACTACGAGGTTAATCCGGTAATCGAAAGAGCTCTGGATCGGATCTTCATTCTTCACGCCGACCACGAACAGAATGCCTCCACTTCCTCTGTGCGCATTGCCGGTTCCTCAGGTGCCAATCCTTACGCCTGTATCGCTGCCGGACTGGCTTCCCTGTGGGGCCCCGCCCACGGCGGCGCCAACGAAGCCTGTCTCCGCATGCTGGAGCGTATCGGCACCGTTGAACGCATCCCGCAGTACATCGCCAAGGCCAAAGACAAGAACGATCCGTTCCGCCTCATGGGCTTCGGCCACCGGGTTTACAAGAACTACGACCCACGTGCCAAAGTGATGCGGCAGACCTGCCACGAGGTTCTGAACGAACTTCATATCACCAACCACCCGCTCCTGGATGTAGCCATGAAGCTGGAGGAAATCGCTCTTCACGACGATTATTTCATCGAGCACAAGCTGTATCCGAACGTGGATTTCTACTCCGGAATCGTGCTGAATGCCATCGGCATACCCACCAACATGTTTACCGTAATCTTCGCACTGGCCCGTACCGTAGGCTGGATCAGCCACTGGATCGAAATGAACGAGGATCCTGCTTCCCGTATCGGAAGACCCCGTCAGATCTATATCGGCGAAGCGGAAAGAGAGGTTAAGCCGCTGGATGAAAGACAGAAGTGCGTTGTCTGCCATCCCGCGTAAATGATGGCCGTTAAGGCTTCATAAAACCAGAAAAGGGCCGGAGCAAAAACTCGGGCCCTTTTTTGGGACATCAGCCAAAGTTTCGGAAAGAGGAAATTCAAAAAATCCCCGCCCGGCATTACGTTATCGATGGCCGGACGGGGATCTCCAAGAAAACCTCAAACTGTCAGAAGCTCTCTCAGCCCTGAATGTCCTCTTCGGGTACCGGAGGTGCCTTCTATTCGGGAGCTTCCGAAGCAGGAGCTATCTCTTCGGAAATTACGGATTCAGGTGCCGCATCCTCTGCCGCGGCATCCTCGTCGGAAGCATGCATGGCGGACAGTGAAGACTGTACAGATTTTCCGGGCTTCCTTACCCTGTTAAGATCATTCAGCCACTTCTCGGTTTCCTCCTGATTCTGCACCTGGAAGAAGAACAGATCCTCCTGAAGCTTCCGGTAAGCATGCAGCTTATCGCAGCGATGCGTGTTCACATCATTGGAGACCGCAATATATTGTTCCATAAGACCTATGGATGAAAAGCTGTACCCGGTATTGTTGCTGAGAACACAGGCATATTTGCCGGAGGCCGGCACTCCCATGTCCCGGTTAAAGGCAAAGCTGAACTTGCAGTTCTTGCTGCTCTGAAGCATATCACAGCCCAGGGTGTAAATATCCCTGCCTGCCAGGGAATGCGCCATCAGAGTCGGCATAATATCCTTGTGTGAACCCCAGCGGTCGGGAACATAGATATCCCGGGAAAGCTTATAGTCATCCGGAAGGTGCAGATAAAAGGGAACCATATATCCCAGCACTGACTCCACCGGATGCCGGCTGTAGCCGATACCCCGAAGGTTGTGATCTCCGGTGGCAGCAATAATGGTACGGGGTCCCAGTGCCTCATCATCCTTAATCCTGGTAATAAACTTCCCCAGCTCGTTAAGAGCATACTTGTAGGTCCCGAAAATCACCTCGGTGTTCGTATACGGGAAACGTCCCCGCACATCAGGTGTCAGAGTCGGCGGCAGGATGCCGGAATTTTCCGGAATACGATAGGGAGGATGATTGGTAACGCTCAGAATTACCATAAACATGGGGCGGGGCTTTCCTGCGGAATCTGTGCTCCGATCCTTACTGAGAACACTGAACGCCTTGTCAAAGGTATAGCTGTCATCTACACCCCAGGTACCAAAAGTGGCATTCGGGTAATCCTCCAGAAGACTTGCCTCGTCAATAACCCGATCCACCCCCTGTTTCCTTAGGAAATTACCTATATTGCGCCAGCTTTGGGAGCCGCCGGTAACAAAAACAATCTCATAGCCAGCCTGCTTGTAATGCTCGATAAAGCTGGTAATAAACCGATCACCGGAATAGGAGGCCGTGGACAAAGAAGGCGAAGGCACTCCGAACAGGAGTCTGGACATGCTGTCCATGGTACCATTGCCGCCGGACAGAAAATTCAGCCAGAAATAATCCCCAGATTCCCCTTTTATATGGGAAGCCATTTCACCCACAGGATTCCACTTCCCGGTACTGGTGATCATTATATGCCGGCCCCAGCTCTCCATAACAGCCAGTACAATATCCGGAGGATTGCCAGCAATATAATCAGCACGAGGAAGAGTTTCCTTAAAATTCTTAAATGGTTCAAGAGTATTGATCTCCGCTATTCCCGACTTTCTGAAATCCAAAGCCAGATCCTCAAACTGCACCCGGGGAATTTCATCCTGCTTCAGATACCATTTCCAGGCCCAGTAAAAGTTTATCGGTCCGTTACTGACTCCCATATTAACAAGAGCGCTCCGGGACACGGCCGTATGCTCCATGCGAAGCGGCAGTGTTCCCAGGGATCCCCGGAGAAAGAATCCATAAAGAACAAGACAGATCACGGTTCCGGTAGCCAGAAGCGGCACTCCCATTCTGACATGACCAACGGTATTCCGAAGCTTCATGTAAAGCCAGGGATGAAGCCAGTGAATAAGAAGCGCGCTGGTAAGCAGGAAGACCGCAAAGCCACCCAGTCCCCAGTACACCGGATAATCCTCGACAAGGGTATTTATCACGGCCTTGGGCGATTCATCGCCGAAGGAAAATATAAAGGCATCAATAGGGCGATCGTAGGTCCTGAAATAGAAATAGTTCACTACCGTAAGCGCCGCCAGACAGCCCTGAGCCAGGAAATCGAATACCCAGAATAATTTCTGATAAAGGTCCGCTGCGGTTCTTCTGAAACAGAAAAGAGCCAGCACCGCTGCCGGAAGATACACAAAGGCAATGGCCTTCAGATCAAAAAGCAGCCCCACCCGGAAAAAGGCAAACTTTTCAGATGCGGACAAAACGTTAAATCCGGTTCCCATAAAATCCCTTATGAGAAAAAACCGTCCTGTCCACAGCACCAGAAGACCAATCAGGAACCCCAGAAAAAACCTGACTACCAGAAAGCGCATAAACTTGCGGTAACTGATTTTGCTGTGGTCACAAAAACCGAAAAGACCCAAGGGAACCTCCCTTCTTCATCATATGGAATGAGTATCTGTCAACACTGATCATACAATATTTGCCACTTCATACAAACGGAAGCTGTCTGATATGTGAGTCACAAAAAACAATATTACAAAACAGCGACACCGGGCATGATGCCCATTACATACACATTCATACTATCGAGACCATTCAGGCATCATGTCGCTGAAGTTTTCCACTGCCAGCCGCCTCCTGAATCCAAAAACATGACCGGACCTGAATCCGCGCCACGAAAAAGGGAAGCATTGCTGCTTCCCATGCCGTTATTGACTTCTCAAAAAGGACCCGGACTATGAAAAAAACACCGGATCCGGTTTCGAAATTACAGAGAGTTCTTGGAGCCCAGCTCTTCGAAGGCTTCCTGGAGACGGGCAATCATGCCTTCCTGACCCTTTCTGAGCCATACACGAGGGTCATAGTACTTCTTGTTGGGAGCGTGTTCGCCCTCAGGGTTGCCAAGCTGCCCCTGGAGGTAGGCTTCCTTGTCCTTGTAGTACTGGAGAACGCCATTCCAAGTGGCCCACTGGGTATCGGTATCGATATTCATCTTAACAACACCGTAGCTTACTGCATCACGGATATCCTGGGCTGCAGAGCCGGAACCGCCGTGGAATACGAAGCTTAAAGGCTTGGAGCCGGCAGGGAGACCCAGCTTTTCGGCCACGTAGGCCTGGGAATCACGAAGAATGGTGGGCTTCAGCTTAACGTTGCCGGCCTGGTATACCCCGTGAACATTGCCGAAGGAAGCGGCAATGGTGAAGTTAGGGCTGATCTTGCTCAGACGCTCGTAAGCATAGTAAACGTCCTTGGGCTGGGTATAGAGGGCGGACTCATCCTTGCCGGAGTTGTCAACGCCATCTTCCTCACCGCCGGTGCAGCCCAGTTCAAGCTCGAGAGTCATGTCGATCTTGGCCATACGCTCCAGGTACTTGCAGCAAAGGTCAACGTTATCCTCAAGAGACTCTTCGGAAAGGTCAATCATGTGAGAAGAGAACAGCGGCACGCCGTGCTCTGCATAGTACTTCTCACCGGCATCCAGGAGTCCGTCAATCCACGGAAGCAGTTTCTTGGCGCAGTGGTCGGTGTGCATGATTACAGGAACACCATAGTATTCGGCAACGTTGCGGGCATGAAGAGCGGCGGAAATGGAGCCAAGAACCTGAGCCTGCTGGCCTTCCAGCTTGAGGCCCTTACCGGCGATAAACTGAGCACCGCCGTTGGAAATCTGAACGATGACCGGAGCTTTGGCGGTACGGGCTGCTTCAATTACGGCATTGATGGAATCGGTACCAACACAGTTAACAGCGGGAATGGCAAAACCGTTCTCTCTGGCAACTTCAAAAACCTTGTTCAAATCCTTTCCGGCAACTACACCAGGCTTAACAACATCTAAAATCTTAGTCATTTCGACATTTTCCCAAAAATTGATAAAGAAACTTAAAAGAAGCGGGAGGATAAATCCTCCCGTGGAACTGCATTACAAAAATCAGGCCTTTTCGGCTGCGCGCTTTTCAAGAATCTCCACAGCAGGAAGCTTCTTGCCCTCGACGAATTCAAGGAAGGCACCGCCACCGGTGGAAATGTAGGAAATCCTGTCAGTTACGCCGTACTTCTGAATAGCGTTGATGGTGTCACCGCCGCCGGCTACGGAGAATCCTTCACTTTCGGCAATGGCTTCAGCCATGGCCTTGGTGCCTGCACCGAACTGATCGAATTCAAATACGCCTACCGGGCCGTTCCAGAGAATGGTCTTGGCATTCTTGATGGTGTTGCAGATTTCAGCCATGGTCTTCGGGCCGAGGTCGAAAATCATATCGTCATCGAGAACATCCTTGACGTCCTTGGTTTCGGCAGCGGCACTTTCGCTGAATTCCTTGCCTACAACCACATCGACAACCTCGGGGATCTTGGTCTCCTTGGCAATCTGGGTGGCTTCATCAACAAGATCATTCTCGTAGAGAGACTTGCCCACCTTGTTGCCCTGAGCGGCAATAAAGGTATTGGCAATGCCGCCGCCTACGATCAGGAGGTCAGCGATCTTGGAAAGAGAGTGCAGAACGGTCAGCTTGGTGGAGACCTTGGAACCGCCTACAATGGCAACCATCGGATGAGCAGGATTGTCCATGGCCTTGCCGAGAGCCTCAAGCTCGGCAGCCAGTAACGGACCGGCACAGGCAACCGGAGCGAACTGGGCAGCGCCGTAGGTGGTGCCCTGAGCACGGTGAGCGGTACCGAAGGCATCCATCACGAATACGTCGCAGAGAGCGGCATACTTCTTTGCCAGAGCTTCGTCGTTCTTCTTTTCGCCCTTGTTGAAACGGCAGTTTTCAAGAACAACAACTTCATTCTGATTTACTTCAACAGGAGTATCAAGATAGTCCTTTACCAGGCGAACCGGCACATCAAGAAGACCCTTCATGTACTCAACTACCGGCTTCAGGGAGAATTCCTCGTTGTATTCGCCTTCGGTAGGACGGCCCAGATGGGAGGTAACCATAACCCTGGCGCCCTTCTCGAGAGCGAGCTTGATGGTCGGCAGCGTAGCGGTAATGCGCTTGTCAGAAGCAACCTTGCCATCCTTTAAAGGTACATTCAAATCTGCACGAATAAGAACCCGCTTTCCAGCCAGATCCAAATCAGCCATCTTGATAATAGACATTGTGTGATCCTCAACGGAATAAAAGAAAAAACCAAACCGCACCCGAGAAGAGATATCTCCGCAGGCACAGGCTTATTCAGACTGAGTTTATTCTACCCCATTTTGCCCGCCGTGTCTTTATTCGCAAAGAAATTATCCATTCCCCGGGAAAGGGGCATAACGGCAGCTGTGAATTACAGAAGTTTTCAGAGAATTTCCGGACCAGCCTGCTGAAAAAAACTCGAAAAACACCTGAAAAACATCTCGGAGAAAGCGATCCGACCTTATCCGGACAGAACCTGAAAACAAAAAAGGGAGGATTTTTTCATCCCCCCTGTACCCTGTCAGCCCGGGACAGATTGCCTCGGGCCTGCCCCTGTCTTAAGCTGCCGGATCTGCCCTGAGACTTTCCGGCAGCACGCGGCTTTCAGTCAAACATGCTTTCTGCCAGAGAAACGGCATTATCCACGGTGAATCCGAAATACTTGAACAGCTTGTCTGCCGGAGCCGACTCTCCGTAGGTATCCATGCCGAGAACCTTGCCGTCCAGCCCCACATAGCGATACCAGAAAGAGGATACCCCGGCTTCAATGGCCAGTCTCCTGCGACAGGATGAAGGCAGAACACTCTCGCGGTATTCCGCACTCTGGGCGTCAAAGACTTCGGTGCAGGGCATGGAAACCACCCGGACGGACTTACCGTCATTTTCGATAACGTCGGCAGTCTTCATGGCCAGCTCCACCTCGGAACCGGTGGCGATAATAATCAGATCCGGATCCTCGGAACCGGCACGGAGCACATAGCCGCCCCGGGCAATATTCTCAAGCTGCTCCGGAGTGCGTTCCATCTGCGGCAGGCCCTGTCTTGAAAAAATCAGAGCGCTGGGACAATCCCGGGATTCTACGGCCAGCTTCCAGGAAACTGCAGATTCCACCTGATCGCACGGTCTCCAGGTATTGATGTTCGGAGTCAGTCTCAGAGAGGAAATCTGCTCCACCGGCTGGTGGGTGGGGCCATCTTCACCAAGGCCGATGGAATCGTGGGTGAACACGTAAATTACCGGCAGCTTCATAAGAGCACTCATCCGGACCGCATTCTTGGCATATTCCATGAAAATCAGGAAGGTGGCGCCGTACGGAATAAAACCGCCGTGAAGCCAGACGCCGTTCATAATGGCGCTCATGCCGAACTCGCGCACCCCGTAATGGACATAGTTGCCGGAAGCGTTGTCGGGAGTGATGGACACGGAACCGTCAAACATGGTGAGATTGCTGGGAGCCAGATCCGCAGAACCTCCCAGGAACTCGGGAAGCATGGGGCCGAAGACGTTCAGAGTGTTCTGACTGGCCTTTCTGGTGGCAACCTTTACCGGATTGGCCTGCAGGTCCCTGATGTAGGCAACGGACTTTTCAGCCCAGTCTTTCGGGAGCCTGCGGGACAGACGTCTTTCCAGCTCGGCGGCCAAATCCGGATATTCCTTTCTGTAGCCCTCGAAAAGCTTCTTCCAGGCTTCTTCCTTTGCAGCTCCGGCTTCTCTGGCATTCCAGGCGGCATAAATATCCTCGGGAATCTCGAAGGGACCGTAATTCCAGCCCAGTTTTTCCTTTGCCAGCAGAATTTCCTCGTCCCCCAAAGGCGAACCGTGGCACTTCTGGGTTCCCTCCTTATTCGGGGAACCGAAACCGATTACGGTCTTGCAACAGATAATGCTGGGTTTCTCCTTTTCGTTCTGCGCCTGTCTTACAGCCTCGGCCACGGCCTCGGGATCGTGTCCGTCCACCTTCTGCACGTGCCAGCCGTAGGCCTGGAAACGCAGTGCGGTATCCTCGGCAAACCAGCCGGATGTCTTGCCGTCAATGGAAATTCCGTTGTCGTCCCAGAAGGCAATAAGCTTGCCCAGCTTCAGGGTGCCGGCCAGGGAACAGGCTTCATGAGAAACACCTTCCATGAGACAGCCGTCGCCCATGAACACATAGGTGTAGTGGTTTACCACATCATAACCGGGACGGTTGAACTGAGCTCCCAGAACCTTTTCGGCCAGGGCCATGCCCACCGCATTGGTAATGCCCTGCCCCAAAGGACCGGTAGTGGTTTCAACGCCATCGGTGTAGCCATATTCGGGATGTCCCGGGGTACGGGATTTAAGCTGTCTGAAATTCCTGAGATCATCAAGGGTCAGATCATAGCCGGAAAGGTGCAGAAGGGAGTACAGGAGCATGGAGCCATGACCGTTGGAAAGCACAAAGCGGTCTCTGTTAAACCACTTCGGATTGGCCGGATTGTGATTAAGAAAATCATGCCACAGCACTTCAGCAATGTCGGCCATGCCCATGGGGGCCCCGGGATGACCGGAATTTGCCTTCTGAATTGCATCCATACTGAGAGCGCGAATCGCATTGGCCATATCTTTCTTTGTAGCCATCTCTGTTAACTCCTGAAAAATAAAAAAGCGGCACCCCTGAGGCCTGCCGAAAAAATCCCGAAAAAAGTTCCCGTTATTGTATCATGATTTAAACGGCTGTTTTACAGTTCGGAGATCATGTCACTGATAATACTGCTCTCCGATATCCCGCACTTTTCTGATGGCAGCGTCATAATCAAGCTCCAGCACCTGATCCGATGACGGAGCTTTCCGTTCCAGCACCCCGGTTTCGATAATGTTCTGATTAAGCCACAGAGGCATATCCTCAAGATATCTGTCGGAAATCGAGCTGTCGGCCGGGATTATGAGGCGCATGCGGTTTGAATAAACCGGACCGTAAAAAATTCTGTTAACGCCCTCTTTCATATGGGCAATCTCATTGCGGATCTCAATCTTGCTTTCCGCCGGAGCATTGTTGTTAAGCTGGGTAAATTCCACCACCTTCTGCCGGTAGTCAAACCAGTAGTTGTGCCAGATTTTTCTCTCACCGTTATTAATGGCGGAAAAGAAGAATGAATACACAACGCTCATGTTGTAATTGAAGGTGGCCAGCCGGAGATTGCGGATGGCACTGGACTTGTCCCCGAATTCTCCGAAATACATAATCCCCTCATTTTCGGCTATCTCGCACCACTGACAGTTGTCAAGAGAGCCGTTAATAATGTCAACGCCGTTGTCCCGTATCAGGTTTTCGGCGGCTTCGGTTCCCAGAGAATGATCTCCCTTTATCCAAACCAGATGAACCTTGGCAAACGGATTCACCCTTTGCACCCCCAGAGCAAAGGCATTCACCGAACGATCCTTGTTGTTATGATTAATCTCAGAAATGTACCCCACATGGCCGGTTTTGGTCATCCGTCCGGCCAGGAGCCCCTGCAGATACTTGATTTCGTAGGTGCGGGGAATGTAGTTTATGACATTGTTTTCCCGGGAATCACCGTCATACATGAAGAAGGTGACCGCAGGATAGGCCCGGAAAAGATTTCCGAGTTCCACATCATAAATGAAACCGTGAATAAAAATATGATGATACCCTTTGGAAACATACTCGCTGACAATTCTGGCAATATTGTCAGTCCGGGCATTCTCCACCACGGCAAGCTCAATTGCCGGAAAATTCCGGGCTGATTCCACAAAACCCCTGAGATGCAGATAGTTTTTCTTGTCAAGCTGCGACAGTCCCTGCTGAATCAGCAGAACCTTTTCGGTTCCGCTGTCGGAATAGTAACTTTCCCGATAGCCGTCACCGTGCCCCATGGAGGAACTGTAGCCGTCTATGATGAACCAGAGCATCACCGAAAATATCGCAGCATTTATGCACAGAAAGAGAATCCGTCTGTCATACTTCATAGCTCGTCAACCCCCTCCGCAAACCAGTCGATGCTGTACATGACATACAGAGGATCCAGCTTTTCTCCCTTCTTAACCCGGAGAACTCCGTTATTGTCGTATATCGGTCCGGTAAACACATCAAAACGGGACTGCACCATGAGATTCACAATCTTGTCCATTTCCGTCAGAGCCCGATCCGGAAGAAGTTTGTAGTTCACATGGCGGATTACCGTGTTTCCCGACTGAAAATCCACCCACTGACTCCCTGCCTGAAACATCCCCTCGTTAACGGAAGATATAAAGTGCTTGTAATAGACTCCCCAGCGCCAGGAAGCCTCGGCCAGGGAATTCTCGCGATAATAGTGCCCGCCGTTGCTGCCGTAGGAAATGCAGAGAATGCCGGCATGATAACAGAAGAAATCCACATCATCGGTGTCTATGCTGTGGGTAATGGCCTGAATCTGCGGATACCGGTGATAGAGACGCCTGATGGCATCCTGAATCTGCTCGTGGTCATGCCAGGTATTGGCCATTGCCACATGCACCCTGGCATCCGGACGCACATACCGGAGCCCCATGGCAAAGGCATTCACGTCCCGGTAGGTCTCGGGATTACGCTCCGAGGCAATGAACCCGAATTCCGGAGAATCCACGGCATATCCTGCCAGAATTCCGGTAATGTATCTGATATTGTGCATCTTGCCGCTGTAGGAAAGCAGATTCGGCCGCTGCTCCACCCGGTCATCAAAAATTCCGGCAAAGAAATACTGGGGATACTGCAGGGACTTCTCGTTCACACAGACGGTGAACTCATAGCTGGGTGCCATAATAAGCCCGCCCTTGCCGTGAGTGGACTCCACAAAACGGTCAATATAATTGACGCACTTCTGGTAATTAACATTGTCATGAATTTCAGACTGGAGTCCCAGATGATTCACCGCCTCAAGAAGACCGTCAATATGTGCGTCGGCCCAGGAACTGTCGCCTCTGAAGCCGTTAACCAGGAGCATTACCATCACCTTCTGCTTTGAGGCCAGTTCATCCTCGATAACCACCTTGGTCTTAAAGTCATAGTAAAACAGAATCAGTATTGCCAGTCCCATGACAATCAGGGAAAGCATAATCGCCTGAAGCTGATAGTATGCAGCAAACTCTTTGGGGTTCTTCACGCCTTCTGCCCCTCTTCTGTGGTATCACATCTGTCTGTGAAACTTTCGTCCCGCGCCAGAAGCTTTTCAAAATCCTCCAGGGGCATGGGCTTTGCATAGTAATAGCCCTGACAGTATTCGCAGCCCAGTCCCCGGAGAATCTCCTTCTGTTCATAAGTTTCGATACCCTCCACCAGGGTGTGGATATTGAAGTGATGCGCAATCGAAATGATGTCCTTGATAAGAAGAACGCTCTGAGAACGCTTTTTGCGGACATCAATGCGATCAACGAAGGACTTGTCGATCTTGATGATGTCGAACGGCATCAGAGAAAGATTCGAAAGTGAGGAATAGCCGGTTCCGAAATCATCCATGGAGATCTTGAAGCCAAGCTTCTTGATTTCGCGCAGCACCTCCTGCACATGCCGGACATCATCAATGGTGGCGCTTTCGGTAATTTCAATGTCGATATATGGAACCAGATCCTCGGATCCCTGAATCTGACGCTTAAGCTCGGTAAGCAGATTGGCGTTCATGAACTGAACCTGAGAACAGTTCACGGAAATGGGAATCTGCCGGTATCCCAGATCTTTCCAGCGCCGCTGACATTCCAGCACCTTTCTGAAAACAAAGTTGTCTATCAGGGCGATGGAACCGTTTCTCTCAAAAATGGGGATGAACTGATACGGCGGCCGGATCCCTTCAAATTTGTAGTTCCACCTTATCAGGGCCTCGGCACCGTAGAGCCGGTTGTTCTTGAGATCATACTTCGGCTGCAGATAAACCAGAAACTCTCCCCGCTCAAGAGCCGGCTGGAGCTCGTGCTCAATCTGTTCGGATCTGATAATCTCAAGACGCATGGCCTTGTCATAAACAGTGATGGTATGGCATCTGATATTGAGAGCCTTCTGCGTAATGGCGATGGCGCAGTTGTCCAGATCATAGTCCAGCCGATCCCCGCCGGTCTCGCTGACAATTTCGTCATCGAAAACGCAGTTGGTGATTCCGGCAACAAAATAGGCCTTGAAATCCACCCCGGGGATGGTTTCCAGATCCTTCAGGAACTCCCCGATATAATCCCGGACATACTGAATGTCGGCGTTACGGTACAGAATTACAAAATAATCCTGAACCCGGGCAATAAACACATCGGGATCGGTAACCCGCCGGAAAATTTCCGCAGAATGAAGTTCAATTCTTTCCGTTTCCTCAAAGCCGTAAAGCCGCGTTATGTACTGGCGGTTCACCATCTCCAGCTTTACCAGAAACAGATCCTTTCCGTCGAAGCTTCCGGCAATGAATTTGCTGAACACCTCTCTCAGCCGGGCCTTGCTGAACAGTCCGGTAACTTCGTCCTGATATGCCAGCTTGTAGATTCTCTTCTGATTCTGGTTAACGGTAAACTCGTAGCTCAGAAGAAGAATGAGGAGCACCAGAATGGTGGCTACCTCCACCACCAGGAACATGCCCATCACCACCCGGGGGTTGTTGTTTACCACATCCACCGGAATCAGCATGGCATAGCTCCAGCCGTCAAACTGGGTGGGAGTAATGGAAAGATAGTGCTCGGGGTAGCGATCCACCTTGTAATTGTAAATCTCGTTGACGTTCTGCTCGATGATATTCTTCATCTCTCCGGGAGAGGTGACCTGGTAACGCTGGCTGAGAACGTTAAAGGTAAAGTAGGGCAACAGTCTGCCGTCCGTGGAATGGTTGACATAAACCACGTCCGAAAGATTGTAGAGCAGGTACGTCATAACCGTTCTTTCGGTTTTGATGAAATTATTTCCCCGGTTCAGATATTCGATAAGCTCATCATCGGAGGAACGGATGAACATGACATACTTGATGTAGTCGCCGCTGTACACAGGCACCGCAAAAATAACGTCATAGCTGCCGCCGGAGATGGAGGGGGCAATGGTTACCACCGAATTTCCCTGAAAGGCTCCGGAGATTTTCTGAAAGACGTCCCGGGAAACCATATCTCCGTGCAGGGTAACACCATGGATATCCACCACTCCCACGGTGGAAAAACCGGTGACGTCGGTAACACTCTGCAACGCCTTTATGGAACTGCTGCCGCCGATGTTTTTACTGTCCCCCAGCGTGAGGGCCACCGACTTCATGGCATCCACAATGCCGGCAAAGCTCTTATTAATGGCCTCGGTTTCAATCAGCGACTGTCTTACAAAATTTTCCTTGACATCACTGTACATAACCTCCCGGATCTTGTTCTGAAACACCAGGGAAACCACCATAAGGATAACGGTCATAATAACCACTATTATGACGGTCTGACGATAGTTGCGTAAATCACTTAGGCGAAACATAGAACAATTCCGGGGAAAAACAATTCCGGGATGAGAGTATATCTGAAAAACCTTTAAAATAATGTTTTTCCGGTCATGAAATGACTGGAAGCCGGCACGCCGATCTGCCGGCGATCACAAAAAACGGCACAACTCTCTCAGATTACCCGAAAAACGGAAGCGCGTGCCGTTTCCCGGGGAAAACTCCCCCGGGGCAACGCATCAGAAGTTGGATCCGTTCCAGCCCCAGTCGGAAACCGGGGTGTAGGTAACATACAGGGCCCCGCCGTCAACCCCGTAGTCTCCTGTAAGAATCCGGGTAATCTCCGCAGTCATTCTGGAATAATCCTGGGATGAGGCACTGCCGTACAGGCTTACAGCCACAAAAGCTCCGTCCGGACGTTTTTTGCCGGCAAACCAGAGATCGGCATCATCGGAAATCGCCACCATAAGATAGCTCTCAGGCTTGTGAATAATCGAAACTGCTTTCCCGAGCGCGGATTTAAGATTCTCCTTCTGGGAATCGGAAAGCTTTCCGGCAACTCTGACATCAATAAAAGGCATAGTCATTCTCCATAACAACAATCAGCAAAGACAGGGAACACCTGACGCGGTGGCGCATTCCGTAAAACTCCGAAAATGGCAATTCCCTTTTGAAGCCCGCTGGCACGGCCTTCATTATCGGAAAATTACCACCGTTTTTCCAAAAAAAGCCCCGTCTGACATACCCTGTTTGTGTCTTACTTCCCGAAATCTCCGGCCTGCCCGTTTTTTTTCGGAAAAACCGGAGCAGGTCTTTTCGTGATAAAATCCCGGCAGAAAAAACGAATGCCATCAGGATTATCCCGGTCTCCCCGGATACTCCGGCAAAATTCAGGAGAAAACCATGACCAGATTATTTACCTCTGAATCGGTGTCGGAAGGACATCCCGACAAAATTGCGGATCAGATATCCGATGCCGTGCTTGACGAGATTTTCAAGAGCGACACCGAGGCCCACGTTGCGTGCGAAACTTTTGTAAAAACCGGAATGGTACTGGTAGGCGGTGAAATCACCACCTCCACTTGGGTGGACATCGAAAGCCTGGTTCGCAAAATCGTCTGCGATATCGGCTACAACAGTTCCGAGGTAGGGTTCGACGGCAATTCCTGCGCCGTGCTGAACGCCATCGGCAAGCAGTCACCGGACATCAACCAGGGAGTGTCCCGGGCCGATCCGAAGGAGCAGGGAGCCGGAGACCAGGGACTCATGTTCGGATATGCCTGCGACGAGACCGATGTTCTCATGCCGGCTCCCATAACCTATGCCCACCGGCTGGTAATGAGACAGGCAAAGCTCAGAAAGGAGGGAGCCGTCAAGTGGCTGCGTCCGGACGCCAAGAGCCAGGTTACCTTCGTCTACAACGATGACGGCTCGATTCAGGGAGTTGATACCGTGGTGCTGTCAACCCAGCATTCCGAAGAGGTGGCGAACAAGGAACTTCACGAATTCGTAATCGAGGAAATCATCAGGAAGACCATTCCTGCCAAGTGGATATCCCCAAAAACCAGATTCCTTATCAACCCTACCGGACGCTTCGTAATCGGCGGCCCCATGGGAGACTGCGGCCTTACCGGACGCAAGATCATCGTGGATACCTACGGCGGTTACGCCAGACACGGCGGCGGAGCCTTCTCCGGAAAGGATCCTTCCAAGGTTGACAGAAGCGCCGCCTACGCCGCCCGCTATGTGGCCAAAAATATTGTGGCTGCCGGACTGGCCTCCAAATGCGAAATCCAGATCTCCTATGCCATCGGAGTGGCCAAACCGGTTTCTCTCAGTATCAACACCTTCGGCACAGGCACCATCCCGGAGGAGAAGCTTATCGCCCTGGTAAACAATAATTTTGATCTGAGACCCTACGGAATCATCGAGATGCTGAAGCTGAAACGTCCGCTCTACTTCAAAACCGCAGCCTACGGGCACTTCGGAAGGGAGGAATTCCCCTGGGAGCAGATCGACCGGGCAGAAATTCTGAGACACGAAGCCGGCAATCTCTGAAAGCCCGCCCAGGCATAAAACAGGAACGGGCGGAAACGGAAGTTCATGTCAGAACATTCCGGTTCCGCCCGCCTTGTTTTAGGAGCCCCCGGTTTTATCCTAGAACCACTTCCTGTCTCAGTACGCTTATGCAATCAAATCTGTTCCAGGTTTCGGTGCGCAGCAGTTCGGCAATTTCACTGTGCGACATGCCGTGAGGATAGAGAACCACATAGCTGATATCCCCTTTCCGCACATATTCTTTTTCGCCAAAAGGAGTATATCTGGTGGCCCCGATACTGATGAGGGCATACTCCGGAAAGCCCGTAAGACCGAGATACTCGGAAATATTCTCCTGCGGGCCTTCATCCTTCTGATTGTTCATCCGATCCCGAATCCAGGAAAGGAGTTCCCCGTACATGTAGCTGTAACCGTTAACGGCGCTGTCCACCCCGTATTCGTAAAGAATACCGTCTCTTTTGAGAAACGAGGCGATCCGGTATCCGGCAATATTCCCGGACGGCGAAAAGGAATCAATTCTGATCATGTTGGAGGAAAAACCCTTGGTGGCGGCCCCCCAGTTTTTCTTGGTGCTGATCTTCACCGCCCCGGGACGGCGGATGGAACAGTCGTTATAGGCCCCGAAATATTCCGGAAAAAGTTCCCTGACCCGCCGGTTTTCATCATATTCGATGCGGGTAAGAACTCCGACCTCGGGCTCCGGCTGCAGGTTCGCATCCGGTTCCCCGGCCGGAATCCGTATCTCGGAGGAGGACAGCGGAAAGACCTTCAGAAAGGAATCCGCCATTTTTCCGGAAGGAAAAGGCAGATAAAACGGAAAAACCGCCTTGGGTGCCCGGACATCGGCCACCTTTACATCCTTAAAGCTTTCCAGTTCCCCGGCCTGTTCCAGATGTCCGGCGAAGTTTCCGGCAACTCCCAGCCCAATAACCTTTGTCAAATCCATAAACCGCTCCTGAAATTCTCGTATACATATTCCGATGTCACTATTCTACCCCGAAAACCATGCTTTCGGGACAGCGTTCCGGAACATCCCCGGGTTCGGAACGGTTTCGTGCGGCCCCGGAAAAGCCTGTCTCCGATCCCCTCACCGGAAACAGCAGCACATTTTGAAAGACGCTTCCCGCCACCCGATCATTTTTCTGAAAAAATCCTGTTAGAATACATGTAATCAAGCGCAACATGGATGTTTTTTTTGTTATGAATGCCTCCTCGAATCTTCCCGCAAACCTGCCTCTCGGACAGCAGATCCGTCCTGACAATTCCCGGATCCCGGTGCTCAGGGACGGTGAAAAACACTATCGGTGCCTGGATCCGGAAAACCCGGCGGACTTTCCGTACAATCCGGGACTGCTCTGCCCCGTTTCCCGGGCCCTTAACAGAGATACTCTTGATATCAGAATTCCATTTGCCGGTTACGATCTCTGGCATTTTTACGAGCTCTCGTACCTGGATCCCCTGGGACTGCCTCAGGTGTTTACCGGAGAATTCATCATCCCCCAGGACTCACCATACCTTATAGAATCAAAATCACTGAAACTCTACCTTAACAGCTTCAACATGACCGTAATCAAAAGCGCGGCGGATTTTCAGGAAATAATCCGCCGGGATCTCTCAAGGGCGGCCGGCAGGGAAGTACGTGTCCGAATTTTTCCGCTGACCGCAGATCCGACACCGGAACTGGTCGTGCAGTATCCCTCGGGCATTATTCTGGAAGACGAAATCAAATCCCGGAGCGAGGAACCGGCACCCATAGACTGCTACGAGGTTAATGCGGATCTTCTTAAGCAGGATGCCGGCGGAGAGACTGTTACGGAAACCCTGATAACCCATCTCCTGCGCTCGAACTGTCTCGTGACCGGACAGCCGGACTGGGGCACTCTGGTTATTTCCTACACCGGAAGACGTCTTGATCACGAAACGCTTTTAAGATACGTAATATCCTACAGAAATCACCGGGAGTTTCACGAACACTGCGCGGAACGCATTTTCACAGATCTGGAAAATCATGCCAAGCTTGAATTTCTGGACGTTCGGGCCTGCTATACCAGGAGGGGCGGCATTGACATCAACCCCCGGAGATGCTCGAGAGAGATAGCTCCCGACAGTATCAGACTGGAAAGACAGTAGACGCGATTCCGATGCCGATTTAAGGAGAAAACGCCATGCTTCTCGACAGTTTTCTTTTGGCCGTGCTGATTCCGGCCTATCCCCTGCCTCCATCACAGGAGATTCCGGATCCCGTGCGCATCAGCGCCATGCAGGAATTTACGAATCCCTACAAATGCTCCAGAAACATCACTGGCTACATGAACGGTCTCGGTGCCAGGGATATTTTCAGAAAACCCGACAGCGAAATTGAAACCGATCTGCACCATGTATATTCAGACCTCTGGATTCTGAGCATGAACGTCGGTTATTCCTGTCATATCGCTCAGGATCCTCCCGGAAACGACAAAAGCAGCAACAAATCGGAAATTCTGAAAACTCACATCGGCGACACCTCCTCAGGATATCTGATGAGCTACTACAGCTATAACAGCCTGAGAGCCCAGATAAGCCAGGAACCTGTATCCCGGGAAAGCATCCGGAAGCTCCCGGAATATACTGAACTTTCCAAATCCGGTATCCAGAATTCCGAGGAAAAACTCGCCTTCAATCTTCTGGATCTGACTCTCATGCTTCAGGAAAACAGCATTCTGGATGCGGAAAAGCTCCTGAAATCCGTACTCCAGAAATCCTCTGAAAGCAGCATATCCCCGCATATACGGGCGGCAGCACTGCTTCAGGCCTACTACCTTTATGACTATGCCGGAGAAAACGAACGGGCTCTCGGATACCTGGAGGATGCGGTGAGTGTTCTGGACTCCCCTTTCTATACCTACACCAGGGCACTCATCTCACACAAGGCAGCCAGAGCGTTCGAGGAGGAGCATAATTATAAGAAAGCCATGTACTATGCGGAAATATATCTCCACACCATGGGCAGCATTCCCTCTCAGTCCCGGAACTATCTTCAGGCGCTTATCGAATTCAGCGACTATTGTCTCCTGGAGGGCAAAACGGATACCGCCTTCATGGTACTGCGCCGGGCAGAGGGACTGGCGCAGTCAGCATCCTCCGACAGGCACACTGCGGCCATTGCCTATATGAAGCTCGGCAGCGTCTATGCCATTAATGAGCGCTTCGGAGATGCCAGGATTTATACAGAAAAAGGCTGCAGCATCCTCAGAACCGAAAAGGAAGATCCGCCAAAGGAGCTCACTGACTGCGAAATCGGACTCCTGGACATCTACATAAGGGGACATAACGGCGAAGCAGCCCAAAATCTCGCCAAAAAACTGAAAGTCCGCATCCCTGACATGACAGAATCCCAGAAAAATCTTTACTACCGAAAAGCCGCCGCCATCGAAGCCGGACACCGCAATTACCGTGATGCCTACGAGATTCTCCGTCATGTGGTTATTGCCGGGGAAAACCGGGAAAACGTCCCGGCCGCCGGCAAAAAGCAACTCAAGGATTCCCTGGACAGCTCCCCGAGCTCCGGAAACCGGGATATCGGAAACGTGGTGTCATATCTGAATGAAAGCTATCTGTTCTACCCTGCGGCCATTTCCTTCCTGATTTTTCTGATGCTGTGTCTGGTGCTCATCATTGTCAGCAACCGCTACCTGAGTCTCAAAAAGAAAATTGCCCGCCTGAATATAGACCAGGACACTTCAAACGCCGCCCCTGATAAAAGAGCCTTTCTCTCGTATATCACGGAACTGCGCATGGATTATATTCCGCAGCAAAACTACACCAGGAAGAATCCCCGGCCGCTGGTACTGGATGAAAAGCTGATAATCTGCTTCTCGGTACCCGGATTTGCCGGTCTTTCCGTAAGCCGCGGCAGCAAATACGCCTCTCAGATAATGCAGATATTCTTTCAGGCCATGAAGCTCAGATTTCCGGCAGATCTCCTCTTCCAGCTTTCTGACACGGAATTTATCACCGTTCAGAAAATTAATTCCGAAAAGGTCATCTCGGAAACCATGGAACATTTTTTCCACCTTCTTGAAGAGGTTCTGGACGAAATCCGGATGGAATTCTCGGTAACTGCCGGGATTATCAACTACCCGCTCCTCATGAACGATCCCTATCGCCTCCCTTCCGAAAAAATTCTGGAGGTGATCCTCACGGCGCTGTCAGGAGCTCAGGAAATTAGAAAGGCTACCGGTAACAACGCATGGGTGAAGATCAGACCTAAATCCGCCACCATAAGCGACTTTGAAGGCGATGCCCGCCAGAAAACCATTGACGGTATTATCAAAAAGGAAATTCACGTCATTAATTCAGAGCCGGGCTTTATCATTGACTGGAGAAGGCTTGACGAAGAAAACAAATACTGATTTCGAAAATATCCGCAC
Source organism: uncultured Ruminobacter sp. (assembly GCA_902776415.1). Lineage (GTDB taxonomy): Bacteria > Pseudomonadota > Gammaproteobacteria > Enterobacterales > Succinivibrionaceae > Succinimonas. The sequence continues at coordinate 52,937 of CACYPY010000001.1, forward strand.
CTCACCATAATCGTCAGGCACAAGGCATCTGCAAAACAACAGGACTGAAAAACAAGGAGGAAAACAAAAGAAACAGGGAATAAAGAGAAGAAATCCGGAGTGGTACGGGAAAAGAGACTTGAACTCTTACGCCTAGGGCGCCAGAACCTAAATCTGGTGCGTCTACCAATTCCGCCATTCCCGCAGAATGGGGTGGCTAGGGGGAATCGAACCCACGACAACTGGAATCACAATCCAGGGCTCTACCAACTGAGCTATAGCCACCACTGAACGAAAGCAAGATAACCACTTTGAATGGCGCACCCTAAAGGACTCGAACCTTTGACCGACCGCTTAGAAGGCGGTTGCTCTATCCACCTGAGCTAAGGGTGCCCTTCAAGGGATGGTCGGTGATGCAGGATTCGAACCTACGACCCTCTGTACCCAAAACAGATGCGCTAGCCGGACTGCGCTAATCACCGCGGAATCATCGCTTAACGGGGGTGAATGATACAGGGTTAGCGTTATGCCGTCAATAAGTTTTTTGATTTTTTACACATTTGCTGATTTTTTAACCGGAAATCCCCCTTAAAACACTGCATTTTGTACAATTATCGAACAATATGCCATAACCAGGCGCTTTCCGTTCAATATTATCCGGCTCCTGAGGCGGCAATCAGCCGTTTGAGATAACACAAAAACAGTGCCGCTCGCGATAAAAATCACTCCTCGAACAGGTCCCCGAGCAGGATTACATTGGAAAACACATTGCTGTATTCATTTTTCTTAAGGCCGAAAGTGGTTACCAGGGTATTTCTGATAACCGTTTTCGGAGACACATATTTCTGAAGCAGAGATTCTCTGCTAAGAAGTGTCCTGTAGTATTCATTGTTTACATCATACTCACCGCTGTAAAACTTCAGTTCGCACATATTGATCACGTTGTCATTTCTGATTATGAGGAGATCAATCTGTGCCCCCTTCTCGTCATCAGGCCTTTTGGACCACGCCGAGGCTCGGGTAATCACCCCTGAAATACCCAGAGATTTTTTAAGCTGTTCAACATGATTGAAGCAGACATTTTCAAATGCCAGTCCGCGCCATGCAGATAATGACCGGGCAGTGGAATTCTGCTGCCAGAATAGCTCATTACCGGACTCATGTTACTTCAGAAAACGAAGATAAAAAATACAAAACGGATCTGTCAGCTTGTAATGAGGCTCGCGCCTGCTGAATCCGAACGGGACATACTTAACCGCAAAATCGCTTGCAACAAGAGCCTTCAGGCCTTTTGAGATTCCTGCTCCTTCCGAAAGATGCAGCTTTTCGATAATCTCCTTTCTGGTATATCCGGCATTGTTTTTGCTCAGCAGATTTACGATAGATTTTTCACATTCCGGATTTGCAAATACCGACGCAAAAAGTCTGTCATATTCATCCTTTAATTTTGCATTTTTGGCAAAGACGATGTTATCGATATTCTGAGCCAGGCTGAACTCCCCGTCTACATACCTCATATAGTAGGGAATGCCTCCAAAAACCATGTAGCTCTGCACAATATCGTATCTGGAAAGCCTGACATTGTTTGATTTGTAAAACTCCTCGCATTCAGCCAGGGTAAAAGGGGCCAGCTTTATTTCACAGGTAACACGGTCGTAAAGACCGCCATGATCATTGATAAGATTATCCAAAATCCAGGAGTTTGCGCTCCCGCAAACCACCAGCATGAAATTTTTACGATGACAGGCCCAGGTATTCCAGAACCCTTCAAAAGCCTGGACAAATGATGAACGCGGAGTATCCAGCCATGGCATCTCGTCAATGAAGACCAGTTGTCTTGAACCGTCATCAATTTTCTGAAGATGCTTTTCAAGGAGAAAGAAGGCATCAAACCAGGACTTTGGTTTTGCCCCTTCTGTCATCCCGTGCAGAAGCAGGGACTTGTAAAAGTGCTCCAGCTGCTTTTTTAACTGACCTTTTGCGTCGCTGACATCAGGAGCAAGCCCGGCATGTCTGAAAGTAATCCGTCCCGCAAAGGTTTCATCCACCAGAAAGGTTTTTCCGACTCGACGCCGTCCGTAAATTGCCACAAATTCCGCACAGCTTCTGTCATACAGCTTGTTTAATTCCCGGATCTCTTTTCTGCGCCCGATCATAACAGCTCTCCGAAATGCACATATTTTGAGGTAAAATACCATTTTCAGTATTTCACCTCACTTTTAGAATCATAGCTTACGAAAGTAACAGTCGTCAATGAACCCCCGTCAGATTTCAAATCTGGCTGTTCCGTCGTTCTCTCATTTTTCCCCGTCAAGTCCTCCAAAAAAACGTGTTTATTATGAGGTGAATACTGTTTTTATCATTTCATCTCATATTAAAAATCATAATCCTGCTGATACCGGAGGTGTTAACAGCTCATGATGGCTTCATTATTCAAAAACAGCGGAATAACCTCCCGGATCATCCTTAACAAAATTCCGGAATCCCGTCTGATGCTATACAATATCTGTCAAAACCGTTCTTCTGAATTATTGGAAACCCAGCCCCTTAACATCAATATGGATTCAATTGCATCTCTGGCACCGGTAGTTGCCATCCTATGCTGTTCCGGAATTGCCGCGGGTTTTCTCGCCGGACTTCTCGGAGTCGGCGGCGGAATTATCTTTGTTCCGGTATACTACTTTATTTTCACCGACTGGTTTGCCATGGCTCCGGATGAAGCCATTGTTCTGGCCACCTGCACCTCTCTGGCCACCATGATCCCCACCACCATGGCCAGCAGTCTTTCCCACATCAGACATGACAATTATCTCCGGGAACTCCTTTTCAGATGGCTTCCCTGGCTTTGTGGCGGGGTGGCTGCGGGAACCGCGCTTTCACATTTTTTCGGAGGAGGCTGGCTCTCCACCCTGTTCGGTTGCATTCTTCTCTTCGCAGCCTGTAACCTGATATTTTTTTCAAAGGCCCGGGGAATTTTTACCGAACTTCCCTCAAAAGGGTTTCAGGCCTTTATTGCACTGGGGATATCCTGTCTTTCCGTAATGCTGGGAATAGGCGGCGGGACTCTTACTGTTCCGTTCCTTTCCCTGTTCCGGGATATGGACACAAAAAAAATTGTCGGTACCGCTTCGGTTATCGGGCTGATTGTCTGTCTCCCCGGGGCCGTTATCACGATAATAATGGATGTCATTGATGTCCTGAAACTTCCGGAAAACGTTTATACTTCATTTAACAATGCTCCGGCACTGACCTTCGGCCATATCTGCTTTCCGGCAGTTTTATGCGTAGCTCCCTTCGCCATGCTTTTTGCTCCGCTGGGGGTACGGCTTAACCGGAAACTGCCGCCTCACATCATCAAAATCATTTTCGGGATTATGGTGGTATTTACCAGCATCAAAATGCTGATGTCCGGCGGCTGAAAATGTGATGTCTGATAAAACCCAATTCCGGGAACAGCCGGAAAGAGCAAGGATACAAGAGAAAAAATGGGAAAGAGAAACAGGGAATGAGGTTAATTGCCTTTCTCTGATTCCAAAAGCTGATAAACCCTGCCGTAAACACCGGCACCGAAATCCGCGTTCTCGGGTTTCCCGGTGGCACGATGCACCATAAAAATCACCGGAAATTCCACCTCAAAAATCCGATCTCCGTAATTTTCTTCCGCTGTCAGAGCCGCAATTCCCCGAAGATACCGGATCTCTTTAAGAGTCCGGCGATCCGCATCCGGGAAAGCCGCGGGAGACAATCTTCCGGAGAGCAGCCCTTCGTATTTGTGAAGTCTTTTCCCTCCGAAACGCGCCAGGAGGGCATTATGAAGCCCCGAGGCATTTCCCAAAAGCCGGAGTCTGGCCTCGCAGGTTACAAAGGAACCGGATTCCGAAATCTTCCGGAATCCCGAAAACTCCGCCTGAGGAAGATCCTGACGCGACAAAAGCTCGTAGCTGAAACTGTATTTCAGGAATTTTTCCACCTGAGCCCCCTGACAGAGATCCGCGGTATCAGAAACACACCCGATGAGACAGATTCCGGCCAAAACAGGAAAAACATTCCAAAAAGCCCGCAAAGCGGGGAGCGGATTCAGTCTCCGTCTCCTGACAGCAATCATCCCTGATTTTCTCCGTACATTCCCGTACATTCCCACGCCTCCGATAAATTCCGGGAAAAACAAAAAAAACCGGTTCCGCACCGTTTCAGACTTTTCTCGAAGGCACATAGGAATTATAAGTTCCGAATACCGGTCTTCATAATTCCGGAGAAAACTATTTTCAAGGCTTCCGAGCCAATTAACATTTCTCGCCCCCCGTTCTCGTTACCGTCCCTGTCATCACTTCTCATCTGTTTCATCCGTATTTATCAAATGGATTTCAGGATGTATAATTACGGGCATTCATTAAAAACCATTGATCCCTCCAGGAGAAATTTCATGACCGCACAGATTATTGACGGCAAAGGCATTGCAAAGTCAATCAGGGAAGAGCTAGCAAAAAAAGTTATCAGACTTCAGGACGAGGGCAAAAGAACTCCGGGGCTGGCAGTGATTCTCGTAGGCGAGGATCCGGCATCCCAAATCTATGTTAACAACAAGAGGAAGGCCTGTCAGGAAATCGGTTTTATTTCCAAATCCTATGACCTTCCCGCCGATACCACCGAGCAGTATCTTCTGGAGCTCATTGACGGTCTTAACGACGATCCTACCGTTGACGGAATTCTGGTACAGTTGCCGCTTCCGAAACATATCGATTCCACCAAGGTTATCGAAAGAATCAGGGCCGACAAGGATGTGGACGCCTTTAATCCCTACAACGTAGGCCGACTGGCTCAGAGAATTCCCTCTCTCCATCCGTGCACTCCAAAGGGCATTATGACTCTCATAAGAAGCACCAGGATCGATCTTCTCGGCAAAAATGCTGTAGTTGTAGGTGCTTCCAACATTGTAGGTCGTCCCATGACTTTAGAGCTTCTCCTGGAAGGATGCACCGTAATCACCACTCACAAATTCACCAGAGATCTGGAATCATTTGTAAGACAGGCCGAAATTCTGGTAGTGGCCATCGGCAAACCCAATTTTATTCCGGCGGACTGGATTAAGGAGGGGGCCGTGGTAATTGACGTGGGCATTAACCGTCTTCCTGACGGCCATCTTACCGGTGACATCGAAAAGGCCGCTGCAGAAAAAGCCTCCTTCATCACTCCGGTTCCGGGAGGTGTCGGCCCCATGACTATCGCCTCTCTTATGGAAAACACCATGGAAGCTTACGAGAAGTACCATTCCTGATTTGCCGATCAGATTTTCCGAACCTGAGTCCGGGACTCCTTCCAAAACTGCAAGGCCTGATCGTTCGGGCCTTTTCTGTTACTGCACCCGACACTTTTCTGATCTTCCCGTTCTGACATTGCAAAAGGCACATACAAAAAAAAACGGCAGGAGTCTGAATCCGTGCCGTCTCTCAATACGTCTGTCTATGCAAAAAAACTATAATCCGGAAGGATTTTTCTCCGCTACAGGTTTATCACCTCGAAGTCCGCTACCGGACTTACATCGGCAGCATAATCAACACCGGCCACACCGAAGCCGAACAGCTTAAGGAAATCCTTCTTGTACTGATCATAGTCTGTCTTTTCTCTGAGATTCTGAGTGGTGATTTCCGGCCATATCTTCTTGCAGGCATCCTGAACCTTCGGATCCAGCTCCCAGGTATCCATTCTGATACGATCGCAGTCATCCAGAGGGAATTCCCTGTTGTTAAGTGCGGTACTGAACAGCCGGTAAATATGGTCAATTACCTCTTCGTGCACCCCCTGCTCCTTCATAATGCGGAAGCAGATGGCTATGTAAAGGGGCATAACCGGGATCGCGGAGGATGCCTGAGTGATTACGGACTTTAGAACAGCCACATTAGCACGTCCGGAAACAGGAGCCAGACTGGCGGTAATGGCATGAGCCGCCCGATCCAGATCCTCCTTGGCCTTGCCCAGAGTGCCGTGCCAGTAAATCGGCCAGGTAAGTTCGGTGCCGATATAGCTGTAGGCCACGGTACGGAAACCGTCAGCCAGAACACCGGCTTCGGAAAGAGCCTTGATCCAGAGCTCCCAGTCCTGACCGCCCATAACCTTTACGGTATCCTGAATTTCCTGTTCGCTGGCCGGCTCCACGCTGTCCTGGATGATTTCGTCCTTGTTGGTATCTACCGCAGTGGTGGAGTAAACCTGCCCGATTGGCTTCAGGGATGACTTTACGGTTTCTCCGGTACCCGGGATGGTCCTGCGGGGTGAAGCCAGGGAATATACCAGTAAATCAATCTTTCCCAGATCATTCTTAATCAGTTCGATTACCTTGTCGCGGCAGGCATCGGAAAAGGCATCGCCATTGATGCTTTTCGCATAAAGGCCCTTTTCATGAGCGGCGGCATCAAATGCAGCCGAATTATACCAGCCGGCAGTTCCGGTGCGTCCTTCGGTTCCCGGCTTTTCAAAAAACACCCCGATGGTGGCAGCCCCGGAACCGAAAGCGGCACTGATGCGGGAAGCCAGACCATAGCCTGTGGACGAACCTATTACCAGAACATTTTTAGGCCCGTTCTCAATTTTGCCGTGAGATTCCACATAGGCAATCTGATCTCTGACATTCCGGGCGCATCCGGCAGGATGGGCGGTGGTACAAATAAATCCACGAACTTTCGGCGATATAATCATGTTTCGTTCTCTTTCTAATCTAAACTGTCCCGAAATTAATCTGACAGAACAGGTTCCAATTAAAGACATCTGGCTGAAAACAGACCAGCATTTCCTGAGGGGAATTTTACACTCAGTTGCCAGGTTTTAACACTGGCACCGGACAATATCCCGCCACGGATCTGATTTTTGCCATGATTTCCGCCTTCCAGAAAAAAATAGAGTATCAGCCCCCTGTTGCCTTATTTTTTAGATGCTAACAGATAACCCTGACGTCGGTTTACTGATAATTATTCCCGGAACCGCACAAAATTCATCAGGTACCTTATTTATGGTAGAATGCAATATGGAGTTTTTTTGTCAACAGTCAGGCTCCTGAAAACATCCGGGATTACGCATCATGGCCAACAAAAAGTATTTGCTGTTCACATTACTAGTTCTGATAATCCACATTGTCCTGGCCGTGATCTATGCCGACAATCAGGTCATCGGAAGCAGTCAGAACCTGCTTCTTACAAATGCCTATGATGCGCTCTACAACGGCAAGTTCAGTTCCTTCGGAGATACCTTTCCGGGGATCGGTCCCACCCCGGGAACCCTGCCGGTACTGCTTTCCTATACGGCTCTGGCAGTCTGGGACACCCCGCTTTCCATAATGGCGCTGATTATCATTCTGCGCATTCTGGCATTTGTTATTCTGAGCGCCTGCCTGAAAAAGTACTTCAGCAACATCACCATGTGCTGGTTTTCGGTATTGTTCCTGCTATCGCCGTTCATCCTCTATAACACCACGCTCACCCAGGATGCTTTTTTCCTTTTCGGGGTGGCTGCGGTGACCTCATCATATGTGATGCTCAGAAAGGCCACTTCCTTCCAGGATATTTACAGCAGAGAAATTACCTTCACCTACGACCGGAAAGGATGGACATTTTTCGGAACTATTGTCATGGTTCTCGGTCTTTTCTGGTGCGTGGAAGTCGATTATCTGGGACTCATCATGCTGTTCCTGACGCTGTTTATGTATATGAGAAGGCTGCTGACCTTTTCATTTACGGGAGCCGCCATCGGATTCTTAATCGGAGGAATGACAATCTATCCGTTCCTGCAGGAACTAACCTCCAACAGCACTCTTACAGGGCTTTATGCCGCAGACAAGGATCATCCGGTGATGTACGGACTCACCAATGTCTATCCTCTGGCAATTTCGGTTTTTGATTTCCTGAGACTGGGAAGCACCAATTTCTCACATTATCTGGTAACGGAATTCAATGCCGGTTTTGTTACCGGGGAACCGGTATCACGCGCTCTCAACACCATCTGGGTGGGCGTGCTGTATGCAGTGGGGGGAATAACTCTGCTTCTCAATATCGCCTCCTGGTCGGTGGCTGTCAAACAGTGCTTCCGGATAGCCTTTAACACTCAGACAGTCCCCAACAAGAAGGAGTATCTCTGTCTCGTCTCCTTCTACACTTTTTTTGCGCTGGTGCTTACTGCAGCCGTTTATTCGGACAAGCTGCCTTTTGTCACTCTGGGAGCCATTCTGCCGCTGGCGCTGATTCCGGCACTGACCATTGTCGACGGACACCGGCAGAACAACACCTCCGCGCATTTTGCAATTCTGACCGGCGCCATCATTTTCCTCACTGTGGTCAATCTGGGAGCGGCCGTTTCATCAGGATACTTTGACAGCAATGCCAGCCTGGGCATGCAGCTTACGGAAGAGGTAAATGCCATTCTTTCCGAAATGAACAATTGATTTTTCACTGTTTTGAGAATCTGATATCTGACAGGTTTCGGGGATACCATTCAAATGATAAAAAAAGCTTTGCTGGGAATAACACTTTCCCTTTCGTTTTTTTCGGGAATTGCCATGGCCGCTCCCGACGGCAAAAGCGCCAGAATTCAGGAAGGTGCTCTGAACGGAGTTGCCTACAGTCTGAACGGCACGGTTAAGGGCTATAACCAGGATCTGTACTTTAAACCGGCTTCCACCGAAAAGGTAATCACAGCTCTGGCCGCCCTGTCATATCTGGGACCAAACTACCAGATAAAGACCCGCCTTCTCGTGAGCAGCAAATCCCTCTCCTCAGGCAACAAAATTGTCACCCAGAACGGAGTCCTTAACGGGGATATCGAAATCGAATTCCGCGGAGATCCGTATTTCACCAAACAGGAACTTTATAACCTGCTCAACACCCTGAAGGATGCCGGAGTGCGCACCATCGCCGGCAATGTTTATCTTAACTCCGGTTATTTTGCCGGACACGACTATGCCAGTGGCTGGTCATGGGACGATCTTTCCAAATGCTTTACCGCCCCGCCCTCCTCCGTAATCATTAACGGTAACTGCGTCTCCGCAAAGCTGACTGCCACCAAAATAGGCGGCCCGGTATCCGTGGAAATTCCGGAAGGAATGCCAATTTCGGTAATCGCCAGTGATGTGGAAGTGGTATCTCCCTCGGAATTTTACGGGGGATGCGAGTTGGAAATGGATCGCAATTCCCAGAATGTCTATCGTCTCTCGGGATGCATTCCGGTACAGCAAAAGGGAAAGCCCCTGGAACTCTCGTTTGCCATTCAGGATCCCGAACAGTGGGGAAAGGATATTACCTCCCAGGTGCTGGCCAAACTTAAAATCCAGGTTAACGGCAAAATCGAACCTGTCAGAAAGTCCCCCGGCACTCTGTCATACTATGCCGCCCATCTCTCAAAACCGATCTCCGCCATGCTGGACAAATGTCTGAAACGCAGCGTGAACATCATTGCCGACAGCATGGCCCGCACTATCGGCACGGTATTCTACAGCCGTCCGGCAAACTATGATATGTCTCTGACAGCCATCAGGAGAATCCTCAAGGGGAAGGGGATTGATCTCGGAAACGCCACGCTCATTGACGGATCCGGACTGTCACCTCACAACAACATCACCCCGCGGCAGATGCTGTCCGTACTGCAGTACATCGCTGACAACGACAGTCATCTCAATATGATCAGGCTATTCCCGGTAGCGGGACAGAGCGGCACTCTCGGAAGCCGCGGCAGCGTGATGAAGGCTCCGCTCCTCAAAAATGTTACCGCCAAAACCGGCACCCTGAACGGAGTGTCCAACCTGGCGGGCTTCCTGACCACCAAATCCGGAAAGCTGGTTCCCTTTGTCTACTTCATGAACAATCTTTCCTACGACGAAGCGACTGCCAAAAAGCTCAAGGCCAAGAAAATCGCCAAACCGCACTATGCTCATGAAAGGCAGGTTCTTGAAGCCATCTACAACGAAGAGTCGGTAAGGGAAAATCGCTAGCAGATCCTGCGCAGAAAGTCTGACTTTCCGACACTGCTTCCTGACGGCCGGAGATCTCCCGGAAGATCTCCGGCCGTTCTGTTTCCGGAAAATCCGTCCCTGATACTGCCTTACAGCAGCAAAATATGCTAAAACAGACTAATAATTGAGAAACAGACAGCATTAATCACTATACATCCCCGAATATCGGGGTATAAGATCCGTTATATTTCCGGAACTTGTAAATAATATTCTTCTCGCACCATACCTCCCGGCGGGCATTATCGCGGCAATGGTGCTACAATTGCCGGAGTTACTGCAGGCATCGCAGTTCGCGCCATGCGAAAATATTCAGACCGTTAATTACATATTTTTGGCAGCAAAATAGGACCAGCTATGAAGGTTATAGAAAAATCCCACAAGCTTGACAATGTCTGCTACGACATTCGCGGGAAGGTAATGGTTGAAGCCCAGCACATGGAAGAAGAAGGGCAGCGAATTCTCAAGCTCAATATCGGCAACCTGGCCACCTTCGGGTTTGACACCCCTGAAGAAGTCATCAAGGATATCATAATCAATATTCCAAACGGTCAGGGGTATTCAGAATCAAAGGGAATCTTTATCGCCAGAAAGGCCATTGCCCAGTACTACCAGCAGAAGGGGCTCCGGGACGTTGATCATAACGACATCTACATCGGCAACGGTGCCTCAGAGCTTATTGTGCAGTCCATGCAGGCTCTTTTAAACAACGGTGACGAGATTCTGGTTCCAGCTCCGGACTACCCGCTCTGGACAGCTGCTGTAAATCTGAGCGGCGGGCATGCCGTGCATTACATCTGCGATGAAAAGGCCGACTGGCTGCCGGATCTTGACGACATCAGAAAGAAGATCTCCCCGAGAACCCGCGGCATTGTAATCATCAACCCCAATAACCCCACCGGAGCAGTATATTCCACAGAATTTCTGATGGAATTGGTGGAAGTGGCCCGACAAAACAATCTGATTATTTTCGCCGATGAAATCTATGACAAAATCCTTTACGACGATGTGGCTCATACCAGCATCTGCACCCTGTGCGATGACGTGCTTTGCCTCACCTTCAACGGTCTCTCCAAGGCCTATCGGGCCTGCGGTTTCCGCATGGGCTGGATGGTGGTGAGCGGCCCTAAACGTCAGGCTCAGGGATATATTCAGGGACTAAACATTCTGGCATCCATGAGACTCTGCGCCAATGTTCCCATGCAGTATGGCATTCAGACAGCCCTTGGCGGCTATCAGAGCATCAAGGAGCTTACCAGACCGGGCGGTCGGCTCTGGAGACAGCGCAACAAGGCATGGGAACTCATTAATTCCATTCCCGGATTCAGTGCCGTGAAGCCCAAAGGGGCTCTTTACATGTTCCCGAAAATCGATACATCCATGTACCGAATCAAGGATGACCAGAAAATGGTCCTGGATCTCCTGCGCCAGGAAAAAATGCTTATTGTTCAGGGCACCGGCTTCAACTGGCCTGCTCCGGATCATTTCCGACTGGTATTCCTGCCTACCGAGGAGGTCATTACCGATGCCTGCGACCGTCTGAGACGCTTCTTCAAGCATTATCATCAGGACTGATTTTTATATAGTCATAACCAGGGCCCTTCCGCGCATCCGGAAGGGTTTTGTTTTTGAAAATCCGGGGAAAGCAAGCAACCGCAAAAAATGACGGCAATACTTTCGCCGCCGAAAAAATACCGCAGCAGAAAAGCTTTCCGGAGACGACAATGACATACTTTGCCAGCAATCATAAATTCCCGGGCAACATTTCAGCATCCGAAATCCGCTATTGAGGCTTGAATCAAAAAAATTCACATAAAAAGCGTTCAGAAAACCTGATACCGTTTATCATGAATCATGGGTTTCAGAGAATTAATCTCTGAATTAATCAAAATCGGAGGACGGAATCAGTATGTTAAGCGATAACAAGCAAAGCACCTTCATGGCATGGTTTACCAGAATGCCGCTCATTAAAAGATGGGCACTGATGCATTCCGTTAAATCTGAAAACGTAGCCGAGCACAGCTATCAGGTTGCAGTGATTGCCCACCTTCTGGCAATTATCAGCAACGAATACTACGGCAGCTGCTACATCCCGGAAATGGCTGCCACCATTGCCCTGTTTCATGATATCTCCGAAACCAAGCTTCAGGACCTGAACGCCCGCACCAAATACCAGACCATTGAGTTTGCCAGGCAGTTCAAGAAGCTGGAGCACCTGGCAGAACGGGAATGCCTGAACACCCTGCCTCCGGATCTTAAATCTCACTACCGGAACCTTATAGTGCAGCGGCAGGTAAATCCCGTATACAAGCCTCTCGTAAAGGCAGCCGACACTCTGGCAGCCTACATGAAGGCGAAGGACGAGCTTAACAACAATAACCGGGAGTTCACTCATGTGGTGGAAACCTTCGAAAACAAGATCCGGAAAATGGCTTTGGTAGTACCTGCCGTGAACTATTTCATGGAGCATTTCGCAGAATGCTGTGCCTGCACCATCGACGAACTTTCGGGAATCGATGCTGAAAATGCCACTGACAGCAACGACTTCTGCGAAGAAGACGAACTTTCCGAAGATTAACACAGTAAAATCACAGCCAGTGTGACAAACAGCGGGGAACTCATCAGGTGAACGATGTACTGGATGACCGGGTCTGCTTTCTGACTGACAGCAAGGGTACCCGAACCCATGCTGTGCTTCCGATATCGGTTTATGACGAGCTTCTGGGTCTCAGACAGCTCCTTAATGAAAGCAAGAACCTGAACAGCCGGGAGGATTACTTCTTTTCGGTAAAAGGAGTAAACGCCTCCGGATTTCCTTTGGGCAAAAGAACCAGCCCGGGATTTATGCTCAACAAGGGATCCATGGTCTCCATCAGACACGCCCCCTCTCTCAGACAGCCGGTCATTGACGTCAAAAATGACCTCATTATGAGAAAAATACTGGTTATCAACACCAAGCTGAACTGCTACGAGCTTAAGGAAAGCTATCTTCTGACCAGCCCCAGCTTTGCAGCCAGTCTGGTGGCCGGAAACACCAGAAACGGACTGGATGTTTGGACAAATCAGGAAGGTTTTTCATTAAAGGATTCCGGCTACGGCCCCAAAGCCGGAGACGGACATCCCGATGATGAGGAAAACGGTAAAAAGTAGCACCTCAGACAAAAAAAGGCCGCTCGGTTTCCTTCCTTGCAACAGAGGTGCGGCGGCTGGTTTATTCCCGACTTTATTCCCGACTTTATTCCCGACTTTATTCCCGACTTTAATTCCCAATTTTATTCGGAATTTTCCAACTTCTTACACCAAAATAAAACCATTCAATAATAACAAGACAAATAAATATATGACATTACCATATTAATCAGCAGGGTCTTGCTATTCCATGAGGTTCTGCTCATTTTGTCAGCCATATACTTTGCCAATAATCAGTGATTCATCCAAAAGTCCTGTCCTTCCTGTGATTTTGGAAAGAAAGGTTAGAGCCCCTCCTCATATTTTGCTAAAATTCCGCATCAGAAACGTTTATCCGATAAATTCCAGGAGCCTCAGCATGGCGTCATATTCTCTTTCAGATTTCAAAATCAGACTGATCTTCTCCATCCTCACCGAAGTCTTTGATGCCGGAAGATCACTGGACAAGGCCTATGCCATCTATTTCAGGAAGCTGAAGCTCGACAACGACGAACAGGCTCTTATTGTTTCTCTGGTAAACGATGTCTTCAGAAGACTTAACTACTACACATACGTTGCCGGCTATAAAAAAATCAAGGACGTCAAAAAGCACATCAACAAGATAATCTGCGTCATACATCTGGTTCACAAATGGCCGGTACCCCGGGGACTTCCGGACTGCGAAGACTTTTCCATAAAGGATGCCAAAGCCCGCATGGAGGAAGCTGACAATATCCCCAATCTAAAATACGGCTGTCCGGTATGGCTTGACGAGTTCGGGAAAAAGGAACTGGGAGAAAAATGGGAAGCCGAGAAGCCCTGCTTTGCAAAGGAACCACGAAGATTTATCAGAGCAAACACCCTGAAAACCACCCGAAAGGAGCTCATGGAAATTCTCGCGGCTGAAAATATCACCACCCGGGAATGCCCCCTCCCCGATGCTTTGGAGGTACTGGGCACCCCGGCCATCTTCAAAACCGTCGCCTTTAAAAAAGGACTTTTCGAGCAGCAGGATACCGGATCTCAGGAAATTCCGCTGTTCCTGGATCCCCGGCCCGGGAACAAGGTTATCGATGCCTGTGCCGGTGCCGGAGGCAAAACTCTGTACCTGAGCGCACTCATGAAAGGCCGCGGCAGCATCATCGCCATGGATGACAAACAGTGGAAGCTGGACGATCTTAAGCTCCGGGCCAGAAGAGCCGGAGCCTATAACATCGAAACCAGGCTTATCGATACCACCAAGGTCATCAAAAGACAGTACGGCAAGGCGGACTGCGTGCTTTTGGACGTACCGTGCTCCGGCAGCGGAGTGCTTAAGAGAAATCCCGAAACAAAATGGACTGACGGCACTGATACCATCAGGGAGCTGATTCAGATCCAGGCAGACATTCTCAGCAGGTATTCCAAAATGACCAAAGTCGGCGGTACCCTGGTCTACTCAACCTGCAGCATTTTCCCCTGCGAGGATCATAACCAGATAGCCGCATTTCTGGAAAACAATCCCGATTTTGAGCTTCTTGATGAAAAAACGGTATATCCTTCCGCAGGAGGCGACGGCTTCTACATGGCCAAGCTCAAAAGAAAGGAAAACTCCGGAAATGTCCAAAGTGCAGGAACGGACGGTGAAGATTCCGTAACCGGAACCAAGAATCTCGAAGAAATAAAAGAGAATACTGAAACCAAAACTGAAAATACCGAGGCAGAAGTCCCGGAAATTAAGCCGGAAGCTGAAAACTCCAAAGCCGAAACGGAAAAGACCGAATCCGTGAAGGAAGTACTTGGAAGTCCGAAGGAAAAAACTGAAAACGACAGGAAAAAGGCCGGAAGTAAGAAAACAACCGCCCCCCGAAAAGAAAAATTAAACCCCTGGACAGAAAAAACTGACGCCCGAAAGAAGGAAGAAACTCCTGGCAAAAACGACACTTCTGAAACTCGCAGATCCCGAAAAACCGGAACGTCAGGAAAGCCCGGCAATCCCGAAAAAACCGGCAGGAAACGTTCGGAAGGGAAAGCCTGAATTTTGACCTGAGCCGGGGAGCGTCAGACAATTCAAAAAATCCTCGTCTGACGCAGTTTTGCCCCCGGAATTCCGTATCCGGCGCTACAGACTTATCAGGCCCCGAACTTGAAGGGAACGCCTCTCAGAACCCGACCTTTCTTTCCCCGGGGCTCCTCCTTGCGATCATGCCGGGAACGCTCTTCCGAAAAATCACTGCCATGCCTGCCGCGACCACCGTGATCTTCGGATCTTCTTCTGGAAAAATCCTTTCCGTTTCCGCGATCCTGACGGCGGAAACGGGATTTGAAGCCGTTTTCACCGTTGTCATCCATGTAATATTCCCGGATCTCCAGATTTCTCCCGCATACCACCGCTTTTTTGAGAATCCCCATGGTTTCCTGTGGCATCCCCTCCGGAAGATCAACAGTGGAATAGGTATCGAAGATACTGATAGCACCGATATAGCGGCTGTCAATGGAACCTTCGTTGGCCACGGCACCGACAATCTGGCCCGGCTTCACGCCGTCCTTGCGGCCCACGGCCACCCGGTAACGGATCATTTTGAGGTCGGGGAAATCCTTGAGAGGCATCGGCTTCTGGGAGCGATCACGCTTTGACTTCCGCTCGCGGCTGAAATCCTCCAGGGTCTTCTGCTCCGGCTCCGGTTCCGAAGCGTCGACAAACAGGGGCTTTTTCCCGTTAACCATTCTGGCCAGAGACGCCGCAAGAGTAACGGCATCCTCTTCTCCGGATTCCAGGATATCTTTTACGATATCACGGTACGGAGCCATTTCATCATCTGAAACTCCTTCCATGGCAGAAATGATCCGATCCCTGAAGCGATCCGCTCTGTGTCTGTTTATATCCTCGTTGGTGGGCATCTTCATGGGTTCAATAACCGAACGGGTAACATTCTCGATAAGCCGGAGCATTCTTCTTTCCCTGGGAGACACAAAAAGAATGGCATCCCCGGTTTTGCCAGCTCTTCCGGTACGGCCGATACGATGCACATAGGATTCCGGATCAAAGGGAATATCGTAGTTGATAACATGGGTTATTCTGTCGACATCCAGACCTCTGGCCACCACATCCGTAGCCACCAGCACATCCAGCTGCCCCTTTCTGAGCCGATCCACAACCTTTTCGCGTATCTTCTGGGGGATATCACCGTGAAGAGCATCACAGGAAATTCCGCTGGCCGAAAGCTTCTGCTCAAGCTCCTCGGCATCGGTTTTGGTTCTGGTAAATATCAGAAGAGCATCATAAGGCTCCACCTCCAGAAGACGAATCAGGGCGTCAATCTTTTTAAGACCGGAAACCAGCCAGTAACGCTGTCTTACGGTGGTAGCGGTGGCGGTTTTGGCGGCAATTCTGATTTCCTCGGGAGAAATCAGATTTTTTTTGGCAACCTTTTTTATAACATCAGGCATTGTTGCCGAAAAAAGCGCTGTCTGTTTTGCGGCAGGACACTTCTCAAGAATCCATTCCACATCGTCGATAAAGCCCATTTTGAGCATTTCATCGGCTTCATCCAGCACCAGCATTCTGATGGCGGAAAGATCAAGTTTGCCTCTTTCAACCAGATCCATCACCCGGCCCGGAGTTCCGACAACGAGCTGCACGCCGTTTTTGAGCGCCCGTATCTGTCTCTCGTAGGAGGAACCGCCATAAATGGCCAGCACACTGATATTTTTAAGATATTTGGCAAATGAGGTGCAGGCATCAGCCACCTGAATGGCCAGCTCACGAGTGGGAAGCAGTACCAGGGCCTGAACCGCAGTTGACTCCGGGTCAAGTTTGGAAATAAGGGGCAACGCAAAAGCCGCGGTTTTTCCGGTGCCGGTCTGAGCCTGGCCGATAATGTCAAGTCCGTCCATCAACGGTTTTATGGCAGCCTCCTGAATGGGAGAAGGCTTTATATAGCCAAGATCCCGAACCGCCTGAAGAACTTCTTCCCTGAGACCGAGGTTTTCAAAACCGGGGCCTGTTTCCTCCTCGGAATCCAGAACCTCGTCGGTATCGTCATCCTGATCATCGGAGAGAAGAGCCTCCTCATATTCAGAATTCTTCTTTTCCATAAGAGCTTCGGCAAGATCATCTCCTGCGACAGCACTGTTGTTCTGATCCGGGGATAAATTTTCGGTTGTATTTTCGAGCATAAATTTCCTCTGGCAGGAAAACGCTCCCGCCATTTTTAATATTGTGAACCGCACAAATAAACAGAAGTCAGACGGTATCCCCGCCTGAAGCCATTTCCGGCCTTAATCAGGTTCACACAAGGAAACACACACACGATTCGGAAAACGCTGAATACAGCAGAATCACTGAACAGAAAGTCAGCTTCTGAATTCCCCGGGCGTCCCGGTCTCAAGACTGCCGGGCCTGCACCAAGACTGGTGAACCATTTTTAAAACAAGACTCCGAATTATACAGGATTAACGGAATTTGTGCAGAAAATTAGATCTTGATCAAAGAATCCAGTTTCATCACTGACAAAACAATATGAATATGCTGAGGCAGGAACCATTTTTTAGTTACAGATTTTAAGGGTATAACACTGTGTGACACGGTATAACACCGTTGTTGTATAATGCCCGCAGCTTACGATATAAATTCGCAAATTTTTCGGAGTATCCCAAAATGACCCAGACCTACAAAATCGCAGTTCTGCCCGGCGACGGCATCGGCCCCGAGGTTATGGCAGAAGCTGTAAAGGTGTTAAAAGCAGTTGAAAAGAAATTTGACGTAAACTTCGCCCTTTCCGAGTGCTTTGTCGGCGGAAAAGCCATTGATGAAACCGGAGAACCTCTCCCGGATGCCACCCTTAAAACCTGCGAGGAATCCGATGCCATTCTTTTCGGTTCCGTAGGCGGCCCCAAGTGGGATCATCTCCCTCCGGAGAAGCGTCCTGAAAGAGGGGCACTTCTCCCGCTCCGCAAACACTTCAAGCTTTTCTGCAATTTACGCCCCGCCCGCATATATCAGGGGCTTAACTCCCTTTCACCTCTCAGAAAGGATATCTCAGATCGCGGCTTTGACATGGTGGTGGTGAGAGAACTTACCGGCGGTATTTACTTCGGACAGCCTAAAAAACGCGAAGGCTCCGGACCGGACGAGGTAGCCTATGATACCGAAATCTATCACCGCTATGAAATCGAAAGAATTGCCAAAATTGCATTCGAGGCTGCCAGACTCAGAAAGAAGAAGGTCACCTCTGTGGATAAGTCCAACGTTCTTCAGAGTTCCATTCTGTGGCGTGAGGTAGTGGAAGAGGTTTCCCGGAATTATCCTGACGTGGAGCTCACCAATATCTACATCGACAATGCCACCATGCAGCTCGTGAAGGATCCGTCCCAGTTTGACATTCTGCTCTGCAACAACATGTTCGGAGATATCCTTTCCGATGAATGCGCCATGATCACCGGATCCATGGGGATGCTGCCGAGCGCCAGCCTTTCCGAAAGCGGCTTCGGTCTCTATGAGCCTGCCGGAGGTTCCGCTCCGGATATTGCCGGAAAGAACATAGCCAATCCGGCAGCCCAAATCCTGTCCGCTGCCCTGATGCTCCGCTACAGCTTCAAGATGGAAGAGGCTGCCCAGACTATCGAAAAAGCTGTTTCCGATACTTTGGCCGAAGGGTATCTGACCGGAGATCTAATGGCCAGTGGTACCGCAAAACATGACGTGCAGTCAACCTCCGGCTTCGGTAGCATTGTTGTATCAAAACTTGCAGGCTGATGAGAAAAGGTGGCGGAGCCGATTCTCATCGGTAACGTGGGATCTTCCCTGGTTGCCCGGTTTCTCGGGGGATTGTCTCCGCTGCCAAATATCCGCAAAACAAAAGGATTCTGAAATGATTTTAATTAAAAGCATCACCGTAGCAGCCACGGTTTCGGTAATGGCTCTTGCACTCCTTAATACCGCCGCCGCCGAAAGCAGCTGTAATCAGTACACCACCTCCTATGACAGAACCTTCTGCTTCTGCAAGATGATCGTGGAATCTGACAAGGAGCTGAACGAGGTTTACAAGGAGCTTCGCGAAAACCTTGATGAGAAAACCGCAGAAGGACTTAAGCTTACCCAGCGCAAATGGATCAAGTACCGCAATAACCAGTGCGAGAACAACGGCACTATCCAGCTCCAGTGCAATTACGGCGTGAACAAAAGCCGCACTGACTATCTTCGGGAACGCCTCAGAGAATGCAAGTCCGGTGTCTGCCAGAATTCGCTCGTGGTAAAACCTAGCTGGTAAAACCGTTCCCGTCAGAAGAGAACGCTTTTCTGACAACCATTTTTCATAAAAAGCAGTCTTTTCAGACTGCTTTTTGTTTCTGTGAGGCGAAGTCAGCCGTTATTTTGAGTTTAAGGCGGTAACTTTTTAAAAAATCTCAAAAGTTACCGCCTTAACTCCCCGATAACTCCATAGCAAAGGTCACTGCATATGCGCCAGCCGCCGCCATAATCTTTCTTGCTCCCGAAATGAGATCCAAAAGCAAATCTGTTTTTACGGAATTCTGACTGTTTCCCAAGGATTTTTTCAAAAAACGTCACACGCTGTTCGCGCCCCCGGAAAAAAGGATTAAAAACAGCTTTTAAACCTTATTTTATAAGGATTAAAAGCTCATTAAAACCACAGTAAAATATCAGCATCCTTATTGGTACGGATCGTCAAACAGACGATTTTTCGGAATAAATTCAGGAATTTTCTGACGGTAATTTTAAGATCAGTTTTCCGAACCTTACCGCTCCTTCCGGCACCTCATCCCATGTTGCTATTCAGGAATTCCCTGAAGTGAACTATAATTCCACCTGAAGCTGACCCATGGCATCAAAGCTCCGGAATCACCAAAAACCGGGTTTTCACAGCATGGTGGATGTCGAACGCTCTGAATTATCCCGGCGCGGAAAGCAGCTTCTTCAGAAATAAGGAACAATTATGGGTAAAACACTTTACGACAAGCTTTATGAATCACATATAGTCTGTGCCAGGGAAGGAGAGCTTCCGATTCTCTATGTTGACAGACATCTGCTTCATGAAGTTACCAGCCCTCAGGCTTTCGCCGGACTGGCATTTCATAACAGAAAAATCCGCCGCCCGGAATGCACCTGGGCCACCATGGATCACAATGTATCCACCACCTCAACCGATATCACGGCCTGCGGAGAACTGGGCCGGATTCAGATGCAGACACTGATTGACAACTGTCAGAAATTCAATGTTCCTCTTTACGGGCTTGGCCACAAATGGCAGGGCATCGTGCATGTTATCGGACCGCAGCTCGGCATCACGATTCCGGGCGTGACACTGGTGTGCGGCGACTCCCATACCGCCACTCACGGAGCCTTTGGGGCCCTGGCCTTCGGCATCGGCACCTCCGAGGTGGAGCATGTCATGGCCACCCAGACCATCAAGCAGCAGAAATTCAAAAATATGAAAATCGAGGTTACCGGGAAGCTCCAGCCCGGAGTAACCGCCAAGGACGTGATTCTGGCCATTGCCGCCAAACTGGGAACCGGAGGCGGTACCGGCTATGCTGTGGAATTTACCGGAGATGCAGTGAAATCCCTGTCCATGGAGGGCCGCATGACCCTTTCCAACATGGCCATCGAAATGGGGGCCAAGGTCGGACTTATCGCTCCGGACGAAACCACCTTCAATTATGTCAATGGTCGTCCGTTTGCTCCTCAGGGAGAAATCTGGGAACAGGCTCTCGATTACTGGAAAACCCTGAAATCCGATGATGACGCCGTATGGGATGCCGAGGTAGTGCTAGACGGCAGCACCATTGCACCGATGGTCACCTGGGGCACCAATCCCGGTCAGGGAATCGGCATTGGCGATCTTATTCCGGCTCCGGAGGACTTTTCTGACGAAATTCAGCGGCATTCCTGCGAGAAAGCCCTGAAATACATGGATCTCAAGCCTCATACCAGACTCACAGATGTCAGAATTGACAAGGTATTTATCGGCTCCTGCACCAACGGCCGCATTGAGGATATCCGCGCTGCCGCCGCCGAAATCAAGGGACGCCATCTGGCACCGGGAGTAGTAGGAATTGTGGTTCCCGGTTCTCAGGAGGTGAAGACCGTCGCCGAACAGGAAGGTCTCGACAAGATCTTTATTGCTGCGGGTTTCGAATGGAGACTTCCTGGATGTTCGGCATGTCTTGGCATGAACAGCGACAAAGTGCCGGCTGGTGAACGCTGTGCCAGCACCTCAAACCGCAATTTTGAAGGCAGACAGGGACGCGGCGCCCGCACCCATCTGGTAAGCCCGGCCATGGCTGTTGCCGCCGGCATCGCCGGACATTTTGTAGACGTTCGCACATTCTAGGAGACCATCATGCAGAAATTTACCGTACACGAAGGACTGGCCATCCCCCTGGATGCCGCCAACGTAGATACCGATCAGATTATCCCCAAGCAATTCCTGCAGGCGGTAACCCGCACCGGTTTCGGAGTGCACCTGTTTAACGACTGGCGCTACCTGGACGAAGCCGGAACAAAACCGAATCCGGATTTCATTCTTAACTACCCCCGCTACAAGGGCGCCACCATTCTGGTAGCCCGGGAGAATTTCGGCAACGGATCCAGCCGCGAACACGCCCCGTGGGCTCTTCAGGACTACGGGTTCCGGGCCATTATCGCCTCCAGCTTTGCCGATATTTTCTACAACAATTCCCTGAACAACGGACTTCTTCTGGTAACCCTGAAGCCGGAGGAGGTAGACGCCCTGCATCGGGAAATCAACAGCCACGACGGTCAGAAAATCACGGTGGATCTGGAAAATATGACTGTTTCCTGCAACAGCCTGACCTTCTGCTTCCAGCTGGACAGTTTCAGAAGATATTGCCTCCTTAACGGCCTGGACAATATCGATCTTACTCTTCAGAACGAGGATGCCATTAAACTCTACGAATCGAAACTCCGGCCGTGGATTGTGGTACCTCCTGTGAATAACTGACCCCCGGAAAAACTGTTAACAGTTTTTCGGTTCCGGCAATACCATCCGCCGGAATCCGAAATCCGGATTGCAAAAGCTCTGAACACCGTTCAGGGCTTTTTTGATCCACAGAAGCCGAACGAAGCCGGCAATCCCACGTTTTTAGAGGGAAAATGGGATCGTTTCTGAATAATTGCATTCCCAAATTTCATGTTTAAAAAGCAGATCTCACTTTTTAGGCCCTTGTTTGAGTAAACTCACACAGAAAAGTGCTTGTTATGCCATAATTTACTACTACAGAACAAACAGGATTATCAGATATGGACAATACCAGAGAACGTCGCACATATATCCGCGTGGAGCTCCCGGTGGAATGCACCATCCTTTTTGCCGGAAAAAAGTTGCCCGGAGAATGTCTCAACATCAGTGCGACAGGAATGTCCATAGCCGTAAAAACAAGTGTCA
Organism: uncultured Ruminobacter sp.; assembly: GCA_902776415.1. Taxonomy (GTDB): domain Bacteria; phylum Pseudomonadota; class Gammaproteobacteria; order Enterobacterales; family Succinivibrionaceae; genus Succinimonas. The sequence goes on from CACYPY010000001.1 coordinate 75,479, forward strand.
GTCTTAATATCGGGGATGAGGTTGAAATCCAGCTGGATGACTCCGACGATGATCTGCCACCACTGGATGCCAATGCCAAAGTGGTCAGGATTATTGACAAGGAAAACCGGAAATACGGAATTCAGTTTATCTCCAGAAAGGGAAAGGAAAACTGATTTGAGGCTTGCTGTGATGATTCCATTCCGGCATACGATTATTACCGAACAAAAGAGCGTTCCTGCTTTTTTATGCCCAGATCCTGATGAATCCACATTGGTCAGTAAACTTCCGGAATATTCAGTCCCAACTGTGAAATTGGAACTATAGGATCTGCCCATTGTCTCCTTACGGGATTATTCCCTCGGTCGCCTTGATCAGTCAATTCGGAGCTTGGGCAAAAACAAATAATGATAACGCGCTGTCAAACATAATCATACCAGGCAGACACGAATGATTTGTATTACAAATAGGATTGTAATCACAAGGATACCGGTATATCCATATCTCTCAGATTGAACGAAACAGATACAGATATCGTAAAAGCATACGCTCGAATGCAAGGTGTGTCTGTCTCAGAATTGATTCGCAGAATTGTCATGGATCATATTGAAGAAAAATGATTGAGACGCTACGCCAGTTGCAGTAGCTAATATTAATTAAACAGCTCGAAAAAGTTCCTTCCCGCCTTTCTCCTCAATCTGACGACTTTTCCTTCTTTTCAGAGCGGTACCAAACCCCAGACAAAAATCCCGGAACAGCGGGAGAAATCAATTCGGACCATCTCCTCGCAGTCCGGGACTATTCCGTTCTAAGTCCGGATGCCTGATGCAAAAAACGGCTGCGGAAATGATAATCCCGTCACCGGCTCTTTACCTGAAGTTCCTCCTCATCCAGATCCAGAATATCAGTGTGGAACTCCCTAAGAGTACTCCGGTGTCCGACACTGATAACAACCGCCTCCGGCAGCACCTTGCCAAGCATGCTGTAAAGCCGCACCTCGTTTGTTTCGTCGAGAGCGCTGGTAACCTCGTCCATAAACACCACGTCGGGCTTGTTGACAAAAGCTCTTAAGAACGAAATACGCTGCTGTTCGCCAAGGCTCAGCACATGATCCCACTGGTTGATAACATTCAGGCTTCCTGAAAGATACGAAAGCCCGACATCGTCCAGCAGTCTGACAAACAGATCATCGGTAACCAGTTCCCGGCTTCCGGGGTAGCATACGGCATCCTTGAGAGTACCCAGGGGCATGTAAGGCTTCTGACTCAGAAAAAGCACCCGGGCCCCCTCAGGAAAAGCAACCCGCCCCTCGGCATACGGCCAGATCCCGGCGACAGTGCGGAGCAGCGTGGATTTCCCGCATCCGGAATGCCCCTTTATCAGAAGGCTTCTTCCGGGGGCCAGGGAAAAACCGAGATCCGGAATCAGCACGGTTCCGTCCGGCTTGGTTACCCTGACATGCTCCAGAGAAAGATCCCGGCCGTTTTTGTCGGGAACAATCCTGGGAAGACTGTCAGCAGCTCTGATGCTCTTTTCAAAGAGGGAAAGACGGTCAATCACCGCTTTCCATGCAGCCAGGGAGGTAAAGTTTTCAATAAGAGTCGAAAGAGAATCCTGCACCTTGCCGAAAGCGGAGTTAATCTGCATGATGCTGCCAAGAGTAATAATCTTCGCAAAATACATGGGCGCGGAAATCAGGATCGGAAAAATAACCGCCAGCTGAGCGTATCCCAGGGTGAAATATCCAATCTGCTTGGTTTTAACAATAAGATTGACGTAGTTATGAACCACATCCAAAAAGAGGCTGTTGAACCGCTTGCGCTCCTCAAGTTCGCCCTTGTAGATAGCCACGGACTCGGCATTCTCCCGCAGTCTGACCAGGGAGAAACGGAAATCCGCCTCATAGCGCTGCTGTCTGAAATTCAGGAGCACCAGGGGTCTTCCAATTATGAAGGTGAATACGGTACCGAAAGCTGCATAAATAATCGCAAGATAAAGGAGATATCCGTCCGGAAGCGATATTTCATACCCCATAATCGGAAAGGTTACCGCCTCTGACAGTCCCCACAGCACGATGGCAAAGGTAATGAGCATTGAAAGATCAGTAAGGATGCTGATTACAATAGTGACCGTCAGGGACACAAACTGGGACAGATCCTCACTGATACGCTGATCCGGGTTATCGGTCTTCTGATCGGTAAGCTGCAATCTGTAAAAAGTGCCGTTTTCGGTATAGCGCCTGATGTATTCGGTAGTAAGCCACCTTCTCCAGCGTATCTCCATGGCGGAAATTATGTACCGCCGGTAGACCACCGCGCAGACATGAACCGTGGCCAAAAATCCGAAAAGCCACAGCATGCCGATAAAACCATCCAGATTGTAGGCCTGCATGAAATCCCAGAATCCCTTGTACCAGTCATTGAACTGCTTGGCCAGATAAATACTGAGAGCACTCAGCGCCACAATGCCTACCAGCATAATCCAGGCAAGTCCGCTCTCCCTAGTCTTCCAAAAGGGAACGGCAATTCTGAAGAACGCCCTCACAGTATCAAAAATGCTCTGACTTTCATGCCTTTCGGGATTTTCCCCGTCAAAACGCCTTTTCCCAAAAACGCTCTGGCTCTGAACCGGCTTTTCCTTTCTTAACACAAATCCTCCCGTTATATTCAGTTACAGGCAATCCGACTCCAAAATCAAAAAACAGAGAATCCGAACCTTTAGCTTTATTAGCAACTCTCCTAATTGCCGCCGAATTCCCTGCTGAGAATCCTGTCTATTACATAGGCCACACCGCTTTCGTTATTTCCCGGAGCAATGAAATCTGCCCTTTCCTTAAGCGAACTTACACCGTTCTCCATCACTACGCCCAGACCGGCGCAGTCAATCATATGAACGTCATTTCCGGCATCTCCCAGGGCCACCGAGGCGGACAGGGGGATATCAAGATAGCCGCAGAGCTGCTCCAGGGCCGCTCCCTTGGAGGTTCTGGCATTCATCACCTCCAGAAAGCAATACATGCTGCGCACCACGGTAAAGGATCCGCAAAGATCCTGAAACTCCTTTTCTGCCCTGTCCAGCTGATCCTCGGTTCCGAGAAACATGAATTTGAAAAACTCCTCATCGTCAGGAATGTCTTCCATGGAGACTTTTTGAGCGCCGATACGGTTTATCCGCATCTCGATATCGGTAGCAAAGTTATCCTCCTCATAGATAAGCCCGCGGTCTTCGGAAAAGGCATGCCAGTAAAGTCCGGCCTTCCGGGCCCTCTCTGCCAGGAGACGCACCTCGCACCCGGCAAGAATTATTCTTGATATCAGTCTTTCCGATGCAGTCTCGTATACCGCGGCCCCGTTAAAGCAGATGGCATAATGCCCAGGACTCTTAAGATCCAGAGCTCCGGCATAATTCATAAGCCCCTCATAGGGTCTTCCGGTGGCCGGAACAAACAGAATCCCCGCCTGCTCTGCCTTCCTTATGCTTTCTATGTTCTTATCCGAAATAGTTTTGTCATCATTAAGCAGGGTGCCATCCATATCGGAAGCGATAATTCTAAACTCAGTCATACTGTGCAGGTCCTCTGAAGTCCGGCATCGGCCTGTGCCGTTTACGCGCCTCTGACATTTCTGTCTTCGGGATGCAGTCTATCACACATAGTCTGTTTTTTGCCCGTTTGTTTTTGACAGTCTGTCATTGCCATATGCTTTTGTCAGTCCGCTTCGTTCCTGCCGCCGTTGTGCACGTTTGCTAAAATACCGGCATGTCCCGGAACACGGTGTAAAAAATGCTGCTTCACCCCTGGTTTAGACCATGAACAAAGCCGCTCCGGGGTTAGTATTATTGGGGAATGAGACACTTCCGGACTCCCGAAAACTCAATTCCAGCAAATTAACCTTTTTTGGGACATGCCAAAATACCTTCCGAATCCGTACCCAGTCCGGCGCAAAAAACCGGCAGCACCAGAGCCGGGATACTGCAAACAGAAAACGCACAAAAAGAAAATGCCATGAAATTCATCATGGCATTACAACCTCCGACCCTGGTTCCGCAGCAATCACAAACTGTCATTCTGCAACAACCATACAGTAAAACACAGCGCTTACTTTTCAGAATTCTTGTTTATCAAATCCTTGAAGGTCTTCCCGGCAGTAAATGCCGGCACGCTGCATGCGGGAATCTTAACCGGTTCGTTATTGCGCGGATTCCGGCCTTCTCTCGGAGCACGGTAGTTAACCTTGAAGGTACCAAAACCGACGAGACTCACACTGTCGCCGTCCACCAGAGCAGACTGAACAGCCTTCATGAAAGCCTCTACCGCATCATGGGCATCGCTCTTCTTCAGACCAGAACGTTCAGCAACGGCATCAATTAATTCCGACTTTCTCATTACCTGTCTACCTTTATTTTATAATTATTACAGACTACAAACCCACGATCAAAATTAACCAAGACGATGAAAAAAAACAACAGGTTTTTAAGGTCTGCACAATATTGGATCTCAGAATTTTGCTGATGTGTAATAAAGATCACATTTTGAACCATCGTTACAATGTGGTAAAATCATGCGAAATCCGGAGCTTTAACGGCTATACCGGCGGATCGCCCGGCTTTTCAGTGGTCTCGGTTACCGCTGTACAAAGCGCCATCAGAATTTCCCCGGGGGCATAGCTCCCAGAAAACTTGCCAGAGGTTCGATTTAATGGATAATGCACGTCCCATCCGCAGAGCACTCATCAGCGTATCTGATAAGAGCGGAGTTGTAGATTTTGCACGCGCTCTTCAGGAACGCGGTGTTGATATTCTTTCCACAGGCGGCACTGCAAAGTTGCTTGCCGATTCGGGAATCAGGGTTACCGAAGTCAGCGACTATACCGGCTTCCCCGAAATGATGGGAGGCCGCGTAAAGACTCTGCACCCCAAGGTTCACGGCGGCATCCTCGGTCGGAGGGGTATTGACGACGAGGTGATGGCGGAGCATGACATCAAGCCTATCGATTTGGTTTGCGTTAATCTCTATCCTTTCGCTGCCACCGTTGCAAAGCCTGACTGCACTCTTGAAAATGCCATCGAAAACATTGATATCGGCGGCCCCACCATGGTAAGGAGCGCTGCCAAGAACTTCAAGGATGTGGCAATTGTGGTAAATGCCGTCGATTACAGCCGTATCATCAGCGAAATGGATGCCAATAACGGCTCCCTGACCTGGGAAACCCGCTTTGATCTTTCCATCGCCGCCTTTGAACATACTGCCGCCTACGACGGGATGATTGCCAACTACTTCGGAACCAAGGTTCCCCAGTACGGCATCAGAAGCGAAGAATCCGCAGAGCCCAGATTCCCGAGGACTTTCAATGCCCAGTTCATCAAGAAGCAGGAACTCCGTTACGGCGAGAACGGCCATCAGGCAGCTGCCTTCTATGTCGAGAAGGACTACACCAACCCCAGCATCTCCACCGCCGTGCAGCTTAACGGCAAGGAGCTTTCCTTCAACAACATTTCCGACACAGATGCCGCTTTGGAATGTTGCAAGGAATTTTCCGAACCGGCCTGCGTCATTGTAAAACATGCCAATCCGTGCGGCGTGGCCCTGGGCAGGGATATCCTTGAAGCTTATGAGAAGGCCTTTAAGACTGACCCTACATCAGCCTTTGGCGGCATCATCGCTTTCAACAGAGAGCTTGACGAACAGACTGCTGCCAAAATCCTGGCCAATCAGTTCTGCGAGGTTATCATTGCCCCCAGGGTTTCCGAGGCTGCCAGACAGGTGGTATCCGCCAAGAAGGGGATCAGACTTTTGGAATGCGGCTTCTGGGAAAAGAGGATTCCGGCACTGGAATACAAACGGGTAACCGGCGGTCTTCTGGTTCAGGATACCGATATCGCCACCTATGTCAAAGACGACCTAAAGGTTGTAACAAAGAGAGCCCCTACTCAGGATGAGATGGATGAACTCCTGTTTGCCTGGAACGTGGTCAAGTACACCAAATCCAATGCCATCGTTTATACCAGGGACAGAATGACCATCGGGGTGGGCTGTGGTCAGATGAGCCGGGTATTCTCCGCCGAAATCGCCGTAACCAAGGCTGAACGCGAAGGGCTCAGTGTAGCCGGCTCCGTGCTGGCCTCCGATGCCTTCTTCCCGTTCCGTGACAGCGTGGACGCCGCTCACAAGGCCGGCATTACCTGCATCATTCAGCCGGGCGGGTCCATCCGGGATCAGGAAAGCATTGATGCCTGCGATGAATACGGCATGGCCATGGTATTTACCGGCATAAGACATTTCAGACACTAATTTTTAATTGATGAGGGAGAGAAAACGTGCTCTCCCTTTTTTAATCAGGAAACTTTATGAAGGTTTTAGTTATCGGAAACGGCGGGCGCGAGCATGCCCTGGCATGGAAGGCTGCCTCCTCCCCCCTGGTAAGCCAGGTATTTGTTGCTCCTGGAAATCCGGGCACTGCCGGAGAGAACAAGGTTGAAAATATTGCCATCGGAGCTGAGGATATCCCGGCCCTCAGGGACTTTGCCGTTAAAAACGGCATCGACCTGACCATTGTGGGCCCCGAAGCTCCGCTGGTTATGGGAATCACCGATGCATTCACGGAAGCCGGCCTGAAAATTTTCGGACCGAGTAAGGCCGCCGCCCGGCTGGAAGGCTCCAAGTCATTTACCAAGGACTTTCTGGAGAGACACCATATCCCTACCGCAAAATACCGGACCTTTACGGAAACCGAACCGGCCCTGGCATATCTCAGGGAACACGGTGCTCCTGTGGTGGTAAAGGCTGACGGTCTGGCTGCAGGCAAGGGCGTTATTGTCGCCATGGATCTGGAAACCGCCGAAAACGCCGTCCGGGACATGCTGTCCGGAAACGCATTCGGCGCCGCGGGATCCCGGGTGGTTATCGAGGATTTCCTTGAGGGAGAAGAGGCCTCGTTCATCGTCATGACCGACGGCGATCATGTGGTTCCCATGGCTACCAGCCAGGATCACAAGAGAGTCGGCGACGGGGACACCGGTCTCAATACCGGCGGGATGGGGGCCTATTCCCCTGCTCCGGTGGTTACCCGGGAGGTCTATCAGCGGGTAATGGACGAGATCATTTTCCCGACCATCAAAGGAATGAAAGCCGAAGGCTGCAAATACGTGGGCTTCCTTTATGCCGGGCTTATGATAGACAGCACCGGAGCACCGAAGGTTATTGAATTCAACTGCCGTTTCGGAGATCCGGAAACCCAGCCTGTCATGATGAGAATGAAGAGCGACCTCGCCGATCTCTGTCTCAGGGCAGTAAACGGAGAACTGGAGAATGGCGATGCCGAGTATGATCCCCGGCCGGCAGTAGGCGTGGTTCTCGCCGCTCAGGGCTACCCGGCAAAGCCTAAAAAGGGCGACGTCATCAGCGGTCTTGACACTCCTTCTGCCCCGGATACCAAAATATTCCAGGCCGGTACCAGAATTTCAGACGGTCAGGTGGTAACAAGCGGCGGACGGGTGCTCTGCGCCACTGCTTTGGGAAATACCGTGTCGGAAGCGCAGGAAAAAGCCTATGCGCTGGCCCGAACCGTTTCCTGGGATGGTATGTTCTTCCGGCACGATATCGCCTACCGGGCCATAAGACGCGAAAAGCAGTAATTCTGCTGCCGCATATTCTGACAAAGACAGCTCTGCGCTGTCTTTATTTTTTGCCGGACTTAACAGCGATCAGCGATCCTGTTTCTCCGGGATCGGATTTATTGAAACAGGGACAGTCAGATGCTTCAGACCGTTATTGAACAGATTACTCTATTTTTTACCGGCTTTCTCGCAAATGTTCTGGCCTCGCTTTCCGGAGGCGGCGCCGGATTCGTGCAGCTTCCGGTGCTGATTTTCATGGGACTCGGATTTACCGAGGCTCTCGGCACTCACAAGGTGGCCGTGGTGGCTCTGGGCATGGGATCCTATGCCAGAAACCATGAACTCAGGAGCATCAACAGGATAATTGCCGCCGAGATGATTCTCATAGGATGTCCCGCGGTAGTTCTGGGATCATGCCTGGTAACTCTGGTTGCGGACTGGCTGGCCGAACTAATTCTGGGAATAATCACCATAGCCTCGGTAATATATTCCATCCTGAGAAAGGATTTCGGGCTGGAAAATCATGAAAACTCCCTTACAGTCAGGGATTACATTCTGGGAGGCTTTTTAATCGCCCTTACCGGCATGCTCAGCGGTTCCTTTTCCTCGGGAGCCGGTCTTATCGGCATTATGGTGCTGGTAATGTGGTTCAGACAGGATATCAAAAAGGCCATTCACCACTCCATGATCTTTATCGCCCTTCTGTGGAACTTTATCGGGGCCTTCACACTGGGAACCGTGGCGGTAATACACTGGGCCTGGGTGCCGATGCTGACCCTGGGAGCATTCATGGGAGGCTTTGCAGGAACCATGATTATCAAAAAGGTTAACGCTGTTTTTATCAAAAAGCTTTTTCAGAGCATCATGATCCTGAGCGGAATCCTGCTGCTATTTAAAAGCTGGCAGCACTTCGGCGGCTGAAGACCGGAAACGGCGGAGACTGCAATTACAATTCGGAATCCGACGAGATTCCGATATTGGAGCACGTGACATTGCAGAATTCCTCATAAAGCTCCTGAATCCACGAGGACTCGCGTTTCCGGCGCAGTCTTGACAAAAGCTCCACCTGAAAATCCATCTCCTCCTCCATGAGCTTCCGTTCTCTGAGCTCATCGTCAGAAATGCTCCGCTCCTCCTGCACCTCCAGAAACTTTGCCACCGTGCATACCGAAATGTTGCTGGCATTAAGAGCCTCATCACCGTTCTTTTCGGTAATGGCCTCAATTGCCAGAACCAGAGCCTGACAGGCATCGAATGCCGGGTAGGCCCCGTAGGATCCCTCCGGGTCCGGCACCGGCATCACCTTTTCGAGATCATCATGAACGATATCCAGACTGACATGATTGTTCTTGTCGGTATGATAGACCCACATGGCATCAATGGCTTTGCGGAATGCCTCCCGGAGATCCGTATCCTGCGACAGATTGCAGTAGAGATACAGGTTGGGACTCATTCTTGATGCCAGAACCAGTGAAAACAAAGACTGCTGCCATATGCTCATTTCATCAAGAAGACGATAAAACTTGTCACCGAAAATCATAGAAAACCTTTGTAAAACAAATCTCAGGTCAGACTCCGGTATTCTGCTGACAACAAAATAAAGAACCTGAGAACCTGCCGTTTCTACCTGAACCTGAGAATAACCGCAGAAAAACACTCCCGCATGCCGGCCGGTATAAACAGCAATTTTGCAATTAATTTGAATTTAGACGATCGACTGTTTCAAACTATTTTGAATAACGGCCAATTAACGTTATCATATACGAAATCTCCCTTATTTGCATGGGTGTTTTTTGTGCCGGTTTCCCGGTGCCTTTATATCCTCCTGACAACTGTTTTTGACACTCTCTGTGCCGTTTGTTAAAAAACACCGTTTTCAGGGAACTTTTATTGCAAAAACCGGTCTCATATTGATGGTTGCCAGGTGGTTTTTGTTAACAGCGGGTTGGAGTCAGTTTTGTGATGCGAGATGTCTCAGAAAATCGTTCCAGCTCAGACGAATTAAGATTTCCCATCCCGAAAAACCATGTCTATGCCATTTGCATTCTCCTGACCATTTCTCTCGTCACCGCAATTTTTCTGCCAGCCCCCCAGAAATCCTCCGACAGTCGTGCCATGCAATGGTCCTCTACCGGCAGGGTTCCGGATATCCACCAGGATTTTCAGGGCATCACCTACTCCGATGACGTTAACGCCACCGAAAGCATTGACGAGGATCCGATTGCCGATTCCGAACTCTTCGGCTCCTCGGATGACAGCGATGACGCTCCGGAATGGTATCTCCAGGTAGTTGTGAGAGGGGATAATATCAACAACATTTTTCTCACTCTTAATCAGCCCTACGAAATCCTGAAGGCAATTGAAAATGCTCCGGTGTACGGGAGCTCCATCAAGAAAATCATCCCCGGAGACAAAATCTATTTCCTTTTGGACAGCAAGAATCAGGTGCTGCAGCTGGTCAAGCCCCTGGATCGGGAAAATCAGGTGCGCTACATCCGCAACAGGAATTCGGAGCAGTTGCAGTTTATTGCCGTAAAGGAACCGGTGGATACCCACATAAATCTCAATAACGAGGAAATTGAAGCTCTGAGCGCCAGGGAACTGGCAGCCCAGATGGCAAATGCCGGAAAGACCGAAGAGGAAAAGGCCCGGGAAGAAAAAAAGAAAGCAGAACAGGCCAGACAGGCCGAACTGGCTAAGCAGCAGGAGCTGGCCCGCAAGAAGGAAGAGCAGGCTAAACGGGAACAGGCCCGCAGGGAAGAAAACAGCCGCAGAATTCAGGCTCAGGCCGCTGAAAAGCAGAAACTCAGGGAAGAAAGGGAACGGCAACGTCTTATTGCCGAAAGAAAAGCAGAAGAGGAAAGAAAACGCCGGGAGCAGGCGGCCCTTGCCAAAGCCAAGGAAGAAAAGGAAGCCAGACTCCGTGCCGAAGCAGAACGACTGAAGAAGGAGCAGGAACCGAATATTTCCGTAAGAAAGAGTCTCACCATCATCTCCCTCCAGAAAGGGGACACTCTCAAAACTGCCGGGGTGCGGGCAGGACTCAGCGGCAGCGAAATCAAGTCCATTGTGTCAATGTTCAAGGGACGCTTCTCCATGACTAATCTGCAAGCAGGAGATGAAATCAGGATTCTGTTCAGCGGCAACCGCCAGGGGGATCGCATAAATGCCGTATCCATCCAGTCCCGCAAGCAGGGGCGCGTCAATGCCTTCAGACTGAGTTCGAACAACAAATACTATGACGAAAAGATCTTTCAGAACAAGTCCAGCGGCAAGTTCAGCCGGTACCCGATAGCAGGCCAGATTCGCATCACCAGTCAGTTCAATCCGCATCGGAGGCATCCGGTTACCGGCAAGGTACGGCCGCACAACGGCACGGATTTCGGGGTTCCCGTGGGCACGCCGGTATATGCCCCGGCAGACGGCGTGGTCGAGAGATGCACTTACCAGAGCGCAGCAGGCTACTACATTGTAATCAAGCACCAGGGAGCCTACTCCACCGTATACATGCATCTCAGCAAGATTCTGGTCAAACCTGGTCAGACTGTAAAGGCCAACCAGCGCATCGCCCTTTCCGGAAACACCGGAAGATCAACGGGGCCGCATCTTCATTACGAGCTCAGAATCAACAATGTTCCTGTAAATGCCATGAAGGTTACCCTGCCTTCAGGAGGCTCCGCATCTCCCGATGTCTCCAGCAAGGACGCCAAGCTGTTTGCCATTCAGGTCAGAAACTACAAAAAGCAGCTGGGAATAAAGTAATCTGCTCTCCTGATCCTGACGTTGTTTCTGCTCTGCCGGACAGAGAAAAAGCCTCAATCTTCCCGGCCGGAAGCCGGGAAAACTGTCTTTAACTTCCGGCACCAGCCCTCTTTGAATCATGAAGCCATGGTGATTTTGCAGGGAAGACCGGTTTTTTCCGTAATCTCAGAGGTCACCGCCGCCTGCGTCGCCGGGGTAAATCCCTGCACCTTCAGCTGTACCTCCCGGTTTGCGGGCATATATGAGGGGCTTTTTTTCAGAACCAGCCCGGCACGTTCCGCAGCACTCGCCGCTATGGACAGAACCTGATTCTGCAGTACGGTATTGCCAATCAGAAGGCGCCATCCCACAGTCTCCGAGAGAGAGTCTATCTGTTTCCTGTACCGTCTGCCGATCTCCGGGGAAATGAAGGTCATTTCCATGTATTTTCCCAAATGATCGTACTTGACACCTATCTTCTGCAGGGGGATTTTTTCCTCGGCACAGATGCTTCTGACATATGAAAGCGCGGCGTTCTGTTCGTCAAACCTTCCTTTGCCTGCCGGAGCTGCCGCCTGTGTAGCAGCCTTATCCGCAGTATCACGGTTTTGAGCATTATCGGAAACCAGTGTAAGCCTCCAGCCAGTTTCCGATTTAAACCTGTCAGCTATGGCACTGTCGTTCCTGTCGCTGTTTAAAACAGTAACCTGATATCTTTTCTCAGGTTCAAAGTAGCTGATTTTTACAAGGCGCTCCTCAAGAAGCTTATGCAGAAGCTGCTGTGCGGAACCGTGATTCGTGGCCGGATGAATGGAAACCGTCCACCCGGTTTCCGCTTCAAAAAGTTCAGCCGCTGCCTTAAACGCCTCCTGATTCACGGCATCCGGAAAAATGAAGCGCAAGACCAGCTTCTTTTCCTCAGGATAAGTGCCGGCTTTGGTATAACCGAAGGATGAAAAATGCTTCCCTGCCAGTTCCTGAATCGTCTGGATAGTAAGCTCCCTTGGCTTCCTGGCATCAGACAGCTCGGCGTCTGATGCCGGATGAAACTGGAAAAGGTGCATCTCTTCTGATATGAAGCAGGCCGTGTCCAGCAGAAGCTGCTGCCAGACCGTGATTTCCGAAGAATCGGCGGCCGGCTTTCCATACCAGATTTCCATAAGCTGCATGGCTGTCCACTGCCGTTCCGGATAATGTTCCAGCACAAACTGCCGCAGCCGGGACATTCCGGATTCATCAGGAAAACCGGTTTCACCGAGAGTCCAGGGCCAGTTACGGAGACGCTGTTTCCTCAGTGTGCGATAAGTTACCGTCGTGATTTCCCCGCACCGCGGCAGGTGAACATTCCTGAGGTGTTCTCCTGTAACAAGCCGTGCCAGAGCCGGCATGGCAGTGGCGTCACCGTGTACCAGAAAGACATCCCGCGGACTCAGTTTGGTCAGAAGGTTCAGAATCTCCCCCTGGTCTCCATGAGCTGAAAGTCCGACTTTGCAGACATTCGCCCGCACAGGAATACTCCTCCCTGCCAATGAAAAGGTCACCTCTTCAGCATCGGTTTCGGCCCCCTGACGTGCGGCGACTTTTTCCGCCAAATCCATGAGAGCCCGGCCGGGAGCTTCCTCGTCCTGATAGCCCGTGAGAATGACCAGACCATCCTCCCGGGAAATAATTTTTTCCGCATAGAGCACGCTGGGCCCCCCGCTGAGCATGCCTGAGCTTGCCACAAAAATGGCGGGGCCGTCTTTCTCCACAAGTTCGCCGCGATCCTGAGAGGGCAAAACCGGTTGCACCTCCTTGGAATAGAAGGGATTAAAACCCTTCATAATGCTTTTGGCAAGCTTGTTTCTAAGACAGGAGGGGTGCAGATGATAGATCCGGCAGATTTCCCGCACCATGCCGTCCACATACACGGGAACCGGAGGAATCACTCCCCGGTTTATCCCGGAACGCAGCAAAAGAATAACCTCCTGGGCCCGTCCGAGAGCAAAACTGGGAATCAGCACTTTTTTGCCGGCGGTAACCGCTTCGGCAACCATGCGGATCAGCCGCTCCTCCTCCACCTGCCGGTTTGCATGAAGACGATCGCCGTAGGTGGACTCCACAATGCTAATATCCGGACGAAGCCGCGGAATATGAATGCCGTCAATCGTCTGCTGAGGGAAGGTGGCAAAATCGCCCGAATAGAAGATTGTGCCCTCCGGGGTTTTAAGATAAATACACGCCGCTCCCGCAATATGTCCGGCCGGATAGAAAACCGCGGTAATCTCCGGCAGGATTTCCTTCTCAAACTGTTCATTGAGAGGCACAATACGATCCATCATGGCAGAAACTTCCGCCTCTCCGTAAAGAGGAATTTCCTCCTCCCGGGATGACATGATCTTAAGAGAGTCATGCAAAAGCACCCGGGTGAGATCCATGGTCATGGGTGTCATGTAGATGGGGGCATCCGGAAAAGCCCGGGAAATCAGGGGAAGGGAACCGATGTGATCCATGTGCGCATGACTGATCAGAATGGCATCAATTCCGCCCATCTCCTGAACCAGCCGCAAATCCGGCAGGGGATCCCTGCTGCCCCCCTGGCGGATCCCGGCGTCCATCAGAATACCACGTTCTCCGACCCGGAAGCAGATACAGCTTCCTCCTACCTCCTGAGCGCCGCCGGCAAATCCAATTTTCATTGTTATTGATTCCTCAAATCTGTGAACGGAGGTCTGAAATGAATTCACAGAACGGATATTCAAAACCTCCCGTCTTATTCAATAATATCCCGGCAGTGCAGTCCGCTTAATCCCAGGAACTCAAAAACATACTTCTGTCATAACATAAGAGCAAACTCATTTTTGCAAAGAAATACAGCATAAAACGCAAAGTGTAAATTTCAGTCGTACTCGCTGAAACCTCATAAATACTGGTTTTCTTCAGGATTTATCACGTGACAGCAGTACAACCGTCTCGACGTGACAGGTATGCGGAAACATGTCAAAACCATAAAGGCACTCCATCCGGTAACCGAGCTTCTGAAACAGCTCCACGTCCCGCTTCTGAGTTTTGGGATTACAGGAAATGTACACAATTCCGGGAACCTTAAGAGCCGCCAGAGTGTTTATGACACTCTCCTCCAGCCCTTTTCGGGCAGGATCCAGAATCACACCGTCAAATTTCGCCCCCCCATTAACCAGCTTCGGTAGCACCTCCTCCACCAGCCCCGCATAAAATCTGACATTACCAATGCCGAATTTCCTGCTGTTATTTTCCGCATCCCTGACAGCCTCCGGAACTGCCTCGATTCCGTATACCATCCGGACTCTGCCTGCCAGCCGAAACGATATGGTCCCAATACCTGAATAAAGATCCGCTATCACGGAATCCGGAGCCGGATCCAAAAGCTCAATGGCCTTGTCATAGAGTTTTTCGGTAACCCCGGTATTTATCTGAAAAAACGACTCCGGCCTCACCAGAAAGTGCCGATCATAAAGAGACATTACGGCATACGGATCTCCTCTGAGAGTCTGAAACTCCTCCCCGAAAATCCGGTTCCCGGGAGCGCTGTTCCGGTTAACCGCAATATTGGAAATCCCCGCAGTCCTGAGATACTCCAACACCGGATCAGGAACAAAACCCTGTCTCAGAACCAGCACGGCGCATCTTCCGGTATCAGAAGCTTCGGAATCTCCGTTTGCCTGCCCCCTTAAAAACAGATATCTGAAATTCCCGGCAAACTCCGCCATTCCGGGATCACTGTCAGGCCCGTTTATCAGATCCCGCAACCCGTTTCTGATCCGGTTCATCCAGACCGGCTCCAGCCGGCAGTCTGGAATATCGGCAATTCTATGGGAATCCCGTTCGTAAAGTCCGAGAACAAATCTCCCGTCCGAATCCCGCTCTCCCATATAAACGGCCTTGTTACGGTAACGAAAGGGATCCGGCATTCCGGTAATCCCCATGAAAAGCTCCCTGGAAAAACCCGGAAGATCCTCATAAAGGTGCAGCAGAAAAACGGACTTGAAACCGAGCTCCGCCTCATAGGAAAGCCCGGTAAAGGAACAGCCGCCGCACCTCATGGCACAAAAGTCGGGAACTCTGTCCGGACTTTTGTCAGTAATTTTCAGAAGCTTTCCGGAAATATATCCCGGCTTTTCAACAAGAGGTTCTATAACAGCACTTTCTCCCGGAAAAACTCCGGGGACAAATACTTTTTTTCCGTTGTAAAAGGCAAGACCGGTTCCTTCGGAAGTTAATTCGGATACAGTTACGGTGATTGAAGACATCAGAAAAAGAAAAAAAACGAAGAATCAAGAATGGTTCCTCATGGTGGCCCATCACTGACTTGAACAGTGGACCAAACGATTATGAGTCGTCTGCTCTAACCGACTGAGCTAATGGGCCTCGGAACGGGTGCAATTATACAAGTCCAAATTAAACTTGTCTATATTTCCCGCAAACTTTTTTAACCGGCAAAAAAATTCCGGAAGCAGCTCATTTTGGCCGGAGTTCCGGGACAGGACAAATTAAAAAAGGGCTTTTAAAAAGCCCTCTTTCTCCGATACTGAGGTTCTTGGACGGCATACCCGCCGAGTCTAAACCGCTTCCTGATTGCTGCTGTCCAGGAAGCTGCGGAGAGCGGTGGACCTGCTGGGATGCCGGAGCTTGCGAAGAGCCTTGGCCTCAATCTGACGAATTCTTTCCCGGGTAACATCAAACTGCTTGCCTACCTCTTCCAGGGTATGATCCGAGCTCATGCCGATCCCGAACCGCATCCTGATAACCCGGGCCTCCCGAGGGGAGAGTCCGCTCAGAGCCTTTTCGGTAATGTCCCGGAGACTGTCCACCGTGGCAACATCGGCCGGAAGCGGCAGGGTGGTATCCTCCAGAAAATCCCCATAATGCGAATCCTCGTCGTCCCCCACAGGCTTTTCCATGGAAACCGGCTCCTTGGAAATTTTCATAACCTTCCGGATCTTGTCCACCGGAAGCCCCATCCTTTTTGCCAGATCCTCCGGGGTCGGTTCCCTGCCGTTCTCCTGCAACATCTGCCGGGAAACCCGGTTAAGCTTGTTAATGGTCTCAATCATATGCACCGGTATTCTGATGGTTCGGGCCTGATCCGCAATAGACCTGGTAATAGCCTGGCGAATCCACCAGGTGGCATAGGTGGAAAACTTGAAACCTCTCTTGTATTCAAACTTATCCACAGCCTTCATGAGGCCGATGTTGCCCTCCTGTACCAGATCCAGAAACTGCATGCCCCTGCCGGTGTACTTCTTGGCAATGGAGATGACCAGCCTGAGATTGGCATTAATCATTTCCCCCTTGGCCTTCTGGGCATTCTGATCCAGCAGGATAAGCTCCTTTTTCAGATCCCGGAGCTTATAAATCTCGATGCAGATCCGATCCTCGATTCCCGAAATCCGTTTGAGCTCCTCCAGAATCTGCTTCCGGAGTCCGACCATCTTGGCGGCGAACGGGCGATCCAGTCCCGAAACCATCTCAAACCATTCTTCGTCAAAGGGCCTTCTGTTTTCCAGATAAAACTTGCGATAGGAAGGAAGATCCATGGAGCAGCGCTTTTTAAGAATTTCGGCCATGTAGTCATCATGAGGCCGCATTTCCGAAAAATGATCCTGGGCTACCCGGGAAAGGTAGGAAAGCTCCTTCTGCGGCAGCTTGAATCTGATAAACTCCTTCTCCATCATCGTAAGAGCACGGTGAGTCTGGGAATGCCTGAGGCCGTTTTTGATACGGGACTTTTCAAAAGAACGGTAAGCCTTCTCCAGATGAACCATCTGGGCGGCAACTTCCTCCAGAGAAGGCCCGGCCCCGCCGGCGTCATCCATATCCCCGTCATCCTTGACCGCTCCGGCATCACCTTCATCATCCGAATCATTGCCGGAACCGGAAGTCTCATCCTCGGAAATATCCCCGGACTCTTCTGCCAGTTCATCAAGATTTCCGGCATCGGAAGCGGCAGCATCGTCTTCCCTGATATCATCCCCCTCCGCATCTTCATCACCTTCAAGACGGAAACCGGATACCAGATCGGATACCCGGGAATTCTGACTGGAAACCTCCTGAAACTGATCCAGAAACTGCTTTACCACCAGGGGACAACGCCCCAGACATGACTGAACCCCGCGCACACTTTCTTCAATTCGTCTGGCAATCTGTACCTCTGTCTTGCGATCCAGAAGTCCCACACTGCCCATCTCCCGCATGTACATTCTTACCGGATCGGTGGTTTTTCCGATGTCGGATATCATCTTCTCGGTCTCGGAGGCAGTCTGATTCAGAATGAGGTCATCGGATTCCGGCGGCTTGTCGTAAATCTGAATGTCCATTTCCTCGCAGCGCTGGAAAAAATCCTCCAGTTTTTCATCATCCTCAAACTCGGCAGGCAAATGCTCTTTAATCTCGGATTTTGTAAGATATCCTCTCTCTTTACCATCAATAATAAGCTGTCTTAACGAAATAAATGCAGAAGAATTTTCCATTATACCGCCTTAATAGATAGCACCACTCCCGAAGGGGCCGCCATTAAAACTAATGCAAAGACCATGAAAAATTGAAACTGTCGCCCTTTTGTCACAGAAAAACGGAAGGCCTGCTGAAAGAAATGCACCGGCGCAAAATTATGAAAAAAGAGGACTCCCATAATTAAATGGGGTATAGGATTTTAGATCCAGGAGATGTCGCGTGTTAAACGCTGAATTGAAAAAATATGATCTATGTCACATTAATAGACGTATCCCGCTATAAAGTCTGACAGGGACGTCAGACTTTATTATGCGTTGATTTCCTTTTCCTTAAAAAAGGGCTTAATTATCCACAAAACTCTTTAAAGGCTCGGATCTGGTGGGATGTCTGAGCTTACGAAGCCCCTTAGCCTCAATCTGTCGGATGCGCTCCCTGGTAAGCCCGAAATGCTGCCCCACCTCTTCAAGAGTATGATCCGACGGCATGCCGATTCCGTAACGCATACGAAGAACCATGGCCTCACGGGGAGACAGATCCGTAAGGATCTTCTCGATAACATACTTGAGATTGTCCTGAGCTGCCAAATCCTGAGGCATCTGCGTGGTTTCGTCCTCCAGGAAATCCCCCAGTCTGGAATCCTCGTCATCGCCGATGGGAGACTCCATGGACATCGGCTCCTTGGAAATCTTCATTACCTTCTGAATCTTCTCCACGGAAATGCCCATTCTGGCCGAAATCTCCTCTGGAGTGGCCTCATGCCCTTTTTCCTGAAGAATCTGCCGGGCAATCCGGTTGTACTTGTGCATGGTTTCAATCATATGCACCGGCACCCGGATAATTCGGGCCTGATCGGCTATTGAACGGGTTATGGCCTGCCGAATCCACCAGGTGGCGTAAGTGGAAAACTTGTATCCCCTGCGGTATTCGAACTTGTCCACCGCCTTCATAAGACCGATATTTCCCTCGGAAATCAAATCCTGGAACGGCATCCCCCGGTTGATGTATTTCTTGGCAATGGAAACCACGAGACGCAGATTTGCCTCGATCATCTCCGACTTTGCCTTCTTGGTCTTGGCTTCCCACATCATGATTTCCTGACTGATGCGGCGGATCTCCGAAATCCGGGTCTGAGAATCGTTTTCAATACCCCGGAGGCATTCCACGGCGCTGAGAAGCTGCTTCTCATAAATCACGGCCTTTTTGGCAAAAGGCTTCTTAAGCTTAATGATGTGCTCGTACCATTCGGAAGTGGCTTCCTTTTTGGATTCGGAATAATAACGGCGGTACTCCTCCGGCTTGAGGCCGCAGTTCTTGACAAGAATCAGACGAATCTGTCTTTCCTGATTCTTTAGTCTTTCGGCAAAATCACGAACCACCGTCAGAATTTCCTCGTTAAGCTTGCTGTTTATGACAAAACCGCAAAAGCTTTCCTTCATTTCCGCAAAATGCTTTTCGGTGGTCTTGGCTCCTCTGCCGAAACGCTTGAGAGCTTTCATGGCAGCGTTATAATTTTTTCTGAGCACGGCAATGCGCTCCGCTGCCAAAGCCGGATCCACATCCAGGGTATCACTGTCTGCCGGCATCTCGGCATCATCGGAATCCTCAGGTTCGGCACCTTCCTTTTCAGGATCGTCCATATCGGAAGAATCTTCTGCACTGTCCTCGCTGTCCTCGGCGTCCTCATCTTCCACATCATCGATCACTCCGCTGGTGTCCACGGATGAGTCCAGACCGTCAATACTGATTTCCTCATCAGCCGGGGAGGAACCGTCATCGTCGGCAGGAACCGAGTTTTCATCAAAAACCGAGTTTTCCTGAAAACCGACAATCACATCCGAAAGCTTGCAAAGCCCCTTCTCGTAATTGTCAAAGTATCTGAGAAGAATCTCCTCGGATGCGGGGAAATCAGAAAGGAGGGACTGTACCCGGCTCTTTCCTTCCTCAATACGCTTGGCAGTATTGATTTCCTGCTCTCTGGTAAGGAGGTTGACCGCCCCCATTTCACGCATGTACATTCTGACAGGGTCGGAGGAACTGCCGATATCGGTAATAAGATTCTCCGTTTCACCGGCGGTCTGGTTGAGAACCAAATCTCCCTCTTCGGGCTCTTTCTCGCAAATCTGGATATCACGTTCTGCCAGAACCTGAAAAATCTCATCCAGCTTTTCAGATTCAAAATATTCTTCAGGAAGCTTTTCCTTAATCTCCTTTACCGTGAGATAGCCACCCTTTCTCTTGCCTTCCTGAGTAAGCATCGCCAGGATTGATGACGGCTTTTCTTCCATATAAAAACATTTCTCCAGAGTTAAGAGTTCTTTACAACCGAAAACAGAGACGCTTCCCCAAAAAACGACCTCTATCTGAAAGCGCATATTTTACACTACTTGAAATAAGTTTAAAGGGGGTGAAATAAAGATCTTCGGTTGTTTTTTCAGATTTTGCCACGTGAAATCAGCTCTCGCGGCCTCGGTCGGTCAGAAGTTCCCGGGTTCTGGTTTCCAGATACTGAAACTCCATAAGTTCCTTGCTGTCAAGCCCGTTATTCCGGAGCCCTTTTATCCTGAGGGCCTCTGTTCTGGCCGTAAGATGCTCCATGAGGATGTTTTTTATGAAGTGCAGGAGATCAATGATTTTAATCTCCACAAAACCTTCCTGCTCCACTTCGGTATCGGATCTCGCTGCCAGAAGCCCGATAAGCTTCCCCACATTTCCGGACTCCCGATATTTTTCCAGAAGGGCTCCTGTCGTGGTATCGGGACAGGACTTTATCTTCGAAACAAGATCCAGAAGCACTGCGCTGCGATCCCTTGCATACTCGTTCAGAAGTTCTACAAGACGATCCGGTTCGGGAATTGCCCTGAGAAGCTCCGGATCCTTTACCAGTCTGGCCACCACAGCTCTCATGGGAGTCAGAGGGATGTTATCGGGGTCGGCATAGCCGTCCTGATTCCGAGAATTGACACGGTACTGCCGGTTCTCGGTGCTCCTGGCATTCTTTCGGGCCAGAATATTCCCGATGGCGGTATTAATGCCGGAATGCAGGCTTTCCTGAGACCAGCCCACCAGATTTGCCAGCCGCTTCTCAACCGCAGCCCGGGTCAGGGTGGCCTCAGGCATCATGCTCAGTAGTTCGGAGGCCCTGTCAATGCAGTTGACCCTGCCGCCGTCATCGGCAACGCTGTATTCCTTCTCCAGGGTGGAAACAATATATTCCGGAAGGCTTTCCGCATGCTCCAGATAGTCAATCATGGCCCTGGCACCCTGAGTTCTCACCAGGGTGTCCGGATCATGCTCCGGCGGGAGAAAACAGAAGAGAAGCTGCTTGTCATCCCTGAGGGCCGGAAGTGCAGTATTGAGAGCATGCCATGCCGCATTCCGTCCGGCGGAATCACCGTCATAGCAGAAAATAATCCTGTCGGCCTGCTTGAAAAGAAGATTCATCTGTTCTGGAGTGGTGGCCGTTCCCAAAGAAGCCACCGCATTATGAATTCCCGCCTGTTCCAGGGCAATCACATCCATATACCCTTCGGTAATCACGATATAGGAAAGATTCTTGTCCCGCAGATTTCTGATGGAATCAAGATTAAAAAGCTCATGCCCCTTTTTGTATACCGGACTTTCCCTGGAATTGATGTATTTGGGCTTGGAGTCGTCAAGAACCCGGCCGCCGAACGCAATGGTGCGGCCTCTTTTGTCGCGAATGGGAATCATCACCCGTTTTCTGAAGGTATCGTAGGTCTTTCCCTGCTGACCCTGAGTTGCCAGCCCGAGTTCCGTCATGGCCTTCAGAATCCTGGGATTGTCGCCCGCCAGATTCTTTATAAGAAAATCCCATGATTCCGGAGCAAAGCCCACATGATAACGTCGGAGGGTGTCATCGGACAGCCCTCTTCCATGGAGATAGGCCAAAGCCTCGGGATGTCTGGAAAGCTCGGCTTCGAATAATCCGGCGGCCCGCTCCAGAAGATCATAGAAATCAACCTCATGCTCCCGTTTTTCCTGAGGCTTTCCGGAACTCTCCTCGTATTCCACGGGAACCCCGGCTTCCTTTGCAAGTTGCTCCACCGCCTCCGGGAAGCTCAGCTGGTCATAATCCATAATAAAACCCAGGACGTTCCCGGATTTGTGACAACCAAAGCAGTTGAAAAACTGCTTCTGCTGGTTAACGCTGAAACTGGGGGTTTTTTCATTATGGAAGGGGCAGCAGCACATATAGCTGTTCCCGGAACGCTTCAGAGTAATCCGGGAACCGATAACGTCCACAATGTCAACGCGATCAATCAGGCGTTCAATAAAATCCTTTTTTATGTACGGCACTTTCGTCACCTCGTCTTAAGCTTTCTGTCTGTATTATTCATCCTGCCGTGCCGGAATTTTTCGCCGTATCACGGCCGTTACGCCCGAAAACTATAATAAATTTCATTAGTAATTACAATAAAAAATATCAGCCCTATTATCATGCCGGCGGCAGGATTTTCAGAATCAATGAGCACTGAATACAGAAAAGCTTCGGAGAACAAACGAAAGCCCGACAACGGGAATTGCCGGTAACAGGAAATTTCCCGCCGGGCTTCCCGGTATTCCGGACCGGCCCGATTACGGGAACGGAATCAGCACCGTGTCAGCTTTTCATAAGAGGAATACTGTAGCCGGAAGCAACGCTGAAAACCCGGTCGGTATCATAGCACCAGCCGGTAAGCCTCCCCCCCCAGACGCATCCGGTATCCAGGGATTTTATTCCGGGAACCCGGCATCTGCCGCCCAAAGCCGCCCAATGCCCGAATACCAGTACGGATCTGCCGCTGTCCGGAGGGCTGCTTCTGAGATCGAACCATGGTCTCAATCCCTCCCCGGCGGCCTCCTCGGGAGAATTCTTGTTTTTAAAATCCAAAGCGCCGTCCGGCCGGCACAGCCGGATTCTGGTCAGAACATTAACAATGAAGCGGATACGATCGATTCCAGCCAGTCCGGGATCCCACCTGTCCGGTGTATCCGCAAACATATTCTGCAGAAACCTGCTCCGGGAAACCGGATGCCCGAGAACCCGCTCTGCCTCCCCGGAAAATCTGACGGCATCACCGATATCCCATTCGGGAATAATGCCGGCATGAACGAGACATACGGGAACCCGGGGATGCCTGAAGGCCAGGGGAGCCCCGGAAAACCATTCCGCAATATCCTCCAAATCCGGAGAATTCAGGAGATCCTGCAGCATATCCTTTCTTTTTGGCTCCCGGAAGCCATAGACAATTGCCAGAAAATTCAAATCATGATTACCAAGCACAAAGGTTGCCCGATCTCCCAGATCCATAATATAACGAACAGTGTCCAAAGGTTTCGGACCTCTGCCGATAATGTCTCCGGTCAGCAAGAGCTCATCACTGGCCGGGTCAAACGCCATTTCCCTCAGAAGATGTCTGAACTCGTCATAGCAGCCGTGAATATCCCCCACACAGTAAACCGCCATAAAAACCTCGTTTCCGCCGGAAAAAAAACTTTACAGAAAATGGGACTTTCTGGCCAGGGTCAGGAATTCCATGGCAAAGGCGTTTTTCATGTCCCCCGGGACCTCCTCGCTTGAAAGCACGTTAAAGTCCTCCAGGGAATAGCGCGGAAAAAAGGTATCTCCGTCAACATGAGCTTTTATCAGGGTGATATAGAGACGATCCGCCAGGGGAAAAGCGGTTTTATACAGCTGGCCGCCTCCGATGACAAAGACCTCCTTGTCCGCCCCGGACTGTCGCACTCCCTCAGCCAGGGTTGGCACCCTGACTACCCCGTCGGCCACCTGATAATCGGGATTTCCGGTAACCACAATATTGAGTCTTCCCGGCAGAGGGCCTCCGATGCTCTCATAGGTTTTTCTGCCCATGATAATCGCATGTCCCCAGGTCAGTTCCTTAAAGCGCCGGAGATCCCGGGGAAGATGCCAAGGCATTTTACCGCCCCTTCCGATAACAAAATTTTCAGTGTGAGCAACAATAACAGAGAGCATATCAGACCACCGGACGTTTACGATAGAAGAAGAGCGGAGGCAGGGCAATTCCAGCCCCCATTGCAAGCATTATAGCCCCGGTGGTGATCCCGTTAAAACAAAAGGATTCAATTTCTTGAAGCCGGGAGCCGGTGCCGTCGTAAATCTGAATGGCACTCAAAAGGGTCATATAGGCATTACGTCCGGGAATTATGGGAATAATGCTGGCCACGGTAAACAGCGGACGCGGTACCCTGAGCCTGGGTGCAATGGCAATGAAGGCAAGACTCATCATAGTTACCGAAAGAAAGGTCGCCGTGACAATCCCAAGAGAAAACTCCCGTATCAGAATCATCCTGGAACACCAGGTAAACGCTCCGCCGGCGGCACACCACCCGAGATAACGCGGAGGAACATGAAACAGCAGAGCAAAGGCTGCCGAAGGCAGCGTTGCCAGTAACGTTTTAAGCACATAATCGGCAAACACGTTTTACCTCTCCCAGAAACCCTGCGGCAAAAAATACAGCGCTGCGGTAATCCCCAGGGAAACCGCTGTCAGCAGAATGGTAGTGATCAGAAGTCTGTTAATGGCCATGCTGTAATAGCCCTTGAAAAGATCCAGTACCCCGTTTACAAAGGGAAAGCCGGGAACAAGAAGCAACACCCCGATAACCAGGGAAATTACCAGATCAGCCTGATGCAAATGAAAAATATAAACCCCGAAGGCATAGGAAATCAGAGTCCCGAAAAAACCTAGAAATCCGAACACGAAGGCCGGAAACAGCGCATATTTCTGGAGCAGAACCCGAACCCCCATGGTAACAAAACCAGCCAGAAATCCAGAAGCTCCGACCAGGAGACTTCCGTCATTCAGGTATCCGAAAGCCATGGTGGCCAGACCGATCATGAAGCAGAGAGCCAGGGGATTAATCTCCCGGGTTCTGATGCTCCGAAATCTGTCCTGAAAAGCCGCCTGGGACATCTGCCCCTGCTCAGCCTCCAGACAAAGACCGGTTATTTCGGCAAGCACATCCATCTGAATGCCGTGGGGGGCCCCCCTTCTGGTCAGGGACTGGTAGCCTCCGGATGTTTTAACGGAAATGCACACCATTCCGGCCGCCACAATAACCTGGACATCCGGATACCCGAAGGCCCGGGCGATGCGCTCGGTGGTCTGCACCACCAGGCGGGTCTCGGCGCTGGATGCCATAAGACTGACAGCCACATCCGAAAACAGCTCCAAAGACTGCTGTTCCTCCGAGTACAAATCACCGAATTCATAAAATTTCCTGAGCGAAGTCTTCCTGAATATCATCCGGACGATCTTCCTGCACGGGCTCCGGTCTTTCCGTCCACACAAAATCCCGGGCGGCCACATCCGTCTCATTCTGTTTTTCCTGCTCCGCCAAATCCTGAATCAGCTGCATCACCTCCTGACAGAGACTGTCGGTGCCCTTGTGGGCCAGAGCGGAAATCACAAAATACCTGGCGGGCTGTTCCGGAATATCTGCCAGAACTGAAGATACAATCTCCTCCTGTTCCTCGGCCGAAACCGCATCGCATTTATTGAACACCAGCCAGCGCGGTTTTTCAGCAAGCTTTTCGCTGTATCTACGAAGTTCGCTTTCAATAACGGCGATGTTTTTTGCCGGATCGGATCCGTCAATCGGTTTCATATCCACCAGATGCAAAAGCACCCGGCAGCGTTCCAAATGACGAAGGAACCGGTGTCCCAGTCCTGCTCCGTCGGCAGCTCCCTCGATCAACCCCGGAATATCCGCAACCACAAAGCTGGCCCCCTCGGAAACGCGAACCACGCCGAGACTGGGAACCAGGGTGGTAAAGGGATAGTCGGCAATTTTCGGACGTGCGGCACTGACCGCAGAAATAAAAGTGGATTTTCCGGCATTCGGGAGTCCCAGGAGCCCCACATCAGCCATCAGCATCAGCTCCAGTCTGATAAAGCGCTTTTCCCCGGGAGACCCGTCTGTCTTCTGGCGCGGAGCCCGGTTCACCGAACTCTTGAAACGGGAATTCCCCAGCCCGTGAAAACCGCCCTTGGCCACCAGAAGCTTCTGCCCCTTCTTCAGAAGATCCCCCAGCACCTCCCCGGTATCGGCATCGATTATGCGGGTACCCACGGGGACCCTGAGAGTAACGTCAGCACCCCTGGCTCCGGTACAGTCGGAGCTCCCGCCGTTGGCTCCCCGGCCGGCCGCAAAAAATTTCTGATACTGATAATCCACCAGGGTATTCAGATTATCATCTGCAATAACAAAAACATCGCCGCCGTCGCCACCGTCGCCGCCATCGGGACCGCCCTTCGGAATATACTTTTCCCGCCGGAAACTGACGATGCCGTTACCGCCGTCACCGGCCTCAACGCGTATCTGCGTTTCATCGACAAATTTCATTATTCTGCCCCCTTCAGCAATAAAAAAGCCCTACCAATCGAAAATCGGTAGAGCCCCTGAAATCCAAAAAAAGCTTTAATTAAGCCGGAATAATGCTTACATATCTGCGATTCTTAGGACCGGATACGTAATTCTTTACCACACCGTCAGCCTTAGCAAAAAGGGTATAATCCCTGCCGATGCCAACATTTGCGCCTGCATGGAACTGAGTGCCGCGCTGCCGAACCAAAATGGAACCAGCCTGCACTGCGGTACCACTGTACACCTTAACACCTAAACGCTGAGCCTGGGAATCACGACCGTTGCGGGAACTACCGCCTGCCTTCTTATGTGCCATTGTATAACTCTCCTGATTAAGCGTTAATACCGGTTATCTTAAGCTCGGTGTATCTCTGACGATGACCGAAAACCTTCTGGAAATGCTTGCGGCGACGGAACTTGGTAATAGTTACCTTCTCGCCCTGAGTCTGATCAACAACCTCAGCCACAACCTTTCCGCCTTCAATATAAGGAGCACCAACCTTTACGTTGTCTCCATCAGCAACCATCAGTACCTTGTCGAGTTCGATAGATGCACCCTTCTGAGCATCCTTAAGAAGCTCAACGGAAATAACATCACCCTCAGAAACCTGATACTGTTTGCCGCCAGTCAATACAACTGCGTACATTTAAAACTCCATAGCCCGAAACCCGTGAGGGTTAGCAGGGACAAAAATCTTTAGATATAACAATATGATGGCGCGTATTATACAAATTGGATCACAGATACGCAACAAAAATGCCTAAGTTTTTTTCAATTATTGTCCGACATCCACTTCGTTCCGCCAAAACCGTTCCGAAAATCCGTTACGGGGCACCATTACAGAGCATTTTCTCTTATTTGCCGGTCACTCCCGACTGCCCGTCAGCCGTCCGCCCCGGGCTCATTCTTTTTTGCAGGGCAGAAAAACTGTATAATATTCCCGGCCGTCCCGAACGCGTCAGCCTTAATTTATTAAAGAGACATAACATGACCAGTACTGAAGAACTGCTCTCCATACCGCTGGATAAGGTAAACCGGTATATCATGAGTGAAGTCGATTCGCCGGTGGAACTGGTAAACAGCGTGTGCCGTCATCTTATTCTCGGCGGCGGAAAAAGAATACGCCCGACGCTGCTCCTTCTGTCAGCGGGGCTTATCAGTCCGGATGCGGTTCATGACGAACGTGTTATGAAACTGGCGGCAGCCATTGAAATTCTTCATACCGCCACCCTGATGCACGATGATGTCATCGACGAAAGCGAGATGCGCCGGGGCAGGAAAAGCACCAACAGCCTGTTCGGCAACTCAGTGGCCGTACTGGGGGGGGACTACCTCTTCACCAAGGCCTTCAGCCTGGCTTCGGTTACCGAAAACACGGAAATTTTCAGGGATTTCTTCCGGGCTGTCAGCACCATCGCCTCCGGAGAAATCGAGCAGATGGGAAATATCGACCATCCTGAGCTCAGCGAAAAGGCCTACTACCACACCATTTACGCCAAAACCGGGGTACTTTTTGAAATTGCGGTGCGAATTCCTGGCATTCTCTTCAGCGTCTCCGGAGAGCGGCTTCAGGGACTTTCCGACTACGGCCGCTATCTCGGCAACGCCTTTCAGATAGCCGATGACATTTTGGATTACACCTCCAGTGCAGATGAACTCGGCAAGAATATCGGAGACGACCTTCAGAATCACAAAATCACCCTGCCTCTGATTTATATTCTGAACGCCCTCCCGGATCATAAAAAACCGGAGGCGATGCTGGCCATGAAAAGCTGCAATCTTGAAGCCGTCATGAATCTTGCCGAAAAAACCGGAGCCATCGCCCGCTGCTATGAAAGAGCCGAGAAGGAAGCCTCCTGCGCCCGGGAGGCTCTTGGCATTTTTCCGGAAAGTCCGTACCGGGAACAGCTTTTTAATCTTGCGGAAATGGCAGTCAGAAGAACCCGGTGATCCCGCGCTCCCAAATATAAAACAACTATCCCGAAAACACTTGCCCGGAAAGGCCTATCCAAGACAGCAAAGATCCTCATTCTCTCCCAGAGCCCAGCTTTCGGACATCCTGATGATTTCATCCTTCATGGACAGAAATACCTCGGCTATCAGGGGATCAAAATGCTGCCCGGACTCCTCCCGGATTATTTCGAAAGACCGGTCATATGAAAAAGCTTCCTTGTAGCACCTTTTGGATACCAGGGCATCAAACACGTCGGCTATCGCCATTACCCTGGCGCACAAAGGGATCTGTTCTCCCCTGAGACCATCAGGATAACCCTTGCCATTCCACTTTTCATGATGGTGGGTGGCCATATCCACCGCCGTTCTCAGGATCAGAGGCTTTTCAATGGACTTCAGGGTTTCCTCGATCATCCGGCCGCCGATTCTGGCATGCTGCTTCATGATCTCGAATTCCTCATGGGTAAGCCGCCCCGGCTTCAGCAGAATCATATCCGAAACGGCAATTTTTCCGATATCATGAAGCGGCGCGGACTGCACTATGGCCTCGCATACAGCCTCATCCTCAAGCTCCCCGGCATAGTAGCCGTTCCGCACCAGCCCCTGAACCACCATGGATACATACGATGCCGTCCTCTGAATATGCATGCCGGTGAGCTGATCCCTTCCTTCAATTATTGAAGCAAAGGCCTCAACAATATTCTGACGGATCTTCTCAATCTTCTCCTCCTGCTCCTGATAGCGCTGCTCCATGTCGGCACGGCACTGATAAAGCTCCAGAACCCGCATAATACGCCTTTCGATAACCCCGATCCTGGAATTCTTGCTGATAAAATCCTGAGCCCCCAGCCGGAAGCTGTTTTCCTCCACCGCGGGGTCGTCGTCGTCGCTCATTACAATAATTGGGAGTTCCCGGGGGCTTGTTATTCTCCTGATGCTGGAGAAAAAATCCGGAAGCGTCATATCGGGCAGGTCATACCCCGAAATAATAAGATCAAAGCTGCTGGTGGCCAGCTTAAAAGCGGCCTCCCTGGCAGTAAAGGCAAATTCCACCTCATGAGCGCTGTCAAGAATCTGCTGCATTACCAGCAGGTTTGCATTGTCGCCATCGACTAGCAGAATACGAAAATGAGAATCCATAATTATGCCAATAATCTGAAACGATCCGAAAAGAACACCCTGAGACCAAATATAGCATATTTCAGAAGGTTTTGCCGTGTGGCGGACGGTGTTTAAGAAAACATTTTCAAATACCAGTCTTCCCTGCCCCGAAAAGACCGGATTCTGCAGTTACGGTGATCCTCGCGTTCCACAGAAGGGCACGGTTTGCCCTTCAGGGAACCATAATCACCTTTCTTAAGCATAATCCGGGAAAATTATCCGCATAAATCAGATCCTCATACTGTTCCGCACGCAAAAAGGGGCGATTTTCTCTCGCCCCCTTTCCTGTAAGATACCAGCATGAAGCGCCGCCGAAACTGTTATATAAGGCAGCAACAGGTTACGTTACACTTCAAACGGATGATGCAGAATAATGGTCTGTTCCCGATCCGGACCTGTGGATATCACGTCAATTCTTACTCCGGAAACCTCTTCAATGCGCTTTATGTATTTTCTGGCGTTTTCCGGCAGATCCTCGTACTTGCTGACACCAAAGGTGGACTGCTTCCAGCCGGGAAGCACCTCATAAACCGGTTCCAGCCCTTCGTAGTCATCGGCGGCCAGGGGAGAATAATCAATAACAGTGCCGTCAGCCTTCCGGTAGGCGGTACAGATCTTAACCTCGTCCAGCTCGTCAAGAACATCAAGCTTGGTAAGACACAGGCCAGACAGCGAATTCATCTGATTTGAACGCCGCATGGCAACTCCGTCAAACCAGCCGCAGCGACGCCGTCTCCCGGTCACGGAACCGAACTCCGCTCCCTTTTCGCAGAGATAGTCTCCCGTGCTGTCCAAAAGCTCAGTTGGAAAAGGGCCGCCGCCGACACGGGTGGTGTAGGCCTTGACGATGCCTTCAATGTAGTCAATGTGGCGCGGGCCGTATCCGGCTCCGGTGCTGACGCCGCCCGCCACGGTGTTCGATGAGGTAACATACGGATAGGTACCCTGATCAATATCCAGGAAGGCTCCCTGGGCTCCCTCGAACATGATCCTGCGGCCGCTTTCCCTGGCCTTTGCCAGAAGCGAGGTAACATCGGCCACCATCGGCAGGATGTCCTTCGCATATTTCCGGCAGCTTTCCAAAACCTCATCATAGGAAACGGCAGGCTGACCGTAGTAGCTGACAAGACAGAAGTTATGGTATTCCATCACAGTCTTCAGCTTTTCGGCAAAATCTTCCATGTTAAACAAATCCCCAACCCGGACGGCTCTTCTGGCAGCCTTGTCCTCATAAGCCGGACCGATGCCCCTGCCGGTGGTGCCGATAGCCTTCTTGCCCAGCTTTGCTTCCCGGGATCTGTCAATGGCAATGTGATACGGCAGAATAAGAGGACATGCGGGAGAAATAACCATTCTGTTCCTTACCGAAACCCCCTTGGACTCAAGCTCGGCGATCTCGCCCATAAGAGCTTCCGGATTAACCACCACGCCATTTCCGATCACGCAGGTACAGCCAGGACGCAGAATCCCGGAAGGAATAAGGCGCAGAACCTGTTTCTTGCCATCAACCACAAGAGTATGACCGGCGTTGTTTCCTCCCTGATAACGAACCACATAATCCGCCTCGCCAGTAAGCAAATCGACAATCTTACCCTTTCCTTCATCACCCCACTGGGTGCCTAAGACAACTACACTTTGAGCCATTTTCTCTGCCACTAAAACAAATGACTGCTTCCCGGTACGCGAAAGCAGCAGTTCAACAATCAAACAGGATGATTTTAACAAAAAATCCCCCCGTTGACACGCTATCTCTCCAAAACCGGAACCGGCTGCCGGCTTTAAGCAAAAAAAAGAAAAACCTCCGTGCCTGTCAGGGTAACGGAGGTCTGTGCTGTCCCCGGAGAAGGAGCAGCACGAAAAGAGGATGATAAAAAAAGCGTTATTTCATATACTTGAAAAACTCATTGTCCTCATCGGTAACAATAATGTTGCCGCCCTTGTCCATGCTGGCACGATAGGCATCCATGCTTCTAAGAAAATCAAAAAGCCCGGTATTCCTGGAATAAGAGTCAGCATATATCCGGGTAGCCTCCGCTTCTCCCTCCGCCCTGATGGTCTTGGCCTGCTTTTCAGCCTCGGCCAGCTTCACCACTGCCTGACGATCGGCATTGGCCCTGATGGCTTCCGCTTCCTGACGTCCCTGAGAACGATGCAGTCTGGCCACGGCATCGCGCTCTGCCCGCATGCGCTGATAAATGGAATCGGAAACCTCCTTCGGAAGGTTGATCTTCATCATCCGGACATCAATAATTCTGATTCCCAGATCCCGGGCAGACACTGAAGTGGCCTGAAGAGCCTTCTGCATTACCTGATCCCTCTTGGAATCCTGGCTGTCCTCCCTCCCCGATACCGGCTTGTCATCGCTTTTTCCGGAAACAATCTCCTTAATGGTCAGAAGTCCGATCTGGCTTCTGAGACTGTTGGTGATTTTGGTTCTGAGCAGACTCTCGGCCTGAAAGCGATCCCCCTTGGTGGAAAGGTAGAACTTGACGAAATCCTCAATCTGCCACTTAACGTAGGAATCGATAATAAGATCCTTCTTTTCCACGGTAACAAAGCGGTCCTCATTGGAATTCAGAGTCTGAATCCTGGCATCCAGAAGTTTGACCTTCTCCACAAAGGGCCATTTAAAATGCGGCCCCGGCTCATAAACAATTATCTGGCCGGAACTGTCCCGAATCACCTTTGCAAAACGCGTTACCAGAGCCTTCTCGCCCTCATGTACCACAAAAACCGCATTAAAAAGCAGAATTCCCAGCAGTACCACTGCCGCAACAAGGGCATTTCCCGATATTTTCATTATTCCCTGCCTCCCTGCTTCATAAGCTGATCCAAAGGGAGATACATCAGCTGCTGGGATCCCTTGCTGCCAGTATTAATAATCACCTTGGGATTCTTTGCGTATATCTCCTCCATGGTTTCCAGATAGATGCGACGCTTCGTGATCTCGGGAGATTTGAGATACTCCGGAAGAATCTTTTCAAAGCGGGCCACATCGCCGCGGGCCTTGGCCACCACCTCGCGCTGATAACCCTCAGCCTCCTCGACAATACGGCGCACCTTGCCCTCGGCCTTGGGAATAACCTCGTTCTTGTAGGCCACTGCCTCGCGCTTGAATCTCTGTTCATCCTCCTGTGCGGCAATGGCATCGTCAAAAGCGGCCTTCACCTCTTCAGGAGCCCGCGCCGGCAGAAAATTCACATCGACAACCGTAATTCCCATGCTGTAGGGAGAGATGATATTGCCCAGAAGCTCCCGTGTGGCCTGCCTGACCCTTTCGCGGCCATTGGTCAGCACGTCATCCATGGAGGTATGTCCGATTACATATCGGAGAGCACTGTCCGTCGCCTGGTTCAGACTGTCATCAGGATTAACCACGCGATAGAGATAATTCACGGGATTGTCCACCCGGTACTGCACCTCCATCTCCACATTGACGACATTTTCATCCTGGGTAAGCATGGATCCCTTGGACCTGGTGGATCGAACCATTTGGATATCAACGGTCTTGTAGCTCTGAAGGAAGGGACAGTACCAGTGCAGCCCCGGCTCTTCGACCCTGTCAAATTTTCCGAGAGAAAGTACCACCGCCCTCTCTGCTTCACGCACCGTGTAAAAGCCGGTAGCGGCAATTCCCAGTGTCGCTACGCCAAGAATCAGCAGAACCCCGGTAACGGGCGAGGGTCTTTTTCTGTCAAAAGGACTGCCGCCGCTGCCGCCGGAAAGCTTTTTCCAGAAATCCGTTATAAATGCGAACCCGTCATCGCTGCCGTTATCAGGACGCCGGTCTCGCTGCCAGGGATCATGCTTGTCGTGATCATCCCGGCCGCTGCCGTCTCCGTGATCGCTGGGTTCATTCCATGACATGACAAAACTCCTCTTCCAAAGGGGCGGAACTGTAAAATAAAAGACAGTGAATTATAGCCGTTCGCGGCAAATAATGAAAGACGCCCCGCAGAATGTCCGGCACGTCGGTCCGGAAGTCTGAAAAAATCAGTATTCCCAGGACTCCTGATGAAATCTAAATCCCTGAGGAGCTGTCACATAACGCTCCAGATCCCCTCCGAACCTGGCCGAAAGCATGGCCAGCTCCGTCAGGGAATGAGCAACCCGGAGATGATTGCAGCCGGCATCGTCGTAGGATTCGGACTCAATGGCCCCCATCTCAAAAAGACGCTGCCTTAAGGCTCCCGCCTCAGGAGGAAGACAGAGCTCCAGACAGACCCGATCCCGTCCCAGACATTCCGAAACGGCCCGGAGCAGCAGATCAATCCCCAGTCTCTCCCTGCCGGAAATGGAAACCGCACAGGGCTTTCCGGAGCTGTCATGCTCCACATGAGGAGAAATCCCCGGAATCCGGTCAATCTTGTTATAGACCTTCAGCACCGGAACACTCCCGGCTCCGATATCCTCCATGACCTTCTCCACCGAAAGGATCTTTTCCTTCATGTCCGCATCGCCGGAATCAATAACCATAAGAGCCAGATCCGACTCCCGGGCCTCTCTGAGGGTTGCCTTGAAGGCCGCCACCAGATTATGGGGAAGTTCTCTTATGAACCCCACGGTGTCGGCAAATACGGTTTTGCCCACCCGGGGCAACGTAATGGTTCTCAGCGTGGGATCCAGGGTGGCAAAAAGCTGATCGGCGGCATAGACATCCGCATTGGTAAGGGTGTTGAAAAGGGTGGACTTCCCGGAGTTGGTATACCCCACCAAAGATACTACCGGAAGCCCCCGGCGAGAACGGGCCCTGCCTCCCTGATCCCGCTGCTTCTCAACCACGGCCAGTTCCTTCCGGAGCGTGTTCACACGATCCTTGAGAAGACGCCTGTCATATTCCAGCTGGGTTTCACCGGGACCGCCCCTAAGGCCGAAACCGCCACGCTGTCTCTCAAGATGCGTCCATCCCCTTACCAGTCTGGTTTCCAGATATCCCAGCTGAGCAAGCTCCACCTGCAACTTACCCTCCCGGGTGCGGGCCCGATCCGCGAAGATATCAAGAATGAGAGCAGTTCTGGTAATTACCCTCAAGCCGAGAAATCCTTCGAGATTCCGTTCCTGGGAGGGGGAAAGCTCATGATTGAAAATGACGGTTTCTCCGTCGCAGGACTCCACCAGGGCTTTGAGCTCGGCGGTCTTGCCGGAACCAATGAAATACTTGGGATCGGGACAGGAACGGGCACAGGTCAGGATACCGACTATCTCGGCTCCTGAAGAAACGGCGAGCATCTTCAGCTCTTCCAGACTGCCCGAATCATCTTTCTGGGAAAAAGAAACACTTACAAGGACAGCTTTGGCACCGCCCTTGTAGCGCTCGTCGAAATCGAAAAGAGCTGTAATCTTGAACTCCTCAGCCTAAACACCTGCTGCAAACAAACAGCGGTTACTTTTCCTTGGTCTCTGGAGCCTGCGGAGCAGCCGCATCATCATCGGAAATCGCTACGGCCTTGGCCGGGACAACTGTGGAAATGGCATGCTTGTAAACCATCTGATTCACATTGTTCTTAAGCAGTATCACAAACTGATCAAACGATTCCACCTGTCCCTGAAGCTTAATGCCGTTAACAAGGTATATGGATACGGGAATTCTCTCCTTCCGCAACGTATTCAGAAACGGATCTTGCAATGATTGGCCTTTCGACATAAAAACGGTCTTTCCTTCGATAAACAACTTAATAATAATAATCAACTGACGAAACTTCCGGCCGGAGCCGCAAAATCACGCCATCCTTCAGATACCGAACCGCACGTTTGCACATGCCGTCCCGTATCATTAAAATCTTAACAACACCTGTTAAAAGCAGAGCATTATACACCAAATGAACACGTTTTACAGGATAATAAGCAGGAACTTCCTGACAACCGTCAAATAATTACCCGCAACATGGGATGTAAGAACCTGTCAGATCTTTACATGCGTAATGATAATAAAAATAAAAATCACTTAACCGAAACAAATTTTGTCAATAGCATGAAAATACTGACAATCCGATCACTATTTTCCGCTAAAAAACTGTTTTTCGCCATCATTCTTTCCGGATTTCTCCCCCCTGAGTCGCGAAGATCTGGGCTTTCAGTTCCCGCAACACTGTTTCCGGATTGTCAGCCGCCCCCATTTCCAGACTGATATACGGCTGCTTCCAGCCCCTGATCCAGGTCATCTGCCTTTTTGCCAGCTGACAGGTTGCGATAACAGCCCGTTCCTTCATTTCATCATACGAAATTTCTCCGGCCAGATACTGCCACATCTGACGATATCCTACGGATCTCAGGGCAGGAAGATCCGGAGTCAGATCTCCTCTTTCGAAAAGGGCCCGAACCTCTGCCTCAAAGCCTTTTTCCAGCATCTTTGCAAATCGCTCCCTGATTATCGGCCTGAGGAGTCTCCTTTCCGGATCCGGCAACAGTGCAAACCGTCTGAGTTGCCACGGGCATCCCTTCCTGGGCTGGCTTCTGATGAGCTCCGTAAGCGATTTCCCTGTCATGAGATAAACCTCGCAGGCTCTGCCAATGCGCTGGACATCATTGGCAGCAAGTCTTTCCCATGATTCCGGGTCAAACTCCCTGAGCCAGTCCCGCACACGGGGAAGCCCCTCTTCCTCAATAAGCTCATTAACCTTTTTTCTGATCTCCGGAGTGGTTTCCGGAAGGCAGGACAGGCCTTCCTCGAAGGCTTTGAAATAAAGCATGGTTCCCCCGGTCAGGATCGGCATCCGGCCTCTTTTCCGGATTTCCGGAATCAGTCTGTCGGCATCGGCCTTAAAATCAGCGGCACTGTAGGGATCTCCGGGGTCTCTTACGGAAACCAGATGATGCGGAATTCCGGCCATCTCGGAAACATCAGGCTTGGCAGTGCCGATATCCATCCCCCGGTAAACCAGAGCCGAATCGGCACTGACAATTTCCCCGTCCAGAGCCTGCGCCAGTCTGATGGCCAGACTGGTCTTTCCGGTGGCCGTGGGGCCCATAAGCACAATGGCGTCAATGTTCTCACTCATCGGCAAGGTGCTCCCTTATCATCATTCCGAGAGGGAGCTCCCACACAATGTCCTCTGGAAGTCCCGTAAAAAAAACGGCATCAGGAACCGATCCAAGAACCCTTTCAGCCATTTCCTGACTGAAAAAAACCGGAGCCTTTTCAGCAAAAAGGGCTGCGGCAAAGGCAAGGACCAGGGTTCGGGATGTGTATCCGGCAAGTTCGCCGCCGGTTAACGCAATCTGTCCTGCGGGGGCCCGAAGTTCCTCAAGCACCGCATTTTCATCCAGATCCTCAAGAAAATTCCTGAAGAACTTTCCAAAATCCGATCCCCGGACCACAGCCGGCACCGCGGCCACACTCGTCTCGTAAAGGCCGGTATCCATAGTAAAACCAAGCTCCGCTAGGGCCTTCATTATCTCGGGGGAAAAGCTCCGGTTCAGCCTGACAAGGAACGGTATGGAAAGCTCCGATCTCCGGAGAAGATCCCCGGCATCCGTATCCAGTCTCTCGCAGAATCTCCTGGCAAAAAGACGCCCGGCCAGCTTTTTTGTATTAACCAGAAAAAGCCGCTGCGACATCCGGGCCACCGCATAATTAATTTCCGGAATAAGCACCGCGGCGCAGGGAGAATCCCCGGACGACGGAGAAAGCCACGGGAAAAGGTCCGTTCCCTGAGCCGTTCCGGAAACGCACTGAGTACTTCGTCCGGAACCATTACCGGGAACGGGCGACCTTCCGGTGGCTGCCTCCCCGGCAGGATTACCGGAAGTTCCGGCAGTTTCTGACGTAATTCCGCGGGGTGGCGGGAGTTCCCGTTCTCCCGTGCCGGACATGTCATCACTGCCAATGGGTTTCGTCCTGCTGAGATCCAAAAGCGATTTGGAAAACTCCTTAGCCCTGGCATTGGCACTGGCATTATACCTGCCGCCTCCGCACGGAAATCCCCCGCCTGCTGCCGGAAAGTGCGAGTATGCGGAAAACAGCTGCCCGGATTCCCGCGAGTCCGGAGGGGATTCCTCCTTTCTTCCGGTTCTGTTTCCGAATAATTTCCGGT
Organism: uncultured Ruminobacter sp.; assembly: GCA_902776415.1. Classification (GTDB taxonomy): domain Bacteria; phylum Pseudomonadota; class Gammaproteobacteria; order Enterobacterales; family Succinivibrionaceae; genus Succinimonas. The sequence goes on from CACYPY010000001.1 coordinate 112,841, forward strand.
ACAGATCATCCGCCCCCGTTTCTGAAACTCCGGAGGATGGGGCGTCATAATCAATTACTGCGGCATCCGCAACATGGGACTCCGGGGAATCTGCCGGAAATACGGGGAAAGATGCGGAGGGCGGCACAGGGATCCCGGGGGACTGATTCTCAGGAAATCCTGATGATCCGGTCTCCCCGCCTTTCCCTGTCGCAAGACTCTCCCTTTCGAGCTCCTGAATCCGGGAGGCGCTGACTGCAATCGGTCGCGGGGTGTAGCCATGCTCCGGATCCGGATTTCCGGTTTCCTCCATGGTTTCCGGAAGAAGCTGCTGCGCTCTTCTCAGAGTATTCTTAAGAACCAGGGCTATAAAATCATGAATCTCATTGGCCTTCTGAAAACGCACCTCGTACTTCTGAGGGTGCACGTTGATATCCACCTCCCCGGGATCCATTTCCAGAAAAAATACATACTGCACCGATCTCTTTTCTCCGAATTCATCCTCGAAGGCGGTATTGATGGCATGAACCAGTGTCTTGTCCCTTACAATCCGTCCGTTGATAAAAAAATACTGACAGGGATGCGGCACCGGAGCAGGATTGACATACCCGGAAAAACGAACTCCGGAATTCTCCTCGGAAAACTGCAGAAGATCATTTAAGAATCCGTTCCCGATGATGGATCTCAGTCTTTCGCGATAGCTTTTTTCGTCCTGAGTCCTCCGAAGATCATAAATGACATGCCGGCCGTTTTTAAGAGAAAAGGCCACCTCTCTCCTGGAAAGCGCCAGTCTCCGGAAAATTTCCTCAATCTGCAGAAACTCTGTCTTTTCGGAACGCAGAAAACGCCTTCGGGCCGGTGTGTTGAAAAACAGATCCCGCACTTCCGCGGAGGTTCCCTCAGGATAAGCGGCGGGATGCAGCTCGGGCTCCTGTCCCAGACCTTCCACACTGACAGCCCAGGCCATCTCCTGATCCCGGGGACGGGAAACCAGAACCAGTCTGGAGACGGCGGCTATGGAAGCCAGAGCCTCGCCCCGAAACCCCATGCTGAGAAGATGATCCAGATCCTCGATGGCTGCGATTTTGGAGGTGGCATGCCTTTTGAGGGCCAGGGGAAGCTCGTCCCTGGGAATACCGGATCCGTTATCCCTGACCTGGATCAGCCGGGAGCCTCCGTTTTCAATAACAACACTGATGCTGTCAGCCCCGGAGTCCAGTGCATTTTCCATAAGCTCCTTGACCACGGCTGCCGGTCGTTCCACCACCTCACCGGCGGCAATCTGATTGGCCACCTGAGGTGGCAGAAGATGAATCCCCATTATTTTTTCTTAGGCACCTTAAGTCGCTGTCCCGCATACACCTGATCGCTGGAAAGCCGGTTCAGCTTCATCAGATATCCCGGGGACACTCCGTGATTCTGGGCAATTTTTGACAGATAGTCCCCCTTCTTCACCACGTAAATAACGGTCTTTTCGGAGACCGGAGCGTTGCCACTGCCAGCCTGAGGCTTCCGGTGCTCCCCGGACGGCTCGCTTACGGCAATGCCGCATCTCAGCGTATCCTTGTTCTTGTACACATAACTTCTGATGCCAAGATAGATGGCATGCGCAATGGCCCTCTGATATTTTCCGGTGGCCAAAAGACTGGCTTCATCCGGATTGGACAGATATCCCGTTTCAATAAGCAGCGACGGAATATCCGGCGCCTTGAGCACTGCCAGGGAACGATTTATGGGAACAGACCTGTGAAGCATGGTTATTTTGCTCAGACTTCCAAGAATCTCCTTGGCCAGATCATTGCCATCGCCTCTGCTTTGATTGAAAGCCATGTCCACCACCGCTTTCTGAAACATCGGGTCGGCATGATCCTTAAGGACTTCTCCCACTCCCGAAAGCATTCCGGTTGTGTCGTTGTTCTGCACACTCTTCTTTTCCCTGTTGGCCCGATCCTGGTTCAGAACCAGCACCGATACGCCCTGGGCCTGACTGTTGAGAGCACTGTCGGCATGAATGGATATGAGAATGTTGGCATTCTTGTTTCTGGCTATCTGCGAGCGCTGCCCGAGTTCAATGAATATATCCCGGTTGCGGGTCAGTCTGCCCGCCATCAGGGGATCGCCGTCAATATAGGCCACCAGGCTTCTGGAGATACCCAGGGTTACCGCCTTCTCCTGCACATTGCCAACACCGATGGCTCCGGGATCCTTGCCGCCGTGTCCCGGATCAATAACCACAGTGCAGGTGGCAGAGGATTTGCGCTTGTGAGATGTTAGCGGCTTGGGAGGCTCCGGCGCGGCGGCCAGGCGCTTTTCCAGGGATTCCGGAGGGGCCTTGTTGTCCCCCTCGGAATTCAAATCCTGAAACAGCTCTTCCTCAAGCTCCCTGACATCCCGGAGGTTATTCCTGCCTCCGGATCCGTTTCCGGAACCGGCGTGATCAGAACTCCTGCCGCTGCCGGAGTTTTTTGAACCGCTCCCGTTATTTCCTTCCCTGACCGCTTCCCGATCCGGCCTGTTTTCCCGGCTGTCGCCGCCTGTCCTGGCATCATTTCCGGGGGCAGGCTTCTTTCCCTGAGAAGTACCGTCAATGCCGGCATTGTTTCCGCTGTCCGGGGTTCTGTCATTTTTCGGAGTCCCGGAGCTTCCGTTCCGTTCCGGATCCCTGCTGCCGGGATGCGGTTTTCCGCTGTCATTTCCGGAAGCCGGATGCTGCTTCTCATCGGAATTCCGGTTCTGAGAGGTCTTCCTGGCATCTGCTCCGGAATTTCCCGGAACGGCAGGATCTGGCTTCCGGTCAGTTCCGGAATCTGCCGGCCTCGGAGCCCCGGATTCTCCACTCGCGGATCCGGTATCCTGATGCGGAAAATCCACCCAAAAGGTGTTGCCGTATTTCTTAACCACCGGATTAACGCCGTTTTTAAGAAAGAAAATATAGTGGACCTGGTCGTTCTGCCCCCGGGGCGCCCGTTTGATTCCGACATTGGATATCACGCTGGAACGCTTTATGGATATGACTCCGGTCTTCCTTGAAGGATCCGTGATATCGCTGAGTACCACCGTGTACGCCGTGCGATCATCTTTTGTTTTAAAAACATTGAATTTAGGAGGGGCCTTCATGGTGAAGGTTACACGGGTACAATCATTTTTCCCCTGCACGCAGGCGGATGACTGAACGTTTAATATTTCATTGGCAGAAGCCCCTCCCGCAAGAACGAAAACGGACAGGGCAAGACAGGAAATAAAAAACGCTTTGTACATTTAAGCCACCTGACTCTGAAAACAACTGAATCTCAGGATTATATCATTTTGAGGGCGATATTTATCCGGATACCTGAAAGAGCTTTCAGGACTGAAAATAAGATCACTCTCCTGTCTTTCCGGGGAAGACATCCGAAAGACTTTCGGAAAAAGCCGTAACCATAGCTTCGCCCCGGGGGGTCGCCCCCTCGGCAGTCAGCAGTCTACCGCCGTCCTGATAGCCGATCCTGACAATAATATCCGGTTCCGGCAGAATCCCCTGGCCCTGCTCCGGCCATTCCACAATACGAACGCTGCGATCCGCAAAGTAGTCCCGGATTCCCAGAAGTTCCAGCTCCTCCGGATCCTGAAGCCGGTACAGATCAAAATGCCAGACTGGAATTTCCGGAAAGTTATAGGTCTCCACCAGAGTATATGTGGGACTCTTTACCACACCCTGCCACCCCCGGAAACGCAAAAAGCCCCTGGTAAAGGTGGTTTTTCCGGTCCCGAGATCTCCGAGAAGAAAAATGGTAGTGTTTTCGGATACCGCCTTTCCCATAATTTCTCCCAGATATTCCGTATCGGATTCGTTTTCAAGAAAAATCCCTCCGGCAGTAATTCTGTGCATTTGCTGTCTCCTGTTGTCTCCCGCTGTTAAAGTAACGTCTGCAAGCCGTTCTCTCTGCCGTTAAGCAGTCTTCTGATAAACGGCAGAAGATCCCCGGCACACATGCCAATGGCCCCGTCCGCCCTTTCGGACAGGATGCCGGCCTCTCCGTGAACCGCCACACCGAGAACCGCAGCCTGGAAGGGATCCATTCCTCCGGCAATCAGGGCTCCGATAACCCCGGACAGCAGATCCCCCATACCGCCGGAGGCCATTTCCCGGATCGTACCCAGAGGATCGTCAAGGACCTCTGCAACCGTCCGTCCCGTCAGCATGGCCCCCTCGCCGATGTGCGGAGTCAGGACCAGTGTTTCCGGTCTCCCGGACGGGGCCAGTGCCGGATTATCACAGAGCCGGCGAAGCCACCGGAGTCCGTCGGCATCCACCAGGAGTTTCCGGGAATTTCCGTAAATCTCCCGGAATATCCCGGCGTCCCGGGCGGATCTCCCCATTCCCGGACCGACCACCGCTGCATCGCTCCATGCGAGATCCCGGGCAATATTTTCGGGGATGCCGGTCATGATTTCCGGATTAATGGCATTCATGGAATCCCGCCTTTCGCTTAAAAAAACCGTTCTGACAAGCCCGGCACCGCTTCTGACAGCGGCCCTTCCCGCTGTAATGAGAGCTCCCTCCATTCCGGTGCTGCCGCCGACAAGCAGAAGCCTGCCGGCATCTCCCTTGTGAGCACAGCGGGCGCGTACGGGCAAAAATGCCTTCAGGTCATGATAATCCATGGCAAAAATTCTTTCGTCATGCTGAATTCTGCGGGCATTGACGGCAAACTCCGAAAGGCTGTCCAGCACGGTCACGACCTTTCCGGCAAAATCTCCGGCACGCCCCAGAAGAAGACCCGGTTTTCTGCTGAAAACCGTGACGGTCACATAAGCCCGCACCGCCAGTCCCTGCGAAACCGGAATTCCGGTATCGGCATTCAGAAGAGACGGCACATCAAGACTGACTATTTCCAGGCCGCTCCCGTTAATTTCCTGTACCGCGGCAGACATCCTTTCAAAATCCGGATTTCCGGGACGTCCTCTTAGCACACCGATCCCGGCAATGGCATCAATAATCACCGGCGATATACCCGGTGTCGCCCCCCGAACGGAAGCAATCAGCCCGGAAATCCCGGCACTGTCGGCGGCATCCCCGTTTCCGGGTTCCAGAATTCCCCCTGCGGCAAGATAGCTTTCCCGGGCCCGGACTGCGGCAATTCCCGGCTTCTGGGGCACCGTCTGCACCGTCAGGACGCTACGATAGCCGTTTCTGATGAGCTCCCGTCCGACAACATATCCGTCTCCTCCGTTATTGCCGTTTCCGGCCAAAATAATAAACGGAGTTCCCCGGAAAGGATAAAGCCGCATAATCTCCGCGGCCATGGCGGTGCCGGCTTTCTCCATCAGAGAAAATCCGTCCTGTTCCAGATAAATCAGTTCGATTTCCCTGGTAGCAGCGACACTTAGTACAATATCTGATAAATTATCGCAGGGGTTTTGTCGAGCCCCGAGAAACCTCCTGATGAAGTCCGAGGCCCGGCCCCCTGAAGCCGCGGCGCTGCTTCCGGGCACCTGTGTTTGCTTTCCGCTGCAAGAAGAGTGATTCATGACTGCTGTCTCCAGAATTTCCGGGAAAACCGGCACTGATTATACTGATTATACGGAACTCCTGCAGGCAGTGTCCCGGAAATCCCGGGAAATCGGTCTGATTCCCCTGGGGTTTACCACGGCGGATCAGGCTCCCCGGGGAGAGAAGTCCTTTGAGGAACACCTCAGGGCCGGAATTCCCTCCGGCGTTTCATATCTCGGCAGAAATCAGGAGGTGCGCAACAATCCCGGCCTGATTTTGCCGGACTGCGGAATAATCATGAGCTTTGCCCTGCCATACTTCCAGGATCCGTCCCGCTCCGCCCCGGACACCGGGCGTATCAGCATTTATGCGCTGGGAAGGGATTACCACCGGGTTCTCAGACAGAAGCTTAACACTATCGGAGCCTTCCTTAAAGAACGGATACCGGAAATTCAAACCCGGTCCATTACTGACAGCGCCCCGTTCTATGAACAGTTCTTTGCCGAACTCACGGAAACAGCGGTGCGGGGCAGGAACAATCTGATCCGGGTGTGCGGGGGCGGCTCCTGGATTTTTCTGGGCGAACTTCTGACAAGCCTGAAGGCGAAAGTGCCGGGAAGCTTTCCTTTCGAAAGTCATTCCCGGGAATCCTGTCCGCCCCCTTGTCCCGAAGGGTGTTTAAAATGCCGTCTCGGCTGTCCTGGAAAGGCCTTTGTTCCTGAAGGCTTCAAAATCGAAAGATGCCTTTCCTATCTTACCATTGAAAACCCTGGAGAAATCCCCGGCGAGATGATAGCAGCACTCGGAAACCGCATCTACGGCTGCGACGAATGCCAGCTATCCTGTCCTGAAAACAGGAAACTTCTCCGGTCCTCCTGCGGTGATGCGAAATTCGTCCCGGCCCCTGATTTTAAAAACCGCTACTCCGAAGATTTTCTTAAACTTGCACAGCTTCTGAAACTCACCGAGGAGGAGTTTTCGGAAACTTTTGCCGGGAGCCCGATTCGCCGGATAGGCTATCAGGCCTTTATGAGAAATGTATTCGCCGCCTGCGCCAATGCCCCAGGGGATCCGGCACTTCTTACAGGGCTCAGAGCCCGCCTCGGTTCCGCAGCCTACCCCCGCACCCTGGAACTGGCCATTCGGGCACAATCGGAAAAGATCGGAAAGCACTGCCACGAAATTTCCGACTCTGAAAAAATTCTGTAACTCCGGCCTCATCCGGTTCCGGACGGAATTAAAAAACGAATTTTGCTCACAATTTAAAATAGTAAATGCCGGATTTTAAAGATAAAAGGATTAACTCAAATCTCAAAAAATTATAATAGCTTAGACACAACCCTGACCGCCGGTCAGGGCACAGCTCAGGATTAACGGAGGAAATGCGATGATTGCACTGGGAGTAGACATTGGAGGCTCCGGTATCAAGGGAGCCGTGGTAAACACTGAAACCGGGGAGCTTCTGTCAGAAAAAATCCGTCTCGCCACTCCCCAGCCGGCGACTCCGGAAGCCGTGGCCGGAACTCTCAGGGAACTGGCCTCAAAGTTCAGCGATTACGAAGCCATTGGTTGCGGATTTCCCGCCACGGTACACCATGGAATCGCCTTTACCGCCGCCAATATCGACCAGACATGGATCAACACCCCGGTGGAAAAGCTCTTTACCGAAACCCTGGGCCGTCCGGTATTTGTGCTCAATGATGCCGATGCCGCCGGCATTGCGGAAATGACATTCGGAATCGGAAAAGAACAAAAAAACGGCATCGTCATGATGATTACCGTTGGAACCGGCCTCGGATCGGCGATTTTCGTGAACGGCGTTCTGATGCCAAACACCGAGCTCGGTCATCTTATTCTCTCGGACGATATCGCCGAACACTACTGCTCCGATGCTGCAAGACAGCGGGAGGATTTGGGCTGGAACAAATGGGGAAAACGATTCAACCGCTATCTCCAGAGACTGCAGTTCCTGTTCAACCCGGATCTTATTATCCTGGGAGGAGGAGCCTCGAAAAGCTTCGTCAAGTATCAGGAAAAAATCCGTGTCAGAACCCCGGTGGTCCCGGCCCGGACTCTGAACCTGGCCGGAATTATCGGTGCTGCGGTTTATGCGGCCGGACAGTCCCAGGCCGGACTGGCCCCCAATATTGAAGGTGCCGAGGAATATATTAAAAAGATGCTGGAAGCTGAAGCCAGGCACGACCGGAAGGAACACAAAAAGCTGAGCGGAAGCCTGAAAAGCGAAGCTGACGACGACTGACCGCCCGCGAAGGGCAAAACGAGACGGTTTGCCCCGCTTCTCGCGCGGCGGCTGTTTCATTCAAACAGCAGGTGACAAATCTATGGCTACAATCGAAGAAGTCCACAATTATTACGAAAAGCTGGTTCGGGACTATATAAATGCCCTGGAGCTCGCCCAGACCCGGGATACTGACTACCTTACCGATCTGTTCTGCATGACGCTGAACCGGCTACCCGCACTTTATGTACGCTACGATGTGGACATGCTCTACTTCACTTCCGACGAAAAGCGACAGGAAATGGACGATATGGTTATCCGGGCAGTTACCGATTCCATTGCCTGGCTTGATGAGGCCGACCACAAAAGGGACGAATACGACAAGAAGGGTGAGGAGGTGGCCGTCGTCAGAAAAATCCAGCGTGAAACCTACGAGCCTCTGGGACAGCAGACCGTGGCCAATCTTCTGGCAAGCGAGGAAGCCCTGGCCATTCAGGATGAGTAGCGTCTTTCCCGGCAAGGGAGCGAGGCGGTGCCCGGTGCCGGCTCGGGCATCACCGCTCTACCTGAAGTCCGCATAGGGAATCCCGAGTCCGCCGTTCCACAGAATGCTTTCCCCGCTGTTCTCAGTGACCGGTTCCATGGCTCTGACTATCAGACTGATTTTGCCGCTGTTGCTGTTGCTGCTAATCTGAAAGCAGTATACCGCCCGCACCCTGGTAATGCTCTGGTTGGGCCAGAACCGCTCATCGTAGTAGAAATAAAAAGCCGGAAAGCTGCGGCCATCCGCAAGAGAGAGCCGGAACCTCAGATGCTGTTTCATCACTGTCTGGCGGCTCATGAAGAACACCCCGTCAAACACCGGATTCGGAAAGCCCTCCCCCCATGGCTGATCATAAACCAGGGTACGTACAAAGCTGGGGATAAAATAGGATCCCGGAAGCTCGCCGTCACTCTCGATGGTCTCCTCGGATACCGCGGTTGTCATAAACCCCCGCACCAGCTCCGCAAACCTGTCCCGAAATGCCGAAATCCCGTCCCGGCACATGGTAAGCCCCGCGGCCCTGGCATGTCCGCCGCACTGGAGCACCACCCCGGGAAGCAGTCCGGAAATTCTTTCCAGTGCCCCGTGCATGCTGAAATTGTCCACAGAACGGCAGGACCCCACAACGGTGTTTTCCTGGAGACCGTCAGCCAGAACAATCACCGGAACCCGGTAACGATCCTTGAGCCGGGCTGCAATGATTCCAGAAATTCCGGAATGAAAATCCGGGCTGTAAATTACAATTCCTCCGGAAACGTCCCGTCCCGGAATCTTCCGGATAAGCTCCTCGGCGGCCGCCATCATCTCGGATTCCATTTCCCGGCGCCGGATGTTGAAATTAAAAAGAATGCTGGCATCTCTTCTGGCAGTGTCGGCATCCCGGGCGGCCAAACATTCCACCCCGTAGCTCATATCGTCAATTCTCCCCGCGGCATTCAGCTTCGGCCCCAGGGAAAAGGAAATATCGGAACTGGTGATTTTCACTGCGGATACCCCGGAAACCCGGATAAGTTCGTCAATGCCGCAGGTAGTATTATGCTTTCTGATAAGCCCGATTCCGTACTGCACCATTACCCGGTTGTTGTAGTCCAGGGGAACCACATCCGATACAGTCCCCAGCGCCACCAGATCAAGATAGTCCTGCATCCTGGGCTCGGGAATTCCCTGATTCCGGAACCAGCCCTTTTCTCTGAGAAAGGAACGCACCTGGGTCAGCACGTAAAAGATCACCCCCACACCGGCGATATTTTTGGAACGGAAGGGACAGTCCTTTCTCTTGGGATCCACCACCGCATCGGCATCCGGAAGCTGCTCCCCCGGAATATGGTGGTCGGTAACCACCACTTTGATCCCCAGTTCCCGGGCCCGGGACACCGCTTCCAGTGCAGAAATTCCGTTATCCACGGTAACAATGAGACCAACACCGTCCGCCGCTGCCTTCTCGGCCATGCCTGAACTTAAGCCATAGCCGTCATTCTGTCTTCTGGGAACGTAAAAATCAGCCTCTCCGAATTTAAGATCCTGAAAAAACCTCATAGCCAGGGCGGTGGCGGTGGCTCCGTCCACATCGTAATCCCCGATAATCCGTATCCTGGTCCGTTCCATTACCGCCATGCCTATGATCTCCCTGGCCCGATCCATGTCCCTGAAATCCGGCAGGAGAAGATTACGGAGGGAATATGAAAGCTCGCCGGTATTCCTGATACCGCGCTTCCAGAATAATTCCGTAAGCACCGGATCCAGCTTCCATTCCGGCAGAGGACCGAATTTTGCAGCATCGCGACGTAGGATTTTCATAACACGGACCCGGAACTCCCTTAACCATACACAAAAAAAGCGGTCCGGAAAACACCGGCCGAACCCCCGATCCGTTTTCCGCGGCCATGCCCATTATTTTACAGATCTTTAAATGACACATTCCACAGATCTTTAAATGCCCCGCGCCGGTATTCCGGTCAAAGGAACGCAATTTTTACAATTAATCTGCTTCTCGCTCTGTTCAGAACCGTCAATTTTTATTATTATATGACCTGCCTCACAATTTTAACTATCAGACCTGTCTCATGCATCCTAACATCAACTATCGCACCCTTCTGATTATGCTGCCCGTAGCCATGGTCACACTGTGTGATGCCTCCGGGGTGTATACATTTAATCCGGCCGACACCCGCCTGCTTTCAAATTCAAGTCTGATAACGCTTACCTTTGCTTTGGCCTGCTCCCTCATATACGAACAGGATAACAAAGTCTGGAGACTCTTCGGCTGTGCCATTTCCTATGTTACCGCCTTTGAAATCATAAAGGCCTGCGGCACTCAGTCGGTATCTCCGGGGATTGTGGCGGCGTTTCTGTCGCCGTTTGCAGCCTCGGTACCGTCTCCGGCAGGTTCCGGAACCCCTTCCCTGGGGGAAATCATGCTCAATTATATTCTGGCCGGCTTTTTTGTACTCATCTTCACCCTGGTGCTGACATTTCCGGTATGGGCGATTCTCAATTATGCCATATCCGGCATCAGATATGCCCTGTTCTCCGTTACATCTTCGGACTTCTTCAGCTTTATCTACGGAACGCTGTGCCAGACTGCACAGGCCTTCGGTTCCGGAGACAGGATTCTGGAAATAGTCGCCGCATCTCCGGTATTCCGAAGCAGCAACGGCATCTACACGGGAACCTTGCTCTGTTTTTTCAGCGTGCTGTCCGGGATTTTCGGAGCAGTGGCCCTGTGGGAAGGGGGGCAGCGCAAATATTTTTCCTCCCTCCTGTTTCTTCTTGCTTTGAGCAGCGGCAGTACCGGAATGAGCATCGCTTTGCTCATGATAACCATGATATGGCTCTACCCATCCCTTTTTGCACTTTATCTTGGCATTTGCACCATCATTTATCTGGTTACCTGCAATGTAAAATTCGATGTCTCCGTGAATCCGGAGACTTTCTACCATCCGGACATTGCGTTTTCCGACATTATGGTTTCCGACCCCTCTTTTGTCATTACCGGTATAGCGGTATTCAGCGCCTCCATGGCTTTGGCATACATGGTCATCGAGCTCCAGGGAACCTATGCCGAAGCCATGAGCCGGGGCATGTCTGCCATCAGGGCCGTCAGCATAGAGTTGCGAAACAAGTCAGTCTATCGGGAGGAAAGCGTAAGATCGCTGGAGCTTCTCAAACTCATGGGAGGCTTCAACAACGTCATCTGGGTGGGGGAGGCTACCGACAAATTTCTGGAACTGAAGATTGTCACCGCAAACATGGTTAACACAGGATCACTTTCCCTTATCGGATGCAAAATGAAGCTGGACAGCGAAACCATGCTGTGTCAGATTGAAATGGAAAAGAACGCCGAAATAATCAGAAAGCAGCTTCTGATATATGCAGACGCCCTGAACATTGATGTCCAGACAGAATACCGGGAAATCAGGCCCTACACCCTGGAGGACAGTAAGTTCAAATCATTTTTCAGCACTCAGGAGGAAGTCTATGCCCTGGATACAAATTAAAATCGGAACAGTCAGCAAAAAGGCAAAAAAAATAAGTGGCATGCTCTCGGGTTTCGGAGCTGCCAGCGTAACATACACTGATACCGAAGACGCTCCGGTATACGAGCCGCTTCCCGGAGAAACCAGGCTTTGGGAAAACACCACCGTAACCGGTCTGTTCGAGGCGGACACCGATCCGGAACCGATTATTAAATTCTTCAGGGATCACTTCCACAACGAAATCACCTGCAAGGCCGAGCAGCTGGAAGACAAAGACTGGGTCCGGGAATGGATGAATCAGTTCCATCCACTGAAATGCGGAACAAGACTCTGGATCTGCCCCAGCTGGTGCGAGGTTCCGGAGCCTGATGCCGTCAATGTCATGCTGGATCCGGGGCTGGCATTCGGCACCGGTACCCATCCCACCACCTTCATGTGTCTGAACTGGCTGGACAGCCTTAATCTTGAAAACAAAAAGGTCATTGATTTCGGGTGCGGTTCCGGCATTCTGGCGGTCAGCGCCCTGAAACTCGGAGCTCCGGAAGCCACAGGCATCGACATTGATCCCCAGGCTCTCACCGCCAGCAGAGACAACGCGGAAAGAAACGGCGTTTCGGATAAGCTCAGCCTTTATCTTCCTGAGGATACCCCCAAAGGAATCAAAGCGGATGTCCTCGTAGCCAATATTCTGGCAGGACCGCTCAGGGAACTGGCTCCGACCATTTCAGAGATGGTGACTCCCGGAGGTAGTTTTGCGCTGTCAGGAATTATCGCCTCCCAGTGTGCGGAAATCCGGGAAATCTACGCCAAATGGTTCCGGCTTGACGAACCGGTATTCCGGGAGGAGTGGTGCCTGGTGAGCGGGGTGAGGTTGTAATTTCAGGGGCGGAATAACAACCAAAAATCCCGGCATCGGAAATTACAAAGATGTCCGGGACTGATTTATGATATCTGTTGTTTGCAGTACAAATACGGCTCCGGTAAAACTCTATCAGGAATGGTTCATTTTTGAGCACGGCCATAACGAAAAGCGGCCACATTTTCAAAAATAAAGCTCGTCATGGATAACCCCCGTAGCCTGCTCTTCTTGTGGCCTTAATCTTCCTCCAGGTTCCAAACCTCATATCTTTTCTGCACATGACAGAGTAAGGGGGAATGAGAAAAAACTTCAACCATTAACAGGAATTGCAGGCGGCATTCCTCTTCGGTCCATATCTTTCAATCCTTCAAACTTTCCAGGAACTGCCTGATACCGTCTATATCGTACTGGTTAAAAAACATCCGCCCTGCAAAATTTCCGAGAACCAAATTAACAGCATTCTATCTGAAAGATTTCTCAGGATTCTGAAGCAATCAGGAACCGTAATACCGCTGCATTAATCCCTGCCGGACACGGCATCCCGATCCCTGAAATTCATATCCGGACATCTCCTGATAATCTTCCGCCGTTCCTCCTTAATCTGCTCAATGATACGCTCCCGGACCTCACAAAGCCGGGAATTCACGCTGGCAGCTTGCGGAATAAGCCCTTCAGGCATACTCCCGGCTGTTCATAAAACAGCCAAACGCTTGAAAAAGTTTTACCTGAATCACAAAATCAGCTTTTAAAAAAGCGAAAAAAATAATAATATACGCCCCGTTGTTACGAAAAAGAGCCCCGGGATCCTCGGAATTCTTAAACCTCCGGTATTCCGATACCCGCAGCAGGGACGACATACAGTTTTTCAATGAAGGTCAAAAAATGTTAAATTTCACGTCAGACGGAATGAATCAGAACCGCCCAGCAATGAACAGCGCAGACTTCGGAACCCGCAATGCCGAAGCCGAACCCCAGGATCTGTCCAGCAAATACACCATCAACCCTTTTTGCGACAATATCTCCATATCCGTCATTCATTTTCTTAACGATCACACCCAGAGCGAACCCTCCAATATCTACGACCAGGTTATTCAGGAAGTGGAGAAGTCCCTTTTTGTAAGGATTCTGAACTATGTTTCCGGTAATCAGACCAGAGCTGCCAGAATCATGGGAATCAACCGCGGCACTCTCCGCAAGAAGCTTAAAAAATACGGCATTTCCGGCTGAATCTGCCCGGTATTTCCTGACCGTTATTTGCCGTTGCCAAAATGAGAAACTCGCCAGAGATTTTTCAGAAAAATGATGGCACTCAAAAAACGATGGTCTATAATTCAGGGATCCAGGTAATTTAAGGCAGAACAAATGACCCCGAAAATCAGACAGAGAGAAAGAGACTCCATAATTCAGTCGCTGCGTGCCGGGGTAACCCCCAGGACCGGGCTGCAGTATATTCAGGTGGGCCGTGTTAACGAAATCAGGGCCATGGTGAAGGATATTAACTGCATTGCCGACGAGGGAAGCTCCTTCAAGATGATTATCGGGGATTACGGAGCCGGAAAAAGCTTTTTTCTGCAGCTGGTAAAGACCATTGCCCTGGAAAAGGGACTGGTTACCATGAACGCGGATCTGGCGCCCGACAGAAGGTTGCAGGCATCCAGCGGACAGGCTCTCAATCTTTATCAGGAGCTGACCCGGAACATGGCCACCAGGGCCAGACCCAACGGCAATGCCCTGAACTCCGTTATCGAAAAATTCATAACCGGCATCCGGGAAGAGAATCCGGACGGAGAACCCGGAAGAATCATCAAGGACAGACTGGCCTTTCTTAATGACTTTGTCGGCGGCTATGATTTTGCCCTGGTGATTCAGGCCTATTGGAAAGGGTATGACACCGGAAACGACGATCTCAAAAACAACGCCGTAAAATGGCTCCGGGGAGAGTACCACACCAAAACCGAAGCCCGGCAGGAGCTCGGTGTCAGAACCATTGTGGATGACGCCTCCATATATGATTTCTTCAAACTGCTCAGTGCATTTGTCCAGGCAGCAGGATACAAGGGACTCCTGATAAGCATGGACGAGATGGTCAATCTGTACAAAATCCACAACATCAGATCCCGAGAGGCAAACTATGAGCAGATCCTGCGCATTATTAACGACTGCATGCAGGGAAATGTCAGAGGCTTGGGCTTTATCTTTGGCGGCACCCCGGATTTTCTGGAAGATCCCCGGAAGGGACTGTTCAGCTACGAGGCTCTGAGATCCCGACTCGCCGCCAACAATTTTGCCAGAAAAGCCGGAGTGAATGATCTTTCCGGTCCGGTAATGCACCTGGATAACCTCACCCCGGAGGAACTTTATATTCTCCTCTGCAATATCAGAAACATCTTCGCATTTTACGACCATGACAAGTATCTGGTTCCGGATGAGGCTTTGGAAAAGTTTCTTGCTCACTGCTCCCAGAACATCGGAGATGCCTACTTCAAAACCCCACGCAATACCATCAAGGCCTTTGTGGATCTCCTGTCAGTAATCGAGCAGAATCCTTCCCTGGACTGGAGAAAGCTGCTTCAGGATGTCCGGGTCGGTATTGAAAATTCCGACAATCTGGGAATGGACGGGGATAACGCCAATAATGATGCGGAAGATGATGATGAGCTGACGGGATTTACCCTCTGAACAGCATGAATACCAATGTCAATAATCTGCATCCGGTAATCCTGAAATGGCTGAACCGACAGGGCTGGACGCAGCTTCATGATATCCAGGAAAAGGCCATTATGCCCGTGCTTAAGGCCCGGGATGACATTATCATCAGCGCCGCAACCGCCAGCGGCAAAACAGAAGCTGCCTTCCTTCCGGCCTGCACCGGGATTCTGTCCCGGAAACTTCCCGGCATCAGAATTATTTATATAAGTCCTCTCAAGGCTCTGATAAACGATCAGTACAAGCGTATCAACGCCCTGGGAGAGGCCACCGGCATTCCGGTAACTCCGTGGCACGGCGATATCGGCTTCAGTCACAAAAAGAACCTTTTTAATTCCCCGGAAGGGATTATCCTGATCACTCCGGAATCTTTGGAGTCATTGCTGATTAACCATCAGGACTGGTGCATCTCCAGCTTTCGAAATCTTTCCTATTTTATAATCGATGAATTCCACGCCTTTATTGGCACCGAACGCGGCTACCAGCTCCTGAGTCAGCTGCATCGCATTGAATTCATGCAGCACAGACTGATTCCCAGGATAGCCCTCAGCGCTACCCTCAGCAATATCAAGTCCGTAAAGCAGTGGCTGAGGCCAAACAGCACAGGAAACACGGAAATCATTGAAAGCTCCGCGGGATCCAAAGGTATCAGACTCCAGATTCGGGGCTACGATATCAGAAAGGCCGCCACTCCGGAAGATGAGGTCAAGGATTATGAATATCTTTCCCGGGATATCTTCCGGCTGCTCCGGGGCAGCACCAATCTGGTATTTGCCAACAGCCGCAATAAAACCGAACTTATAGCCGGAACCCTTACCAGACTGTGTCAGGACAATTATGTTCCGGTGGAATTCTTCCCCCATCACAGCTCGCTCTCAAAGGACCTCCGGGAGCGACTGGAAAACCGTCTCAAAGAAGGACGCCTCCCCACCACCGCCATCTGCACCCAGACGCTGGAGCTGGGAATTGATATCGGAGACATTTCCTCCATTGCCCAGATAAATTCGCCACAGTCAGTGGCCAGTCTGCGTCAGAGAATCGGAAGATCCGGAAGACGCGACAAGGATGCCGTTCTCCGGATCTTCATTCCCGAAATCCAGAATCCGGAAAACGAAAAGCCGGCTCTGGGTGATCTTCTGCGCGATGAAACATTTTCCTCGGCCGCTATGATCGAACTGGTGCTGAGCCGGTGGTTCGAACCTCCCACAAGGCATGAATATGCCCTGTCCACCCTGACACAGCAGGTACTGGCAGTAACTGCGCAGTACGGCAGCGTTCAGGCAAAAAGCCTTTACAGACTTCTCTGCAAAACCGGGCCGTTCAGTCTTGCGGATCCCCAAACCTTCGGTGATCTCCTGCATTCTTTGGGCAAGCATGATCTTCTTACTCAAATGGGAGATGGCAGCCTTACCCTGGGCCTTACGGGAGAAAAGCTGCTTTCAAATTACAGCTTTTACAGCGCCTTCAAGGTCCAGGAGGAGTATGCTATCGACAACAACGGTCAGAAAATCGGAACCATCCCCCTGAATCAGCCCCTGGAAGTGGGGGATACCTTCCTGTTCGCCGGCAAGGGATGGGAGGTGGTGTATCTCAGCGACGAAAAGCATGAGATATATGTCAAAAGCTGCAAGGAAGATGCGGATCCTCTTCTTCTGGACGGCAACGGTGGCCGCATCCACGACGGGGTGCGGGAAAAAATGCTGGAGCTCTACACCGGAAAAAAACCACTGCCCTATCTCAACAAAACGGCACAGAAGCATTTTGATGAGGGACGCCGGCATTTTCAGGAACTGAACCTTTCTGAGAACCGTTTTATTGTCGGCATTACCGGACTCTACCTGCTGCCATGGAAGGGGGATCGCATCATGCAGACTATAGTCCAGATTCTTAAAAAGAATGGCATTCGCCGTGCAAAAAAAATCGGCAGCTACATCTACATTCCGGACATTACCAGCATCAGGTTTAAAGATACGGTAAAAACAATTCTGAGCATGAATCCTACCACGGAAGAAGAACTGGCAAAATCTGTCAGCAATCTGGAATTTGAAAAGTACGACAGCTTCCTGAGCCGGGAACTCCTGCAAAAAGCCTATGGCTTCAGAAATTTTGATGTCCCGGGAGCAATGGAATTCTTCAAAACCGTAATCCAGGAATCCCACTCTCCATTCAATCCCCTTAACGGAGCCTCGTATCCGGTCTACGCCTGAACCCGGATAATCCGTCCCCCTTCCCTTAGCTCATTTTCAGTTATATTCCGTCCCCGAGGAAAAGGGGCTCCTTCATACTGAAGAAAATCCAGAAATCCCATAACAGTTGTCCGGACCGAACCGGAGAGCAATGTCCAAAAAAGCAAATGATTCAAGGCATAAGTAACAAATAACGCGGTATTGTGAACACTCATTAATAACTTAAACTTAATTTTTAAAAAAAATTCCAAAAAACGCTATATCTCACGGTATACTTAATGTAGAATTATTGTGGTAATGATGGAAGATGACACATCATCCGGAGTAGCAGACATGCTGAGCAGAGCTCAGGGGCACGATATAGAGGCCATCCATACCAGCGGACGGGCCAGACAGCCAAATCATACCGCGCTGCCGGAAACATTTTTCATCATGAAAAACTGTATTGACTGGATTATAAATGAATCAGGGAAAGTACCAGGCTCCGTCGTGTTTCTTTGAAAGCATGCCATGGAACCTGAGGACATAAAAGACAATGATGCCTGATAAAACAATATGCAGCGGGAGATTCTGATTTGTACCGGGGTACAGGTATTGTAAGAAATCGCAATTAAACAGAACTTGAGAAATGTTTACACCTAAACAACAAGAAGAGATCAAAAAGCTTAAGGAGGCGGGAGTTTCCATTCTGGGAATTTCCAAACAGCTTAATATTTCTCGGAACACCGTCTACAAGTATATAAACGCCGAAGGCGGACAGCGCATTGGCAAGGACGGCCGGCATCTTGGGTTCAAGGGATACCTTCTTGATAACGAGCAACAGATAGTAAAACGTTTCCTGAAACTGGGAGGGAACTGCGTTGACCTGGCAAAGGATATTCAGAACGACTGTCCTTATCAGATTTGTCTCCGCACGCTGCAGGAATTTTGCAGACAGTACCGGCATCAGGTGGTAAAAAAAAACCGGAAACAAAGGCTTAAAAAACCCCACCGCAAAAGATCACTAACAGAGATTGTGGATAACAACAAATTTGTTCCGGCAGTCCCGGAGTTCTGACAGATAAACTGGATTCCAGATTCTTTCCGTAGCAGCCGGGTTCCATTTTAAAGTTTCCGGCTTTTTTTTACCCTTAAAAATAGTCAGAAACCGGCAGTATAGCTGTTACTGAAGATAATCATGCCGATAATCCAGGTCGTAAGAGCTGTCAGAAGGCCGCAGTAGAAATCATCCACCACTACCGAACAGAAAGGCGGAATCTTCTTTTGAATCAGGGAAATCGGAAAGGGGTGCATCATGGCAAAAAAACGGAATACAAAAAAGGCCACTACCGCCATAAACCACTCATCCGCATTCAGAAACATCACGCTGACTAGCATACCAAGGAACTCGTCGCACGCAATCTTATTCTTGTTTTCATAACCAATAAGATCAATGACGCTTTTACAGGCCAAAAGACAGATCCCGAAAAAAAACAGCAGCAGGATAATTTTAATCAGAATGGAAAGCTGAATGAACAGAAGACATAACGGGAGCATGAGCAATGACGCCATGGTGCCCGGCTTTTTGAATTTTAAACCAATACCAAACCCCACAGCGAACAAATGCATCGGATTCGCCATGTTCAGGTAGGTTAAACGTTCATCCTGATCAGACATAACATAATTTCCAAAACATAATACCCGTCTGAAACGGTGGTTATTATACCAAAAAAAAACAGTCCCCTTACAGCTAAAGGAACTGTCATAAAAAACGGAGATCTCGGTGATTACATTCTGAGAAGCATGAAGATCTCATCCTTGTTCTTGAGAACTATCTGATTCTTCTTGGGATCATCATTATCCACATCATCATCAGGGCTCAGACGCAGAAGCCGGAGCGTATAGAACAACAGGGCCTGACGGCACTTGTAGACAACCTCGCCGTTTTCCATGCCGTAATCAATTTCAATAGCCTTCTGCTGGCTGGGGGTAAGCTTGGGATTGGGACCGATCTTAAGAGATACCACAAAATTCCACTTCATATCCTCGTTGGGATCAACATCAGATTCCTCAGGCTTTGCCACAGAGTAAATGCGGGAAAGCACAAAATCACGGAACTCACTGTGCTTATCGTCAAACGCGCGGATATGCCACCTGATGCCGTCAAACCCCAAAGCATGAGGATGAATACGTCTCTTTTCCGGATCGACGCTGTTCATGGTCTGATAGGATATCTCAACGGATTTCTGATTGAGAATGCAGTCAACAATAAGTGAAAGAACATCAAAATTAATCTTGCGCTTGGGAGGCATAAAGCAGGCAATGTTCGGAGCCTTCTCAAGATAATCCCTGGTGGGATTAAGAGTACCCTGAGCCTTCATCAGAATATCGTTAAGATAGGATTCGGAAGCGCAGATCGGATAAATGGGCTTATATTTGGGACTTCTGCGGTAAATCTTGGAATGTCTGTCGTACTTAAGATTATCCTTGGCCATTTCACAGTAACGGGAAAGGTCAAGGGATGACTGGGGAATGGAAATGCCAAAAAAGGAAACCAAATCGGCACGATTGATATGACCGGCCCAGCAGAGGCGGTAATCAATAAATTCCAGCCGGCGTTCCTGGTTCCATTTATTGTTACCAGGTTTTTTTACGGAAAATTTGTTATTCATAAATAGCTACATTCTCTAGGTGCAGTTAATAAAAAGTCAACAGTATCAACAACCATCGGACAAATAAAAGACCATGTCCTGATTAAAACCCTAATGCTGACACGTGATAACATAATGATATAGTAAAGAGAATTAAAAAGCAATAGTATGTAAAGAAAATAGCTATAATTTATTTTATAAACAAAAGAAATGCCCATAATTAAAGAACTGTCACTTGTTCAATAAGCCTTAAAAGAATAACGAGAAACAGTCAAAATTAACGATAAATTAATTCAGTAGAGTTTTTCACCTTATCTCTTACGGATATAAAAAATTGTAACATCAATAGAATTAAAAAGAAGTAAACCTTTTGGAGAAACAGGAGAATCCTGTACCAGTAACATGAAGTTTCCCGACTTATAAACACGGCCCACCAAACCTAATGAGTCAGTACAGCTGATATGAAAAAAGGGAGCTCCGCACAGGAACTCCCTCTTCCATATATAATGCCTGACAATGACCTACTCTCACATAGCGAATGCTACACTACCATCGGCACTGTTC
>CACYPY010000002.1 GCA_902776415.1 uncultured Ruminobacter sp.
TTCAACCTAAAAATGGCTGGTAATAACGAGTGAGGCTCAGATCCGTTCCACCGCAGTATGTGCCGAAACTTTTAGTCATACAAATTCGTAGAGCTTAGGCCATATCTCATCTCATCTCATCTCATCTCATCTCATCTCATCTCATCCCATCTCATCCCATCTTATTCGTATATCACTTTATCGCCACCCCGTCCGGCGTTCGGCTGTCCTGCCGGCCTCATTTCATTACTGTTACCGAATTTTGTATAATACGGGCGTTTTTTGTTCTTTAACCTCTTTTGTTAACTCTTATCATGAAAGAAATAATTTCAGCCATTGCCGGCGGTTTCGACTGGTTTGACGATCTGGTCTGGGGACCGCCGCTTCTGATACTCCTTCTGGGAGTGGGGATTTTTCTGACGCTTTCACTCAGGGGACTTCAGGTTTCGCGCCTGCCTCTTGCTGCCAGAATGGTGTTTACTCCCCATAAGGAATCCGACGGCAAAAAGGGTGATCTCACCAGTTTCGCAGCTCTGTGCACCGCTCTTGCCGCCACCATCGGCACCGGCAACATTGTCGGGGTGGCCACAGCTGTCAGCATCGGCGGTCCGGGAGCATTGTTCTGGATGTTTGTGGCCGCCTTTTTCGGAATGGCCACCAAATATTCCGAATGTCTTTTGGCGGTGCATTTCCGGGAAACCGATTCCCGCGGCAAATACGTCGGCGGCCCCATGTTCTATATCCGGAACGGTATCGGAAAGAAATATCCCAGACTGGCTGCAGTGCTGGCCTTCCTGTTTGCGATATTCGGCATTATGGCCGGGTGTCTGGGCATCGGAACCTACGCCCAGATTAATTCCATCGTGGAAGCCGGGGCTCAGCTGGGGGTGGAAAGACTCTATAGCGCTATCGCCGTAACTCTGATTGTGGGCTGGATAATTTACGGCGGTCTGAAATACATCGCCAATACCTCCCGAACCGTGGTGCCGGTGATGGCCATGGTTTATATAATCTGCTGTCTGGTGGTGGTTTGTCTCAATATCACTGCGGTTCCTGACGCCATAATGCTGATTGTGAAGTCGGCCTTCACCACTACCTCCGCAGTGGGCGGCTTTGCAGGAGCCACCGTGCTTATGGCAATCCAGAAGGGTGTGGCCAGAGGCATCTTCTCCAACGAGGCCGGCCTTGGTTCCGCCCCGATAGCCGCAGCATCGGCCAAGACCGATTCCTCCGTGGAGCAGGGGCTGATTTCCATGACCGGAACCTTCCTGGATACCATGATTATCTGCATGCTCACCGGTCTTACCCTGGTGCTTACCGGTGCCTGGTCCTCCGAGGTAACCGGCGTGGCCATGACCACCCTGGCGTTTTCCCAGGCCCTGGGGGCCAGTGCCGGACTTTACATTATCAATATCAGTCTGCTTCTTTTTGCCATGACCACCATTATCGGCTGGAACTTCTATGCCTCAAGGTGCGTGATTTATCTTTTCGGAGCCAGGGCCATTACTCCCTTTAAGATTATCTATATCTTGTTTGTGGCCTCCTATATTCTCATTGTGCTCTTTGTGGATATGGGGGATGCCACCCAGAAGACGGCCATAAATACGGTATGGACGCTTTCGGATATTGCCAACGGTCTTATGGCCTTCCCGAACCTGATTGCGCTTATCATGCTGAGAAAGGTTATCTGGAGTGATACCAGAGACTACTTTAACAACCTCAAGATGAAAAGGCAGAAGGAAGCTTTGGCTGCGAAGTAGCATTTTCCGGTTCTGACCTTCCCGAAAGACTGCGGACGGATTTCTGAAGGATCCCTCCGCAGTTTTTTTATGTCAGGACGCATTCTTTCGGCAAAATCCGGCCGGAAATCAAATCCCGGAAGGCTGAATGATGTCCGGAAGCCGCGGATTTCCTATAATCATGCGGGGAATCGGCCGGCTTTCTGCCGCCATTTCCGATCATGACAACCGGGGAAAGGAAATGGGATACCTTAAGTTTTTCCTGGCAGCGGCTTTTCTGCTCCTGCCGTATGCGGGCGGACCGGAGCAGAAGGCTCCCGGCATTTCCGGAACCGGCGGGACGGGAGTCAGTTACCTGCTGGATCGGAAAACCGAACAGCGGATTTCGGATCTGGTTAAGGTGATGTCCCGGGACGAAAGAATTTCGCAGCTGATTATTCCGGCAGCCAGAACCTGGAAGGGCAGTCCGGTTACCGATCTGGATGCTGTTCCCGGGCTCCGGGAGATTCTTGGCAGGCATGGCTACGGCGGACTCATTTTTTATGCCGCCAATCTGAAGGACAATGAGCATGCCGCCGGGCTTCTTAAGGATCTTCAGAAAATGGGCCGGGAAAGAGCCGGATCCGCCGTGCATATTCCGTATTTTACGCTGCTGGATCAGGAGGGCGGACCGGTGACGCGGCTCCGCCACGGTACCAGAATGACCGGCAGCATGGCCATCGGCGCCACCTCTGCCGCGGCGGCAAATGCGGAACTTACCGGGAGGATTATCGGAGAGGAACTTTCCGCGCTGGGTTTTAACGTGAATCTGGCTCCGGTTATCGATGTGAATATGAACCCCGCGAATCCGGTAATCGGCGTCAGGTCGTTTTCAGACGACCCCGGAGTTGTTGCCGGTCTGGGAATCGCCTACGCCCGGGGCGTTTCCGCAGGCGGAGTGATCCCGGCCTTCAAGCATTATCCCGGACACGGCGACACCGTTACCGACAGTCATCGGGGCCTACCCCTGTCGTACAAAACCCGTACGGAGCTTATGAGATCGGATCTGATTCCCTTCCGGGAGGCGGTGCGGAACGGTGCTGACATGATTATGACCGCGCATATTGCCAGTCCCGGTGCGGACGAGCCGCAGGTTCTGGGGGACGGAATTGCCACGGGGTATTATCCCGCCGCCATGTCTCGGGTAATGATTGCGGATATTCTCCGCGGGGAACTTGGGTATGACGGCGTGGTGATTTCCGATGCTCTGGAAATGGAGGCCGTGCTCAATGCCGGGCTGGTGCCCGGAAAACCGGGCTCGGCGGAGTACCAGGCCAATATTGCCGCCATGATTCTGAATGCGGGGGCAGATATGCTCCTGCTTCCGGCCGATCTCAAAAACCCTGAGGTTGCAACCTTCTATGACGACTATATTGCGGGAATCTCCGACAGAATCGCGGCGGGGATTATCTCCGAGGAACGGCTTAACGAGAGCGTGATCCGGGTGCTCAGGCTGAAGGTGAAATACGGCATATTCGATATCCGGGATCCCTTTTCCGGAAAGCCGCCTTTTCCGGAAGGAAGGCCCGGGGACAGATCGGGCGAAGCAGGATCCCGGGAGCATCAGGAGGCAGCCTGCGGCATTGCCGGAGAGGCGGTGACACTGCTTAAAAACAATTCCCGGACGCTTCCGTTTTCCGCCGGTGTCGGCAGGGTGGCCCTCCTGGCTCCGGATCGGGAGACCCTGACAACGCTCAGTCATGCCGCGGAACGTCTCCGGGAGGAGGGATACCTGAATCCGGACACCGTGATTACTGCCGATTATTACCTGGATCCGGATCTTACGGGCGATGAACTTCATTATCCTCCCGAACTCCGGGAGCGGCTCTCCCGGGCCGACGCCGTTATCGGCTGCTCGGCTCTTAAGGACGGCAGAATTCCCGGGAGAAGCAGCGCCTCCTGGCAGGCTCTTTCACGGGCTATTGCCGATACCCATGCCGGCGGCGGACGTTTTGCGCTCCTGAGCGGCAATCTTCCATACGATGCGGCTCTATATCCGGAGGCGGACGCCATTGTGCTTTCATACCTGGGATCGGGGATGGGGATATTTCCGGATGCCGCGGAAGCGGATGGCCGGGAACGGACAGACGGTAACTGCAATGCAATTGCCGCCATGGAGCGGATTTTCGGGAAGGGGGTGTTCCGGGGAACGCTTCCGGTAAACATTCCGGAGATCCGGGAGCTTCCGGACGGGAGCCGGATCTACGGCACGGAGGTGCTTTACCGGCGGGGCTTCCGGGAGAAGGGAGAATCTTCACCGCAGGTGTCCGAATGAAGCGGGTCAGACATCCATAAAGGATGCCATTCCCCGGGACGAGCCTTCAGTGCCGGATTCGGTTTCATCAGGGACGACGTCATTTTCTTTCGTGATTTGCTCCTCTTCGGCCCCGGAGATTTTTGCGGCTGCAGCGATGCAGAAATCCAGAAAACCGGCAAAGAGATCGGTAATGTCCTGACTTCCGAGTACCGATGCGGTCAGAACCTCGTAGGCAATCAGGACTCCGGTTTCGGGATCACGGGCGATTACCGGGGAATTTCCGCCGCCGGATACGCAGGGACCGATGCCGAAATCCAGAATATCCAGAACAAGAGGATAATCCACGGGATCCGGAAGCTCCGCAGCCACCACCGATGACATAATGATGAGTCCGTCGTCCTCTCGGTCGGAAATGGTAACAATAAATTCCCCGCCGACGGTAAGCTCGCAGATTCCCTGATCGTCAAAAATCAGTTCGCAGCCGAGCTTTTCTGAAAGGGCTTTGAATATTTCTTCATGATTGTTATTCAGCATGTCAGATCACCTGTATAAAATATGCGGAGTTTTGGTGGAGGCATGGTTTCGCTGCCCCGTATTCTGTAAAAAATGCCCGAATGAAACCTGTACCGGCATTCCTTCCGGAAGCTTTATCTGAAGTCTTTCAGGGAAAATCGTAAAAATCCGGTTTGTCCGTATCTGAACAGAACTATCAGTCATTCAGAGGTTCCGTAATAATCAGTTAACGTGTTATCCGGCCGTTTTCCGCAGTTTTTGGTACGGCCTAATTATTCGGGAACTGAAACTGGTCTCTCAGGATCAGTGGCAGCCCCGGGAATCATAATCCGGGGGGGCTGGCAAGTAAAATATGAAAAATGAAAAACCGTCGGTCGGGCCACGCTTTTGCTATACCGGAATCATCTCTTCGTTTCCCGGAGCGCCTTCCGGGAGCTTTATGATCAGCTTATTGTCGTTAATGCCATTCTCCTGTTCTGACAGATGTATCCTTCTGGCATGCCTCAGTTCGGAATGGGTTATCGGGGAACCGATCTTGTTTTCCTCATATTTGCCTTCTTTCCAGAAATTGTCGTCAACGATATTTTTGATGCCTTCTCCCCTGAGGGTTTTGCCGTTGTAATCGGCAAACTGGAACATTACCGGAACCTGCTGTTCCTTGAAGAAGGAGATGCCGAGCTTGCTGGTCTGTCTGAAGGTGGCATAAATCATGACATTCTGAAACATCTGGTAAAGCCCCATCTTGTCCACGGTGTTGAACTTTGAATGATCCTTTTTGTACGCCTGATACTCCTCGTTGCTTGCCCAGTTCTTTCTTGACAGGAATTCAGCCTTCTTATTTTCGTATTCCCGGGGATTATTTTCGCGGAGGGCTGCCAGCTCGGCGTACTGTTCAAGCTTGTCGGCCAGCTTCTGGATAATCTCGGGTGTTGCCTTTTTACGATAGCTGTAGTTAAGGTTCTTGATAATGAAGCTTCTGAGAGCTGCCTTGCTGTCCTTGCTGAAAGCAGCCTGCCAGCCGGTGTTTTTTCCTGCCTTTTCCGTCCCGCTGTTTTCCGGGTGGAGCAGGCTGTGGATTTTCAGGGGAATATTGATTTTTTTAAGATTTTCCGGTCTTGCCAGAAAGGAGGTCCACTTTTCCAGCTGATCCTGCTGCACATAATCAGGATCGCCGGTGCCGGGTTTCAGTTCAAGACTTTTGCTGGCGATTTTATCCATCGTCTGGAAATACGAATCCATCATCAGGGTTGACGGCCTGATATTCGAACGGGTATTGTATTCGTCGATTTTGTTGAAGCGGATCATCCTGCCCTCTTTGGCGAGGCAGTCGTTAAGCCGGTGGAGCATTCCGGATCTGGCAATCAGATCCCGATTTTGCTTGAAGCCGTAGTCAGCGATCTCGATAATCTTCTTTTCGGGATTATCCCGGATAATCTGTCTGAAGCGGGACAGATTGTTCCGGAGAATGGAGTATTCCTTGGATTTTACCAGTTCTGCGATTTTGGTTTCCAGACTCGCGGCGGTTTTGGTGTGGGTGTTTTTTCCGAAAAGAGTGCCGAAGAAACCGAACTTTCTGGATACTGAAACCTTGCTGGAATCAGAACTCATTACCACGTCATAGGTCTTTTTGCCGATAATGATGCGTCCGGTTTTGAAAAACAGAGGGTTCTGTCCTTCTCTGTCCAGCTTTGCATCGGTCATTTTTACGGCAATGTCGCTGGCATCAAGGGATCCTATATCACCGATTTTGATATCTGTGTTGTACATTTCTGTATTCCTTCTGTTACGGGGACCAAACAGTTTTACTGAAAAATCAGTCGGCATTTGTGCTGGAGATTCTCTGTTCAGAATAACGATTTCGGGACGGCGGTGTTACACAATGCTGATGATTTTTTGATCTGTTTCTGATGAAAAATGGTTCCGCTGTCCGGATACTGCGTGTCCGTGTTTTTTCAATGCGACTGCGGTCTCAGGTTTTCTGTCCCCTTCCGAATCGTTTGTGCAGGTTTCTTCAGCCCCGTGCTAGAATTTTCGTGTTCTGCCGTCTTTTACTTTCGGAAAAATTCCGGGAGAACGCAATGTCCGTATATTTATTCAGAGTCCGGAGGCTCAGGATTTCATGAAGAAGCTCCTCTATCGCATTTATCTGGTTGTGGGGGTAATAGCCGTTGTTCTCGGGTACAACTTTTATACCTCATCGGTTACCCAGAAGAACTTTTCCCTGGATTATCTGACCGGCGAGGAGTATGCGAACAGCGTTCCAAAAAATGCCCGGACGGCGGGAGAAACATCCCGGAAAGCCCAGTCTCTCCGCTTCAGAAACGAGCATCTCCTCAAGGATCATTTCAGCCGGCACGGGATGGCCATGGGCTTTTCGTCCCCGAAGGATTATGAGACCGCGGCCCGGGAGGTGGTAAAAAACCCGGCAGCCCTTCATAAAATTCAGAAGAAGGACGGGGATGACGTTTACTTTCTGGAAGCCGGCAATGATTTTGTGGTAGTTTCCCGGGACGGCTATATCCGAACCTATTTCCGGCCCGATAACGGCAAAAAATATTTTGACAGGCAGTAGTCAAGCCCGGAGACATTCCGGAAAGGGAGCAGGAACTTCCGGAGCAGATGAGAGACGCAGTAAGGGGAGAGCGACATCCGGAATAATTTCGGGATTATCGGATGATTCCCGGACAGAGCGAAAACGTGAGGAGCTTTTTATGAAAATGCGGAAATTCGGACTGGCGATCCCGGGACTGGCGCTTCTGGCGGCATTCGGAATGATGATGCCGGCTCCCGCTGCGGCCAAAGGGGGCTTTCATGCGGTATACGGGGTTCACGCCGCAGCTTTCCGGATGGGCTACCGTTTCCTTAAAAAACGCATCGGAAAGCCGGAGAACTACTGTGCTCCCGACAGCGAGGTTATCAGTTTTCGGGTGGTTACCGGCGGCGGCATGCGAGGCGGCTTTGACAGAACCGAAATTGAAAAGATCTCCCCCGAAAGAGCCCGGATCACCCGGGATGTCAGAGAATGGCACAGCGCCCCGCAGCACATAAGCGTTTATGAAGCCGATATCTCCTTTCTCAAAAAAATCGATGAGATTTTTCGGAAGAGGGTGGATTACCGTCTTGAAGACGCTCCCTACCCCGAATACCGGGTGCTGGATGCTCCGGATACCAGCTATTATTTCCGGTGTTCGGATCGCAAAACCTGGTCGGTAAGCACTGCCCGGGTTCTTCCCGGAAGCTTTTTAAGCGCCATGAAGGAGGTCAGAGCCCTGGTGGACGATGGAATAAAGTCCGGTACCGCAGTTCGGGACGAGGTGATCTGTTCCGAGGAGAATCACTGTCAGAAAGACGGAAAGTTCTGATTTCGTTTTCCCGGAAGCCTGTTAAAGGAGATTATTTATGGGAATGTTTCTCCGTTTTTTCCGCATTTTCAGAAAGCCCAGGCTGATCTTTTACCGTGAATCCTGGGGCGGCGGCATGACCGGAAGACACGGCACGCTGACGGTATCTGAAAACCCGGACGGGACGGAGATTATTTCCCGGGAGGAATTCCGGATGCCCCGGGAGCCCCCGGATCTTGCGGTTACGAGACTCCCTCCGGCTTCCGGCTGCCTCATGCGAATTCAGGAGATCTGTGACAGCAGGATCTCATGGCTTCTCAGATATTCTCCCCGGATTCCCTTTAAAATCCTGGATCGGGAAAACCGTTACTTTGTACTCCGGCGGGAGGACGGTTCGGAATGGTCCTGCGACAACAGGCACTTTCTGCCCCCGGGCTTTTTAAGTGCCGTTCAGGATATCCGGGATGTTATTGACCGTGCAGAGGCGGGCGGTTCTCCTTCTGAAGCTGATTCCACCTCGGATTCTCCCTCCGACTCCCCGGCAGATATCTCCTCGCATCACGGGAAAGAGTCTTTGGGCTAAAACCGGGAGAGTTCCGGATCCTGCTTACGTTTACTCAGGAACCGTTATACCTTTTCAAATGTCATTTTCTCAACAATCAGACACTCGTGCTTCTTGGTTTTGGGATTGTAGTTAATCCCCGCAATGATCATGCTTCTTCTGCTGTCAAGGTATTCCCGGTAATACTCCTGCCCCTTAATCTGCTTTATGGCCTCCTCCGCCGAAACCCCGTATTTGAATTCGATGAGAATCACGGCTCCCGAGGGATCCTGCAAGGGCTCGTAAACCAGATCCAGGCGACCCTTCCCGGACTGTTCCTCGCGTCTGGCCTTATACCTTTTAACGGTGGCCAGGCTGAGGCCGGACATCACGCAGTAGGTCAGGGATTCCTCGCTGTTACAGGAAAGAAGGGATATGTCATGGGAATTATGAATTTCCTGAATAATTGCGGCAGCCCGTTTGCCGTCCAAATCCAGAATGGCCTGATAAAGATTATGGGATCTCCTGACCAATGTCGTCAGTCCGTCATACCAGTCCTGAGCTTCGACAATTTCGTCAAGATTTTCTCTGATTTCCTCGTTGGGGACAAAAGCAGATTTCACAATCTTTCTTCTGCCGTTCGGAGCCTCGGTTTTCTGGTCAGTACAGGCAATATAGCCAAGACATGCCAGAAGGCTTAAAACGTCATCCTTCGAGCTGATGCCGGTCATGTCATTTTTAAAGCCGCCGCTCGTGAAATACACCGGATCCCCGTTCAGAAGTTTCAGGATATCCTCCTTAATCCCTCTGAAATTAAGGTTGATGAGCCTTATCACCTCTTCGGATGACCGGGTGCCGCTCCAGTAACTCCGGCATTTGTTTTTCATAACGGCGTTCACTACGGAATTAGGATTGTAGATATCGACCCCGTTAAGCTTATACCCCTCATACCATTCCCGGAGTTCGGCAGCGTCGAGACGGCAAAAGGGAAGTCTGACTATTTCCTGAACATCCTCCTCTGTGAACCCGAAAAACCTTTCCAGAGGCTCCGGATTCAGCATGGTGCATTCATCGAAGGTATTCAGCGATGATTCCGAATTATCCTTTATTATGGGAAGAATTCCGGTAAGGTAGGCAAAATAAAAGCATTTCTGGCCGTCAGCCGATTTGAAAAGATCTCTTAGCAGATCTATGAATTTCTTCAGAAGAGCCGTATCATCCCTGAATTCCCGATAGACCAGATCCCACTCATCCATGATCAGAACGAACCGGATGCCGTTCCTGTACAGAGTCTTAAAAGCAGTGTAGAGACTCAGACATGACACCCTGTCATTTTCCAGGAGTGTTTTAAAGGATGCAACTTCGCACAGTTCCCTGATGGTCTGGTACTTTAAAAAATCCACAATGTCTTCAGCCACGCCGGAAGCGGAATTCTTATGGTCAGTCAGATAATCACGGTATCCGCCCAGGATTGAGTTCATATCCCAGTAAATCACATTGTATTTGTTAAGATGTTCCGGATAGCTTTCTTTTTCTGAAATTTTAAGGCCCCTGAAAAGCCCGCTGCTGTCACAGCCTTTGGAATAGTAGGATACCAGCATATCGGCCGTAACGCTTTTCCCGAACCGCCGGGGACGCGTGAAGGCCAGAAATTTATCACTGTCTTCTATCCTTTTATTTATTTCATCAATAAAATCAGTCTTATCAACAAAATTTTGTTATTTTTTTTGCATTAACCAGGCCTGAGAAACTGTTGTCATTTCCTGGATTTAATATTGCGCCCATAAATATATAACTCCGGCATTGAGATTTTAAGTTTGCAGGCAGGTCCCAAAACACGGTGTAAAAATACTGTCTCAAAATGCCGGGTTCTGACCATGAACACAGCCGCTCCGGGGATCATATTTATGGAGCAGAGCCGGTTCCGGTCTCCTCAAACCGGAATTCCGGTAAAACCGGCTTTTTCGGGGCATGGCTGTTTATTTGAGATTCCCTGGCGTTTGCTGTGAGCCGTCAGTCGTTTTCCAGCACTCCGAAGTGCTCCTGGGACACCTTTACCCGTTCCTCTGCGGGAAGACTGCCGTGTTTTTTGATATAGGCCTGAATAAAGCGCAGCCTCGGCAGGAGACCGGCGGAATTTGCTGTCTGAATGGCCAGTCCCGGACGGGCGTTAAGCTCCAGGAGGAGCGGGCCCCGGATCCTGTCCAGCACAATGTCGGTGCCGATATATCCCAGTCCCGACATGTCATAGCAGCTGGAGGCCAGATTGAGCACCTGCTGCCAGAGGGGCACCCGGAGCTTGTAGAGGTCGGCTCCGGTATCGGGGTGAAGGTGCACGGGCTCGTTTTTCTGAACCGCCCGGATTGCCTTGCCGGAGCGAACGCAGATGCCCACGCCCACGGCACCCTGATGCAGGTTGGCCTTGCCGTCGGAGGCGGCGGTGGAAAGCCGCATCATGCACATCACGGGATAGCCGCAGAAGACAATTACCCGGATGTCGGGCACCCCCTCATAGCTGTAGTCCTTAAAAACGTCGTCGAAGTTTATGAGATCCTCGATGAGGGCGAAATCCTGCTTGCCGCCCAGAGAAAACAGTCCGGCCAGAATATTGGTGATATGACGTTCCACGTCCAGGGCGGAGAGCCCCTGGCCGTTGGGCTTGTAGTAGACGCCGTTTTCGGATCTGACGATTACCAGAATTCCCTTGCCGCCCGAGCCGTGGGTGGGCTTGATGCAGAAGCCGCTCCGGCCCTTCACGATTTCCGGGAAGTTCTTTACGTCATACTGATGCTTGATGGAGCCGATAAGCGCCGTGGTGGAGACGTGGTTCTTCATGGCCATCTCCTTGGTGAGGAGCTTGTTGTCCACCAGGGGATAGAGCTCCCTCCGGTTGTATCTCCCGATAAAGTTCACATTGCGCTGGTTCATTCCCATGATGCCCAGCCGGCTCAGCCTGAACGGGGAGCAGTATTTTTTAAAAGGCCAAAGGTTCATGAGGCCTCCTTTTTCACCGCTTTGGTTTCTCTTTTAAGCCGGTCGGCCTCCAGTTCTCCCTCCTTTACCGGATGGGCGATTTCCTCGGCCAGCGGGCGGAAGCGCTTGAGCTCGGTGAGGCGGTAGCCGGTGTAGTTACCCATGATGAGCACTCCGGAGAGAATTACCAGCATGAGTCCCAGGAAGTTGAAGGAGAGGTGCTGGATATTCGGGTTGGACATGGCAAGATAGGCCATTACCGCCACGAACATGGAGCCGCCGCCCTGGATGAGAACCTCCTTGTATCCTTCCTCTTCCCAGAGCACGGACATTCTTTCGATAGTCCAGGACAGAATGATCATCGGGAAGAAGGTGATTTTGATGCCGTCCGTGAGTCCCACCTTGTAGGTGATGAAGCTCAGGGTGCCGATAATGGCGATAACGGTAATAATGACCGTGGATATTCGGGCCACCAGAAGGAGGTTCAGGTAGGACAGCCAGGATCTGATGACAAGACCGATGCCGACGATGGTCAGGAATCCGATAAGCCCCACGGTGAGATTGGTCTGCAGGAAGGCGGTGGCGATCAGCACCGGCATAAAGGTTCCGGAGGTCTTGATGCCCACGATGATTCTCAGGAACACGACGATGAACACTCCGATGGGCAGGAGGAGAATGTTTTTAAACACTGCCTGTTCTTCCAGCGGCAGGGCATTCACCGACAGGTCGAATTTGTCCTGGCTGACCGCATCCCGGCTGTTCTGCCTCATGGCAAAGGCCTTCTTTTCGCTGACATTGTTCCGGATGATGGAGAATACCACCTGCGAATCCTCGCCGCCTGAGATCTCCAGAAGGGAATGGGCATTGGATTCCCAGATAAAGTAGGCTCCCTTCTTAGGTTCCTTTTCGGATTCCGGATCGATGATGCGGTAGGAGTTGTCGGGATCGAAAATCGCGATGTAGGGGATAAGGTGCTGATTCCGGCGGCCGTCCTCCAGTTTTACCACCCGGATGATCCGGGCCGGGATGTCATGCAGGTTCAGGATCTTTACAATCAGATCCTGCCTGGTGAATTTGGTAAGCAGCAGCCTGGCGTTTTCCTCCTGGGTCCGGATTTCCTGAAAGACCGCCTGGGTGAAGGACATGGGGTCGGAACTTCTGCTCCAGGCGGCGTTTCCGATCTGGTTTATGGCCGTGAGATAGGGCTCCTCCAGTACCACCTTGGCGACTTTTGGAACAGTGACCATGTTGTTTTTGGTGGAGTTGTCTGCCAGAATGCCGATGCGGTAGTACAGGATCTGGTGTCCGGTAACGGCCCTGTTGGACCATTCCGCCCTGGTGTGTCCGGCATGATCGTTGAAATAAAGGCCATAGTTCGGGCTGGCGGTGTTTTCGGAAACGATCTTGAAGCCGGGCTGGCTTTCGGGGATTGCCAGCGATACCTTTACCGGCACGGCATCCTCGTAGGGAGTATTGAAGCTGATTTTGGCTTCGATATCCCAGGCGATGTTTTTGGAGGAAGGGAACCATGGCACATCGAAGGTAACATGCTCGTAAATCATGAGTGAAATGCCCATTATGAAGAGCAGGGCCACTACGATGTAATAAACTCCGCGGCTAATCATATACTAAATACTGCCTCTTTATTCATGTTGAAAATCATGCGGAAAGACCGCGTTCCGGAGCTTTGGCAGGAGAACGCAGTCCCGAAGCTATTTTTTGTTGCTTCCGGAATCCGGAGCGTCCCCGTCCTCGGTATCATCCTTGGGATGGGCCAGAATCTGGGCCTGCTTTTCCGGAGCGGACTCGGGCTTCTTATTGTCTTTGCCGGAGGATTTCTTCTGCCGGTTTTTGGGCCCGGCATCCTTGTAGGCCTCCACCGACACTCCGCTGTCTATTTTCTTCTGCACGTTTTCCCGGGAGACGTCCACCACGGCGATATCCTGAATAAATTCCCGGCCTACCAGAAGCGGGAACTGCATCTTGTCGCGGTTTTTAAGGCTGAACTCGTTGACGCCGGTGTAGGATCCGATTTTTACGGTAAGTTTCACCACCGGACGTTCCTCCGGGGTGTCCGATGAGGCCTGAATGATGACGGCGGTTCGGACCCGGGGCGCGGAGAGGTGAATGACGCTGCCGTCGTCAAGGGGAATGTCGAATTTATACCAGACCTTGCCGTCCCGTTCGATTTTTTCGATATTGGTGGCATTGATCGAGGAAACACTGGCACCGGTGTCGATGCGTCCGGCAAAGGAGGCGTCGGCTTCGGCGATGTAGACCCACTCCTGATTCCCGAAGATCATCTTGCCGTTGTCAAGACGGGTGGCATCGCC
This sequence comes from uncultured Ruminobacter sp., assembly GCA_902776415.1. GTDB lineage: Bacteria > Pseudomonadota > Gammaproteobacteria > Enterobacterales > Succinivibrionaceae > Succinimonas. The sequence goes on from CACYPY010000002.1 coordinate 13,716, forward strand.
GCTGACCTTTGCCGTGTCCCCGGTGCCGGACCTGGGAGCATGGCTCCGGTTCTGCCGTACCTCTCCGGAAAGCGTGTTGATTTCCTGGCGGAGACTCTGGTTTTCCTGCTCCAGTTTTTTGGAGACTGCGGTGCACACCTCCAGGGTTCTGGCGGATTTTTCGGCGTTTTCCTGCATGGCGGTTTTAAGCTCGTTCATGTTTCTGGAATCCTCCTCCCGGGCCCGGGACAGTTCGGATAAAAGTCTGGCGTTTTCGTCCACGGCGGTTTTCAGGTCGGCGTCGTTTCCGGATGTCCCCGGGGCTCTGGTGCTCTGGCAGCCCGAAACTGCAAAAAGCGCCAGCGGGATGATGCATGCGATTACTGACTTCAGCAGAGATAGTTTAAACTTCATACTAATTACCTTTTCTGGCAATAAAAATAGCTCTGGTCGGGGCCGGATAGCCCTCGACAGTTCTGGACGGATCCCGGGGATCCAGAAAATCCTCCAGAGATTCGAATTTCATAAGATCGGTTCTGTGCTGCTCCCGGGGAGTGGTTTTTTCCAGGCTGACCATGACAGCGGAGGCGAAACCGGCTCTTTTGAGCAGTACCTCAAGGTAATCCGGGGCCGGAATAAACCAGACGTTGGGCATCTTGGCATAGGTGTCCCGGGGAAGAAGAACCGTATGAGAGTCCCCCTCCGTCACCAGGGTTTCCAGAACCAGCTCGCCCCCGGGCTTCAGGAGATTCAGGAGCTGTATGAGGTGATCCGCCGGACTTCTCCGGTGATCCAGCACGCCCATGGAGAAGACGGTGTCAAAGGCCTCCAGCGGTGGCAGATCCTCGGTGATGAGAGGGAGCAGGTGAATCCTGTTGCGGAGATCGGAATCCGGAAGCAGATTCTTGAATACGGCGAACTGGGCGAGAAAGATCCCGGAGGGATCAATGCCGATAACGCTGCGGGCTCCGGCCCCCAGCATCCGCCACATATGGTAGCCGTTTCCGGTGCCCACGTCCAGCACCAGCCGATCCCGGAGCGGTGAGATATGAGGCAGCAGCCTTTCCCACTTCATCCAGCTTTCCCATTCCGTGGGAACCTGAACTCCGAAGATTTCGTAGGGGCCCTTTCGCCAGGGCATGAATTCCTGAAGGAGCTTCCGGATGCCGTCCCGTTCACCTTCCGAGACGTCTTCGGGGCCCTGAAAGGAGACTGTCCGGGAGTTAAGATCCGGCTTCACGGCCTTTTTGCCGTTGAAGCGTCTGAGTCTTCGGGTAAGATTCTGATATATTTTACCTTCGCCTGATTCCATAAATGATTCAATTTGGGCGGGAAGCACCCGCAGCCAGGGGGCCAGTTTTTCATCCGTGGCGATCAGCGCCAGAAAGTTATCCCAGGGAGCAAAGCAGTTCATGTTCAGTCCTTTACGGCAAGGATGGAGCCGAAATTGAAGCACTGGTACCAGAGCCCGGCATGACCGAAACCGGCTTCCCGGAGATCCCGGAGCCTTTTTTCGGGAGTTTCGGTGATCATGACGTTTTCCAGGGAGGCGCGTTTCTGGCTGATTTCCAGGTCCGAGTAGCCGTTGGCCTTTTTGAAATCAAGGTGCAGATCAGTCAGCGCTTCCATGATGCGGGGATCCCCGAAGGAGAACTTTTCGCTGAGCACGAGAACCCCGCCGGGAACCAGGGCCCGGGCAATTTTTTCAAGAAGGGGCTGCCGCTTTTCCGGGGATACAAACTGCAGCACAAAGTTCATGACCACCACCGAGGCCGGTTCCAGGCTGCAGGAGACGATGTCATCCTGAATAATTTCCACCGGTACCCGGTATCTGTAGGAGGAAATGATTTCCCGGGAGCGCCTGACCATGGCTTCGGAGCAGTCAATGCCGATAACCCGGGTGTTTTTCGGGGCGTTTCCGGCCAGCTCCATGGCACAGGCCCCGAGACTGGAGCCGAGATCATAAAGACAGGTGTTTTCCCGGGCGTATCTTCCGGTCAGCATCCCCACGGCACTGACGATGCTGGGGTAGCCGGGAACGGATCTTCTGATCATGTCGGGGAAAACGCTGGCCACGGTTTCGTCGAAGACAAAATCCCCCACCCGCTCCTGCTTGGTTGCAAAAATATTATCGCGCATATAAAACCTGACATGCCGTATCAATATCGAAATTATATCAAAAACCGCCGCCGGTGATGCAAAAGGCAGGGGAATGGAGCATAAATGGCGGCGAATTTTTGCGCTCCCCCGGAAATGCTATTTGTTGTGAACCTTTTTGAGGAAGGATATGAAGCGCAGATTCCAGCGGTGGCTGTCCAGAAGATCGTCCCGGCCCGCCCAGTAGGAGGTAAATTCCGCCAGCTGTCCCGGAGTATAGCTGCTGTCTGAGAGTCCGGCCAGTCTCGCGGTATCCGGAAAGGTACTGTCGGGATGCCAGCCGTCATTCATCCGGTAGGTGCGCCGATCCGTGACGAAGGACTGCTGATGGAGCGGCAGGATCATGGGGACGCCGTCCCACCAGTTTTCAAACTGCTGCCGTGCTCCCGGAGCCGGGCGGATCAGCCCCGCATTCACGAGCTCGCAGACAAAGAGGTTGAGATCTCCGGTCATGGGGACATATTCCCGGACGGTACCCCGTTCTCCGGTACCGGAAACGGTGAGAGCCGGGGTCAGTCTGTTGTAGTCAAGGACAATCCGGCCGTTCAGGCTCTGGGGCTTTATTCCGATGGCGTATAGTACCCGCGCCTCCAGGGAAAGAGGACTTGCGGCAAGCTTTTTCAGTTCGGCGATATTCATACTGTGACAGGCCTTTCCGGCAGAACAGATTCCCGGGGCCGAACCGGCGATTTTCGCGGGAAAAACGGGGGCCGTCGGGAGCAACAGAGAATATACGCAATATACCGCAGTACCGGAGATTTCAGATCATCCGGGACGAAATTTTTTGATACGGAATGAATTTGCCCGGAATATGACATAAACCGAACTGTAGCCCGAAAACCGTGTCTAATGTTAGAATAGGGACCACAAATCATGGCGCAGTCAGATGTTTGAGGATTGCGCCGTCCGGTGTCGTCATTGACTGATTGTATGCAGGTGGGGCGCGTCGCCGGAAGAACAGTAAATCAGCGAGATACGGAATGAAAAGAAAAATTTATGCGGCAGCGGCGATATTGCTGGCGGGGCTTCTTGCGGGATGCTTCGGTAACGAGGAGGATCCGCCGGCAAAGCCCGAGATCAGCAGGGACGCACTTCCGGAGGGCCGGATGATTACCCCGAACAACCGCTGCGGGCAGGGGTTCAGCTGGTGCGAAAAGCAGCAGAAATGCGTTAAGCCCCTGGCTCTTCTCAAGGGGCGGGATCTTCATGACCTCAAAAAGATTTTCGAGCAGGAATGCGGCACTCCCAAATAACGGGACCGGCGATAATGAATTCCAAAGAATGCGGGGATCAGTCCTTTGACGATCGCGCCAGGGAGTTCCGGGAGCGTATTTACGGTTCCGACAAGGGCCTGATACGCCTTGAGGTGCTCCGGCAGGATTTTCGGGAAATTCTCCGGAATATCCCGGAAGGAACGTCCCTGGACATCCTGGATGCCGGCGGCGGCTTCGGGGCGTTTTCCCGGGAACTGGCCTGTGCCGGGCATCGGGTAACGGTGGTTGACATTTCGGAAGAAATGCTGGAGATCGGGAGACGGGATACTGCGGATTACGACTTTTCGGAAAAGGGCGGTTCCATTTCCTTTCTGAATGGCGCGGTGCAGGATCTTCCGGAGCTGTTTCCCGGCAGAAAATTCGACATTGTCATCTGCCATGCCGTGCTGGAGTGGCTGGCGGCTCCCTTTGATGTCCTCCCGGCGCTCACCGGAATGGTGCGGGACGGGGGCTGGCTCTCCCTTCTGGTATATAACCGCACGGCTCTTCTCTTTAAGAGTCTTCTGGTGGGTAACTACCGTTATCTTGAAAACGGCATGCGTCCTCTGCGCCGCAAAGGCAAAATGAGAATGACGCCGCCTAATCCCCTGATTCCCGGAGATGTCCGGGAGGCTCTGACCGGGCTGGGTTTTCCGGATACCGTAATGAGCGGAGTCCGGGTTTTTCATGACTACATGGCCCGCTGTCATCTTGAGGAAATCCCGGCGGACGAAATCCTTTCCTGGGAGCTCAGAATGCGCCGGAATCCCGATTTCGTCAATCTGGGGAGGTATGTCCATATATTCGGGAGCCGGAAATCGGTATTCCCTTCCTGAACCCGGCTGCATCATCGGGGCATTCACCCCGTCCGATGTTCCCTCGTTCCTATCTCATTTCACGTCTCCCGTTTCATGTTTCCTGTTCCCTGTTTTCTTCGACTTTTCCGTTTTCCGAATACCTTTGTTTTTTTGTTTTGCCGTTCCGGGCCGGAATGTTTTCTGTATTCAGGACAACAATCATCTTGATGTGATATGTGCCGTATATCGGAGAGAATTTTTTTCAAAAGCTGTAACGGGTAATGGGGTAATTCGTTCTATGATTATCATACGTCATGGCTGATTAGTGGCAGACACCAGGAACCGACGATACGGATCAGAAATCCCGAAGAGGCCCGGACGTCTCGACAATGTGCGCCGTTCCGGCGGACGGAAACAGTTTTTCAGCGGATCTCAGGGGGTAAGAAATGACCGGAGTAAACAATGTAAATCACAATATCGGAGCCGGCGATGTCGGGAATCAGATTCCTGTCAATGTTCCGGCCGGCGGCAATAATGCCGGCGGTGTCGGCAATGCCGGAAATCAGGATGCCGAAGCACTCAGAATGGGCTTCGACGTATTCATGCGGAACGGAGAGATTCAGAGAAGCGAACACTCGGTAGCCTCCCTGACCATGAGCAGAAAGTTTGCCGCCATTGAAAGTCAGGTGGACAGAGCAGTGTCCGGACATGCGAACATGACTTTGGGAGATCTGACCCGTCTTCTTCTTGATCACTCGGAAACCGTGAAAACTGAGTCCGGACAGTACAAAACACTTTTCAGGGATGCCCGGGAGGCGGTGGCTCTGGATAACTTTATGCTGGACATGGTTAAAAAGCTGGTGGGAGCCTGCTGTTTCGGGGGGCAACCCAATCAGGTTTCTCCACTGAAAACGGAAATTGAAGAGGCTCTTGCCAGGATTATTAAAGGGGACTACCGGACTGCCGAAAGGAATGAGGTGATTGCCGGGCTTGCGGCCACAGTTGACAGAGTAAAGGCTCTGGTAAATTCCGAAAACGGTCCCCGGAAAAACGAGGCCCTGTCTCTCCTGGATGATATCCGTAACCGCTTTTCAGCCATGGTCGAAAACCGTTATACAGCGTCGCTCAGTCTTTCAAAAGCACTGAAGTCTCACGTCCCGGTAAGCTTTAACAGTCCGGAAAACATTCTCGGAATGGGGTGCCTTCTGAAAAAATGCCAGACCGATCTGGAAAAGGTGGTAACGCTGCCCAGAATTGATGTCGGAGAGCTTGCCAGGAAGGTAACCTCCGGTGAGCTCGGGGTCCGTGAGGCCATCAGCAATAACCCCTTAAGCAGCTTCTTTATGAAGGATTTTTCGGCAGCAAATCTTGAAAAATACCGGAAAGAGCTTCAGGACCTGGACCTGGGCAGCAACGAAATCGAAGCCAGAAAAAGCGGTTTAAGGCATCGAATTACCCGGGACTGGACCCGGAATTCGGAAATTAAGAAGGATATCCGGAATTTCACCGCCGACATACTGGAGCGCATAAAGGAGCTGAATCTCATAAAGGAGGATGCGGAGGGATTTCTTACCGAAACTGATTCCGAAAAGCTTTATGCCGGAGCCGGGCATTCTTACGAGGAGCGGATTTCTGCCGAGGTTGCCCGTCTTAAGCATGTTTATGACGCCATGGGCGGGGAACGGGGGGCCGCACTGGAAAGACTGGCCGGGGATACGGAGCTTTTTGCCCACGTCCTTAAAACCTTTGACTATGCGCCGAAACTCCTGGTAAAGTTTCTTGAGAATTCCGAAGCCGTGGATGCTCTTCTGGCTCTCAGAGGGGAAAATCCTTCCGATGACACCGTAAGACAGAGCATTAATTCTCTGGCGCAGTTTATTCACAGTCCGAACAGCGATTTTGACAGTACCATGTTAAGCTCCCTTCTGGCGGGGATTTCTCAGGAGGATCTTCCGGAATCGGCCCGGGTTATCATGCAAAACCTGCCGATCCGGTACGAGCTCACGAAGGATGCGCTTTCCTGCATCAACTATGTCGTTAACGGCAATGACCAAAACCGTTCGCCGCTCAATATCAGCATGAGAGATCTGGGGAAAGCCTACCGGCGGGTCTGCAATCCGGGCCCCGGCCTTATGAAGACCCTTAAGGACAATCACTGCGAGCAGGATCTTAAAACCGTTGAAAATATTATCATCAGGGCGGCCTATCACCAGTTTCTTTCCGATCATCCGTCGGCTCAGGACGAAACGAACGGATTCCGGCTGCCGTTTAAGGAGAATGTCCGGTTTCAGGCAGCCATGAATATATCCGATACCGACACGGACGGAAAAATTGACATTGCCAGATATGACGGTTTTGATCCCACGACGGTTAATATCAGAAATACCGAGATGACCACTTTTCTGAAGTGCTTCAATATCATGATGAGCCACAGCGACTTTATCGAGAGCTGCGGCAAGATTCCCGCGGTGCACCTGACGGAAAGATTCACGGAAACTCTCGGTCCCAGAATGAAGGAATTCTTTAAAGGCATCATCGATTTCTACAACACCAAAAAGGCTGAGGCTCGGGGGGACGAGGCGGTGCTTCGGGAGCTCAGGACGGCCATTGATCCCCAGGAATTTAACGAGTTCTATGCGTCATTCAGACGCTGCAATACCTCCCGGGAGCTCATGACGTTTTTTGAAAACAATACCCGGAAGTTTACGGAACTTTTTATCGCTTCAAACAAACTGACTCTCGACGGCATCAGGAATCACAACGAGACTGCTCTGAGAGAGAATCAGACTCTTATAAATAATCTCCATCTGGACGAGCTTGTTAAATTCAGCCGGACCTCCTCCTCGAAGGTAGGGGCGGAAATCAAAAATGTCACCGGCACCGAGGAGCTGCTTCAGGAGGTGGCAAAGATGCGGGGCAGCGCCGGGCTGGGATTCCTGGCGGCTTCCGTGGAGCATCTCTGCGCCAGAACGGTTATTGATATCATTCCCGCAGGACATACCTGTTTCGGTCTTGCCGCTGAAGATTTCCGGGATACCCGCAAGCTTAACAATATTGCCGCCGCTCTCAGAAATGTCCCTGAGAATCTCCGGGAAACCTCGGATTTCAAGCTGGCCTTCCTGACCTATGCCAAGCTGACGAAACTTGCTTCCGAAAACCCCGGTGCGGGAATCGTGTCCGAACAGGCGCTGATAAATGTCAGACTGAACAGGAGATTTGTTTCCGATCTTGTGAATATTGTGCAGAGCGTGCCTCAGGCGCGCGTCAATGGCGGGGATCCGCTCCTGGCATCGTTTGAGGTGATTGACAGGAACTCCCTCAGCGGGGATGCCCTGGTGGATTTTTGTCTCAATGACGCGAAGTTTACCGACCGGGATCGGAAGGAGGCGCTTAATAAGCTCACGCTGACTGCTGACATGTTTGCCCCGGAGAACAATATTTTTGTCAGCAACAAGGCCGAAGGAGAAAAGCTCAGAGCCAGAATTCAGAATGCGATAGACGGTGCCAGAGCGGCACTGAAGGCCGGAAACGCCGACGTGCATGCCGTTCTCAGGCGTCTTCAGGGTGAAATCTCAAAATGTCTGGCCCGGGACGGCACCCACAACATCACCAGCGCCCTGGTTTACCTGAGTCCGTATTTCGAGCAGGAGTTCGGAGGGGCTGAAATCCAGAATCATGAGGCATTTATCACCCGGAAATTCAATGCCATGTTTTCCTCCGGTAACACGGTAAGCAAACTGAGAAACTCTCTTGTCAGCACCTCCGCGGAGGTGGCCGGCGATATTTCCGGGATGATGAGCTCCTTCCGTGCCGGGAGCCGGAGCTCCGACGCCGCAGTCAGCGAGCTTATGAAGAACGAGTTTGTTTCCCTGCTGGCGGAGAAGGCGCTGCGCCGGGTGGCCTACGGAAATAACTTCCGGACCTATGCTGATTTCAAGTTTGAATTTTCCAAAAACCCCGACATTGCCGGAAAGGGCCGGGATGCCGTTATCAGGGAGGCCGTGAGCTATCTGAAGACGGAGCTGGCCGTTGATGATGTGGTGCTGGAGAAAATGATAAGGCAGCTCACGTCTTCGGATCTGTACAGTAATGACACCACCAGCAAGTCCAAATACGCCAAAAGGGCGGTGAGAAGCTTCGGAAGAGCACTCAGATCAACAAAGGTCATTTCCTCCATTGCTTCCGGATTTAAAACCGTGAAATCCTGGTTTACCGGATCTTCCGGAGATGCGAAGGTATACGAGGCAATTTCCGGCAAGGTGCTGACCAGTCTGGAGGAGGGACAGACACTTATCCATACCAAGGATAACAAGGTTTCCGTTGAGGCCGGAAAGAATTTCAAGGTGGGGAATCTTCAGGTGGGGGCCTCCGCCGGAATCACTCTGGGAGCCGGCTCAAACCTTGAAGTCGAGCGATCATCTGACCGGGAATACACTTTCCGGATGTCCGCTTCTCTCGGGGCCAGTCTGGGAATCGGAGGGAACCTCGGTACCATAACGGACCCTACTCTGGCCGCAAAGCTGGAATTCGGCGGGAATTATCAGCGGGGCTATTCCGTGACTCTCGGTGAAGATGATGCAGTGCAATTCCTTTCAAAAATCATGGCCAGCGATCTTAAGCAGACGGATTTTCAGAAGTCCCGGGAGATTCGCAGGGAGACCGTCAAAAATTTTGATTTTGACGCCTCCCTGGAAGGCGGCATCAAGGGTACCGCACAGATGCTTCAGGGCGAAGATGATTCCAGCATGTATGATCCCTTGCAGTTCAGTGCCAGTGCGGAATTCGGGTATTCCAAAGAGTGGTCGCATGAAGTGGCCACATCTTCACACAGGTTCAGTAAAAACGTCTCCATTACCGCATCTTTAGGCGTCGAAGCGAGCTTTTCTCTCAAAAACCAGCTTCTGGGCGGTGCCAATCCCGACAAGATGGGAGAAGAGGAAGGTGAAGAAGGCGAAGATGACGTCAGGGATGTCAGGAATCTGGGAGAGAAATCCCGGGACGAGATAGATCCGGAGCTCCTGAAATACAATGATGACAGCAAGAAGATTGGCTCGGTGGACAAGATTGTTCATCTTTTTACCAATCATAAGAAGGCTCTCAATGATCAGTTTTTCTCAAGCATGATTGTGGATCGTTTTTCTGCCAGAAAATACCTGCCGGTTGACAAGAATAACTGGAGGTGGATGGATGATGTTGAAAAGTATCAGCATGATCCCGGCCGTTTTGTGGCAGAAAGCGCGGTGAATTTCGCGAAGACGAACGTAACCGACAATGCGGTGAGTGACTTTGACGGCTTCCTGGAATATCTGGGCAGAAAGATTCCCGGTGTCAGTCAGGCACTGGAGTTCAAGGAGAAGATTTCCGAGCTGGTAACCTCCCTGGAAGGGCTGGTCAACAGGCTGGATACTCCGAATTTCCGGTTTGATCTGGGATTTAAGCTGGGGGATGATTCCAACGAGCTTCTGACGGTGAATGCGGGAGTCAGCTACCGGTGCGACACTACCACCTCCTACGAAACGAATCTGTTCCAGAACGAGCTCCGGTCCGTCGAGCAGACGACAAAAATCGAGCCGGAGGAAAAGGGAAGTGACAGCACAAAAAAGATGAATAATATCAGGTTCCTGTCAAAGACCATGAAGAAGCTCGGTTTTACCGGAAGGCAGACGGAAAAGGCCATCGCCCGGCTTAATGCCATTCAGAACGGCAACGAGGAGCTGGAGTCCATCGAGATTGTTCGCACGGGGAAGAAGTCCTCCCTGGCAAAAATCTCCAAAAAACTGCACCGGGAAGGCGGCAGCTTTGCGGAAAAGCTCGGTTCCCGGGTAGATTCCATGAAGGATGAGGATTTCACACCCCTTAAGATTGTATTCAATACCGTTAAGAAGATTGACAGCACTTCAGCCGGAATCAGTGCCGGAGGTGTTATCAGGGTCAGTCTGTCATCGGAGGAGACTCTTAACAGCAATAAGAGTTATGAGGTTGAATTTTAAGGATGGAGAATTCCCGGTCAGGACTGCATCATGAAGTGTTTCTGGCCGGCAAGGATTCGGGGGAGGAGATGATGACAGACTGTCTCAATGATATTTTTGCAAAGTGCGGCATGCCGCTCAGGCCTTTTGACCGGGAAACCGGAATTTCCGAGAATGATCTTAACGGTATTCATATAACGGCGGTTTACCTTAAGGATGAGAACAGTCTTCTGGTCAGAGGCGCAATCGCCGAGATAGAGGATCTGTACGATCCCCGTTTTAAAAGACTCCAGAAAAGCATTCTCGGACTGAATTCGCCGGACTTCCTTCCGGAGGGGGTCCGAATCGGAATCAGTCTTCAGGATCTTATGGTGGAGATTGAAGGCTTCATGGAGCTGGACTGCCATGATGACAATCAGGCGGCGCAGGCGGAAAAACTGATAAAGACGGTGATTTTTTACGGACTCGAAAGCCGGAGGAGAATTACGGAGAAATACGGTGAACTTGAGGACGGCCGGGGCTGATCGGTTCCTCCGACTCCTCAGGACTGTCCGGTGTGAAGTACCCGCCCGCCAAAAAAGAACCCGTTCCTTAGGAACGGGTTCTTGAGGGAATCAGGTCAGGAAGGCTTTTATCAGTTATTGTTCAGCCATTCCCGGAAAGCCTTTCTGGTAGCGGGGTCGGCACTGCTGTAAATTGATTTCATGCCGTCAAGCATCTGCTGATTCACCTTTTGGGTTTCTTCTGCCGCCTGGTTCAGCGCCTCGTTTTTGCGGGCGGTTTCAAGTGCGTTTTCGGAGGTCAGGGGAATGCCCTCCTGAGCCCTGAGACCGTTGCCTTCCGTATTCTTGAGATAGGTATTGCGGGCTTCGGCGGTGGATCTGATGGTGTCCGGGCAGTCGGTAAAGCCGCTGTCCCGGCAGTTTGTGAGCTTCTGATCGTTGCGGTTTTGCTTTACGGTGTTCTCGGGAGAAACGTAAAGAAGCCCCAGGGAATTCAGTTCGGTCAGAAAATCGCGATCCAGCTGAAAGCCCTTGTCGGACTGGAGAATAAAATACGAGGCTCTGTCCTTGGAGACGCTCTCTCCGTTGTTGGTAATGGTGATGGTCTGGTGATCCGCGAAGTCCTGGGCACTGCCGTAGTCGCGAATCCGGGGATAGGTAAAGGCAAAGGAGTCGTTTTCCTGCACATCGGGAATATTGATTACAATGGGATCGGAGGCCGTGGCGATGATCTGGTCTCCGCCGTGCTTGAAAAGCCCCTTGAAAAACACCACGATCTGATGCTGTCCCGGAGCGAGTTCAATCTCCCGGGGATCCGAGATCACCCCGCCGGTCTTCGCTCCGTCCACAATGATGATGCTGTAGTTTTTCGGAGCGGTGAATGTTGCGGCTTCGGCGGCCAGAGAAAGCCCCATTACGGTGCAGCCCGCTAAAATTGCTGAAATAATCTTCATGATGACCTTTTCCGAGAAATGAGAATCCGTATCCGTTTCTCCAAAATACCGGCGACAGCGGGATTTTTCAGTCCGTGAGCCTGATGCTGTCCGTACCTTTTCCGGTACAGTGGAAAGTATATCAAAATTGCCGTCGATTTTTAAGAAATAAGGCGATTTTGTCCGTCACTTTTTAAGTTGCCGGCCTGCCCCGGACGGGACAGGCTGAAAATCAGATCCCGCTGATTCCGAAAGTCGCCGGTATTTTCCCGGTTTTCGAGGCATGTCAGGTAAAACGGTTCCGGCACCGTGTTAGAATTGAGGTAAGCTCCCGTATTCATAACCCCGGTTTCGATTTCCGCCGCTCCGGAAAAGCGAAACCCGGGAATTCTGGAATTCCGATATGTTTCTGGAACGCATTGAAATCAAGAACTATCGCGGCATTGCAAGAATGTCCGTGACATTTAACAGAAAAACCGTGTTTATCGGGGAAAACGCCTGGGGCAAGACATCGCTGCTCCGGGGACTTGCCTCCCTTCTGGGGAACGGCGACGTCCCCTACGAGTTTACCGAGGATGATTTCCACAAGGATTATCAGGAATACCGTCAGGAGTACCGCAAGGGCGAGTCGACGCCCCGGGAGCGGCAGCTCAGCTTTGTGCTGACCTTTCGGGAGGGGCATCTCGGCTCCGCCATGAACTCTCCGAAACTGACGCGCCTTAAACCCTGCTGGGTGCGGGGAAAGGATTCCTTCTGCCGGGTTTACTATTATGCCGGAGCGACCATGAACGCCAACGGCACCATTTTCACTGTCCACGGTTTTCTGGATCGGAACGGTGTCCTGATTCCCGGGAATACCATGAGACAGGTACGCTGCCTGCTGTCCCTGAGTCCGGTATTCCGGATCCGGGACAGTCGCCAGGTTACCATGACCGAGGCTTCTGAAGAGACGCCTTTCCGGGAGTACGGCGATCCCGGCAGCATTGCGGCCAGCGAGGAAAAGCTGATGGAGCTTTTCCGGGCGGTAAGCAGCACGGACGGAGAGGTGATTCCGGTCCGGATCATCAAGGAGGGAATAGAGGCCGTGAGCAGCCTCTTTGACCACTACTTTTCTTTCATTCCTCCTCTGATGGGCAAGCGCATCGGCGTCCGGCACCGTACTCTGACCGACATTGTGGCCAGGCCGATATCCAGTGAATCCCTGGGGTCCCTGAAAAAGCTGATCCGGAATTCCAGTCCCCGGGAGGTGCGCATTCTTCTGGCATATGTGGCGGGATCCCTTCTGGACGCCGCCGGAGGCCGGAAGATTGACAGGCTGGCCAAGCCCATCGTGATTTTCGAGGATATCGAAAGCCGGCTGCATCCCACGGTGCTTTTCAATGTATGGAACATTCTGGATTTGCTTCCGATGCAGCAGATTATCACCACCAATTCCGGTGACATTCTTTCCACGGTCAGTCTTCAGGATATCAGGCGCTGCGCCCGCAAATCCGACATGACGGCCTGCTACCAGGTGGACGAAAGGAAGTTTACCAGTGACGATCTCCGGAAAATCGCCTTTCATGTCCGGCTGAACCGTCCCATGACGCTTTTTGCCAGGTCCTGGGTGTTCGTGGAGGGGGAAACCGAAATCTGGCTTCTCAATGAGTTTGCCTCCATTGTCGGGATTTCACTGCCGGCTGAGGGTGTGCGGCTGGTGGAATATGCCCAGTGTGGCGCGGCTCCTCTTATCAAGCTCGCCAATCATCTGGGGATTTTCTGGCATCTCGTGGCGGATGGCGATGAGGCCGGAATCAAGTATGCCGCCCAGGCCTCCCAGGGCGGCCATGACAATCAGGTGACTCTGCTGCCGTGCCGTGATATTGAGCATTTTCTTTATGAAAACGGCTTTGAGTCCGTTTACCGACAGGCCTCCCGGATTACGGGAAGAGGAGAGTCGGAAAGCAGAATTATCGAGACTGCTCTCAAAAAAATGACCAAGCCCGGCATGGCCCTGGCAATTGTGGACGAAGCCCGGAAGCGGGGCCGGAAGGCGGTTCCCCAGCTTCTGCAGAAGCTGTTTGCCCAGATAATCGCAAGGACGGTGTTCTGAACCGAAGCCGGGGGAAGAAGGTGACGCCTTGACCCGGTGGTGAAAAAGTACGTCCGGTAAAAACGACAGCGGGGCCGGATATGTTCCGGCCCCTGATTTGGCGGCGCTTTTTATGTCATTTCCGGACCGTGATTTTCATAACCCCGGAGGTGCGGCGCTGTCAGCAGGCTGCCTTGATTTCCCGGAGCAGATTCTGAATCGCATAGGGATTTGCTGCCACGATATTGCCGTTCTGGGCATAGTCAGGCTTCCCGTCGAAATCGGTAACCACGCCGCCGGCCTCGCGCACCAGAAGATCCCCGGCGCAGAAATCCCACGGCTTGAGACAGAGCTCGAAATAGCCGTCCATGCGTCCGGCTGCCACGTAGGCCAGATCCAGACTGGCGGTACCGGCTCTCCGGATATCGGCGCAGCGGCTGAACACCCGGGCCAGAATTTTCTGGTAGCGATCCAGATGCTCCCGGTTCCGGTGCGGGAAGGCAGTGGCGAAAATGCCGGTATCCAGTCCTTTGATTCCGCTTACCCGGATTTTTCTGTTGTTAAGAATGGCTCCCTCGCCCTTGGTGGCGGTAAAAAGCTCGTTTCTGATGGGGTCGTATACTACGCCCACAGAGGTGATGCCCTTGATTTTAACGCCAATGGAGACTGCGACGTGGGGGATGCCCTTGCAGAAATTTGAGGTGCCGTCCAGGGGATCGATCACCCAGAGATAATCGGAATCCCCGCTGTTTTTGGAGTAGCCGCTTTCCTCGGCCAGAATGCCGTGTTCGGGATAGTAGCGGGAAATCACGCTCCTGATGGCGTTCTCGCACTCCCGGTCAACATTGGTTACCAGATCGTCCTTGGCTTTTTCCTGTACGGTGATGTGATCCCGATCCTCGAAGTTTCTGTTGATGATTTCCCCGGCGGCGCGGGCGGCTCTGACAGCAATATTTAAAAGTCCCTTCGGAGTGGCGGGGGTTTTCTTGGCGGCAAAGGAACCGCGGGTATCTTTGGACGTTGCTTCCATGATAGTAACTCGATGCTGATTAAAAACGGTTAAAGATCGGATGGACAGTTCCTGACCACCTCCGGAATTATACATGAATTATGTGATCCTGAGCAAATTATACTAAGTTTTTTTAAGATGCTTTATAATGAGCACCGGACTGAAAACGCATACAAACTTGCACAGCGGAAACAGCGGAGTTTTTTTACCCCATGAAAATTGTTCTTAACTACAGGGATGCCGAGGATCTGATGAGGGGAGCCGGAATTTACGGTTCCCCTTCGGATGTCTACGGCCTGCTGATGGGACTTATTGCGGCCGGCTTCCGGGAGGACGGCCGGGATTTTGAGGAACTGGTGCGGAATCTGGTCAATGACGGAGATCCCTTTCCCAGAAACGTTCGCACCTGGCTGAGAGAGACAGTGAGCGGCATTATCGAGCAGTATCTTTCCGGAGAGGGGATGCATCTCCTGCTGCCCGGGGACGGAATGCCCGCAGGAGACAGGGCGGCCTGTCTTATAGAGCTGGCCCACGGCTTTCTGACCGGATTTTCCTGCCGGAAGCCCGGCGGGAAGAAGCTTTCCCGGGAGGCCAGAGAGTTTCTTTCGGATCTGGACGGCTACTGCCGGGCCTCTTCGGAGGTGGATGACAGCGAGGAATTTGAGGATACCTTCGTCACTCTGACGGATCATCTTTCGGCCGGAGCCCAGATATGCTTTGAGGAGTGTGCCGGAAGCCTTTATCCCAGGGCAAATGCCGGGGAGGATTTTGTTCTTGAGGATGATGACGGCGGTTCACCGGTACGGCTTTCCCCCGAGCGTGAAAACGTTCATAATATGGAAGAAGCCGGCTGGGAAAAGAAAACCATGACGGCTCCCGGGAGCTAAAGGGAGATCTTTTCAGAAACCGCGGCTCCGGAGCCCGGACAGATTTTTTTTGATGCCCCGGCGTCCGGAGACTATGTTACACGAGTCCCCCGATGTGGTATATTTAGCACATTAAAATTATAACCAGATGCCGGTACGGAGGCCTTTTTTCGGAAACTCCTTCGCACCGGACAGCAAATAAAAGTTGATTACTGCCTGCAGTGCAGCATCAGACGAGTTTTTTAAGGATCAAAAATGGCATTACATCCCTTTGCCGGCAAGCCTGCCAGACTGGAAGACCTCACCAATATTCCCCGTCTCATGACGGCCTATTATCTTAACAAGCCCGATATGTCCAAAGCGGAGGAACGGGTAAGCTTCGGCACCTCCGGCCATCGCGGCAGTTCTCTGAATTCCGCATTCACCGAATCGCACATTCTTGCCGTATGCCAGGCCATCGCCGAGTACCGCGCAAAGGAGGGGGTTACCGGTCCGATTTTCGTGGGAATGGATACCCATGCGCTGTCCGAGGCCGCTCTGGCCACGGCAGTGGAGGTTCTGGCCGCCAACGGATGTCAGGTGAGAATTGAGAAGGACTTCGGCTATACCCCGACTCCGGTGATTTCCCATCAGATACTCACTTATAACGAAGGCCGGGACAGCGATCTCTCCGACGGCATTGTGATTACCCCCTCCCACAATCCTCCCGTGGACGGCGGCATCAAGTACAATCCCGTCAACGGCGGGCCGGCCGGCACCGAGATTACCGCATGGGTTCAGGATCGGGCCAATGCCATTCTTGAGAACGAGCTTCGTGACGTGAAGAGGGTGCCCTTCAAAAAGGCCCTTGCCATGCCGAACGTGCAGCAGACTGACATGAGAAAGCCCTATGTTGACGATCTCATTAACATTATCGACATGGAAGCCATTAAAAAGGCCGGTATCAAGATCGGCGTGGATCCTCTGGGCGGCTCCGGCGTTTACTACTGGGATCTTATTGCCGAGACCTATGGTCTGGACATTGAGGTGGTTAACTACCGGGTGGACCCCACCTTCAGCTTTATGACCCTGGACCGGGACGGAAAGATCAGAATGGACTGTTCCAGCCCTTATGCCATGGCCAGTCTGATCAGCCTCAAGGACAAGTTCGACATTGCCGTGGCCAACGATCCTGATTATGACCGGCACGGCATTGTCTGCAAGTCCGGTCTCATGAATCCCAATCACTATCTGGCAGTGGCCATTCAGTATCTTTTTACCCACCGTCCGGAGTGGAGCAAGGATGCGGCCGTGGGCAAGACACTGGTATCATCTTCGATCATTGACAGGGTGGTGGAGAGCATCGGCCGTCCTCTCAGGGAGGTTCCGGTAGGTTTCAAGTGGTTCTCCCCGGGGCTGTTCACCGGCGAATACGGCTTCGGCGGCGAGGAATCCGCCGGTGCGTCCTTCCTGCGCCGGAACGGCAAAGTCTGGACCACAGACAAGGACGGCATCATTATGTGTCTCCTGGCTGCGGAAATCCTGGCAGTCACCGGCAAGGATCCCCAGACGCTCTACAACGAAATCAGTGCCAGATTCGGAAGTTCCGTCTACAACCGGGTGGATGCCGCGGCCAGCACCGAGCAGAAAAAGGTGCTTTCCCGGCTGGATCCTGCAATGGTTGAGGCCGAGACCATGGCCGGAGAAAAGATTGTGGCCAAGCTTACCAGTGCTTCCGGAAACGGTGCTCCCATCGGCGGTCTCAAGGTGGTAACCGAGAACGGCTGGTTTGCCGCCAGACCCAGCGGCACCGAGGCTATTTACAAGATCTACATGGAATCCTTCAAGGGCGAGGATCATCTGAAGCAGATCCAGAAGGAAGCTCAGGAGATTGTCAGCGCCGCTCTGAAGAAGGCCGGAGTTTAAAAGCAGACTGCTCTTAAGGCTGATGAAGTCAGGCAAAGGAAAGACCGGGGGAGACTCCGGTTTTTTTATGTCCGGCGCGTTCGGTTCAGAATCCGAGCTTTCGGGCATCGGACCGTATGAAAAGATTCGGAATGCGAAGAACCCGGGATACGGATAATGACGAACGGCAATGCCGCGAGGAAGATAATGCGTCCCCCGGTGAATTTCATTTCCGGGAACCGGTATCCGGGTTTTTGGCGCAGCGGAGCAATAAATAGACTAAATGTGATTAATATCACATTGCAAATCTCAATAACGCATTATCCGGCAAAATTTTCAAAAAAGAATCACCGGAAGACGAATTTTGGTGATAAAAGTCAAAAAAATAAGCAAAAATTGATTTGGATCAAGTACATAACAGTTGCTATTGGCTACTATTTGCCGTGTTAACTGTGCAGAACTGTATCCGGACTCCCGAACTCGTCATCACGAGGAGGGACGGGAGCATTTCTGCATGAGATGGGTTTCTCCCAGACTAAAAAAAGGAAATTATTTATGGCAACTAAGAAAGCTCCTGCCGCTAAAGCAGAAAAGAAGACTGCTCCGGCTGCCGCCGAAAAGAAGGCTGCACCTGCTACCGAAAAGAAGGCCGCACCTGCCGCTGAAAAGAAGGCTGCTCCTGCCGCTGAAAAGAAGGCTGCTTCTGCAGCTGAAAAGAAGGCCGCACCTGCTGACGAAAAGAAGGCCGCACCTGCTGCCGAGAAGAAGGCTGCTTCCGCAGCTAAGAAGACTGCTGCAAAGAATGTTACCAGCAACTTCTTCGATCTTACTCCGGACGCTTTCAAGAACAAGATTATCGAGCATCTGCATTCCACTCTCGGAACCAGTGAGCAGAAGGCCAGCAAGCAGTCCTGGTGGATGGCTACCTGCACTGCGGTAAACAGCCTGGTTTACGAGCGTCTCACTCAGACCCAGCAGACTCACTTCAAGCACGATACCCGTGCCGTTCACTACCTGTCAGCCGAATTCCTGATGGGCCGTCTGACTTCCAACAATCTTTACAATCTGCACCTTTACAAGGTATGCGAGGAGGCTCTCAAGTCCCTGGGCATCGATCTGACCGATCTTTGCGAGCAGGAGCCTGACATGGCTCTCGGCAACGGCGGCCTCGGACGTCTGGCTGCATGCTTCCTGGATTCCCTGGCCACTCTCAACATGCCGGCCATCGGCTACGGCATTCACTACGAGAACGGCCTTTTCCGTCAGGAAATCCGCGACGGTCGTCAGATTGAGCGTCCGGATACCTGGCGTGAGTACGGCAATCCGTGGGAAATCTGCCGTCCGGAATCCGTTCAGGAAGTTCCTCTGGGAGGTCATGTGGAGACTGTATTCCAGGAGGACGGTTCCATTAAGAAGATCTGGCACCCTTCCAGCATGGTAAAGGGTGTGCCCTGGGATATTCCGGTAGTTGGCTACAACGGTGAGACCGTTAACATTCTCCGTCTTTGGGAATCCCGTTCCACCGAGTCCTTTGACTGGGACGTATTCAACGCCGGCGGTTATGTGGATGCTCAGGTGGAAAAGAACAAGGCTGAGACCATCTCCAAGGTTCTTTATCCTAACGATTCCACCGAAGCAGGCAAGATTCTGCGTCTGACCCAGCAGTACTTCTTCTGCTCCTGCTCCATCAAGGATATCCTCCGTCGCTACAAGCGCGCTCACACCGGCAAGGACGGCGTGGTTGACTTCTCCGAATTTGCTGCCAAGGTAGCCATTCAGCTGAACGATACCCATCCTACCATCGCCATTGCCGAACTCATGCGTATTTTCCTGGACGAGGAAGGCATGGAATGGGATGCTGCATGGGATATCTGCTACAGGGTATTTGCCTATACCAACCACACCCTGCTTCCGGAAGCTTTGGAAAAGTGGCCGGTTTACCTCTTCGAAAAGGTTCTGCCGCGTCATCTTGAGATCATCTACGAGATCAACGGCCGCTTCCTGAACGGCGAGTGCGAGAAGGTCTTCCCGGGCGACAACAATGTCAAGTCCAAGCTTTCCATTATTGAGGAAGGTGACTGCAAGAAGGTCAGAATGGGCAATCTGGCAGTTATCGGCTCCAATAAGGTAAACGGTGTTGCCAAGGTTCACTCCGATCTGGTTCGCACCGACCTGTTCCCCGAATATGCGAAGATCTGGCCGGAGAAGTTCTGTAACGTTACCAATGGAGTAACTCCGCGCCGCTGGCTCTGCAACTGCAACCCGGAACTGGCAGAACTCTTTACTTCAAAGATTGGCGATTCCTGGCCGGTACATCTTGACGAGCTCAAGGAACTGGTTAAGTTTGCCGATGATGCCGACTTCCAGAAGAAGTTTATGGAAATCAAGCATCACAACAAGGTTAAGCTTGCCAAGGTAATCAAGGCCGAGACCGGCATTGATGTTGATCCCGAAGCTATCTTCGACATTCAGATCAAGCGTCTCCACGAATACAAGCGCCAGCAGCTGAACCTGCTTTATATCCTGGCCCTGTATCGTCGTCTTCTGGAAAATCCGGATCTTGACATCTGCAAGCACGTGTTCATCTTCGGTGCCAAGGCAGCTCCTGGCTACAAGACCGCCAAGGACATCATTTTTGCCATTAACAAGGTGGGCGAACGCATTAACAACGATCCCCGCATTAACGGCAAGATCAAGGTGGTATTCATGCCTAACTACCGGGTAAGCCTCGCTGAGAAGCTGATTCCGGCCGCTGACGTATCCCAGCAGATTTCCACTGCCGGCTACGAAGCTTCCGGTACCGGCAACATGAAGCTGTCCATGAACGGAGCCATCACCCTCGGAACCATGGACGGAGCCAATATCGAAATCGTTGAAGAGGCCGGTATTGAGAACAATGCCATCTTCGGCCTGTCCGTTGCAGAGGTTAAGGAACTCAAGTCCAGAGGCTACAATCCCTGGGATTACTACAACAGCAACAACGAGATCAGACAGGCTCTGGATTGGCTTGACAGTGACTACTTCACTCCGGGCCGTCCCGGCGAGCTGGCTTCCATCAAGCACGCTCTCCTGGGTGCCGGCGATGCGTTCCTGGCTCTGGCAGACTTCGCATCCTACAGTGAAGCTCATGCCCGCATTGATGCGCTGTACAAGGACAAGAAGAAGTGGGCTCATGCCGCCATTGTTAACTCCGTTACCATGGGCAAGTTCAATTCCGACCGTTCAATTCAGGAATATGCTGACAACATCTGGAGTCTGAAGGACTGCGACGTTAAGTAATCCTGAGTGATTTGGTTCCGGTTCCTCCGGGAATGCGGAACGGCCATGATAGAACCGGCAGGCTGTAAATTCAGCTGTGCCGGTTTTTTTGTGTCTGAATCCTCCGTCTATGGTAGAATCCCTCCCGGTAAGCGGCTGTTGCCAGAAAGGTTCCGGTTTTTATGGCTCAGGAATAAATTATGGCGGCAGGAATGCTTTATTTGAGCATGTCTGCGAATAAACCGTAAGAATTAGCGTTCATCAATCAGAAGCAGCGGGGATCCGTTGTGCCAGGTTTGAGAAAAAATAATCATGACAGATAATACAAGAGAACATCTCCCCGGGATGTTTGAAACCAAATACCGGAGTGAATATCTTAAAGAAAAAATAGCCGATCCTCTTCTTTGGGAGATGCTGAGCTCTGAAATCGGGGGTTCTCTGAACAGTGCCGCCGGAAAAAGATGCCTCAGGAAAAATGATGTGCTGTTTACTTTCATTGACAAATATCTTCCTGACGGTAGCTACTCCCTGGCGATCGGGGTTCCCGGAATCTTTCTTTGCGTTCCTGCGATCGGTCGGCATCAGGGCATTGCCTTTTATGTGCCCCCGAAGTCTTCTGATTTGATGTTCTGTCATTACTGGAATCCGTCGGACTTCAGCAGCAATGCCAAAAATAATATCGGATGCGGAATTCTGAATACCTTCATAGCACCGGCAGACGAGATGCTGGGAGGTTTTGTGAGGGATGTATTTACGGAAAAGGCGGACTCTCCTTCGTACTATTGCACTTTTGCGTTTGATATGACGCATATCATGGTGTTCCGGGATAATTTTATGGATGATATCTCTGCAGTTCAGAAGAAGGTTGACGAATTCCTGAAGTATGAATCCGATGATCTTCAGAGAGCAGGGCAATACCTGATTAACTATTGCACTCAGGTTGCGGCGTTGATATCGGATGAACAGGCCTGAATTCCGCTTTCATCAGATACCCCGGATCATCCTTTTCTGAAAGCCGCTGAGGTGAACAGGGCGCCGTCTTTTTTAGGTTCAGTCTTAAAGAAAACGATGTGCTGTTTTCGTTCATGGACAAGTATCTTTCGGATCTGCCGTTTGCCTCTGAACCGGTTCTGAACCGGTAATGAGGGACGGCCGTTTTGTCTGTCATCCTTCCGAAGTATGTCATCAGGGTATTGGTATCTGTGTGGTCCATGCGGATCGATCCATGCTGTAGATTTGCCAGTTCTGGTCTCCCCGGGAATATTCGAACAGGAAGATTGTGGTTACGAGGCTGGACATCTCTATGTTCCGATGTATCACATGACGGTTTCCACGCCGAATTTTGCTGAGAGAGTCCGGGAGTTTTTTGCGGTGAAGGCCGGCAATCCCTCGTTGCATTACTGCATTTTCTCTTTCGATCCTGATCAGTATGTTCTTCTGGAAAATCCTTATTTGGATGATCTTCCTGCCATGATTGAGAAGATCGGAGAAACGCTAAAGAGCAAGCAAGAATGACGGTATCCGTCAGGATGCCGAGAATCTTGTCGGCTTTATGACAAAGCTGATGACTTTTGCAAAATAAGTCTTCGCGGCTTCGGAAGAAGTGCCTGCTGGGATTTGTAACATACGATTTTTCTAACCTGATAATTTGCCTTCAGGCCTTGTGACAGCAGGGATGCCGTTAAATTTTCCGGGATTTTGCTGCGGAATGCGAAAGAGAGCATGAAAGTGTGTCAGGTTTTACTGCTCTTTGGAAGAGCAATGCATCGCTGTCCCTGTTTTTTTCAACATGCACCGGAGTTTCTCTGATACCTGTTTTCAAAATTATGGACTGATCTTCCTGTTCGTTTTCCCGAAAAGGACATTCGGTATTATCGCTGAGGCATGTCAGAAGATGAGCTGAAATTCAATAAGGATCAGTATGCCACCGAAAAACAGAAATAATCAATGAACCTGAAGGAGCAACAGAGAAAAAGAAACTTAATCGATGGTGGTCGCTATAGGGATCGAACCTATGACCTCCTCCTTGTAAGGGAGATGCTCTCCCAGCTGAGCTAAGCGACCATCGAAGGATGGAAATTTGTATGGTGGTCGCTGTAGGGATCGAACCTACGACCTCCTCCTTGTAAGGGAGATGCTCTCCCAGCTGAGCTAAGCGACCATACAAATCGACTTCTGGTGGGTCCTTACGGGTTCGAACCGTAGACCAATTGATTAAGAGTCAACTGCTCTACCAACTGAGCTAAGGACCCGAAGTCTGGGATATGAAGTTCGATGCACGGTGGTGGGTCGTGACGGATTCGAACCGTCGACCAACGGATTAAAAGTCCGCTGCTCTACCGACTGAGCTAACGACCCGCGGTAGCCCGTTGTGCTTCGTGCTTCAACGGTGCTTATGATACCCGATTTTTTTGATTATGCAAGGATATTTTCAAAAAAAACTTAAAATCAGGCCCTGAACGGTGCTTTTTTAATCAAAATGCCTATTAATTGAACGGCTTTTGTGATTGAACCTGATTTTTCAGCGGCTAATCCGTCTTTTCAGGGGCTGTATTCCCTTCCGTCTCTTTGGATATTTACTCGTTTTTTTCCTCCACATAGGTCGGAATTGCCTTTTTGCTGTTCAGGGTTTGGCGCATTTCAGACTCGTATCCGTCCACAAGCTCGTCTTCCCGCATGAATTCCGTGAGAATTATGAGCCCCCGGCCGTCGTATTCGAAATCCCGGGAGGAGAGAATAGGGTGTCCCCGATCCGTATGATAAAGGTATTCAAAAATCTCTCTCCTATCGATGATTCTTCCGTTGCCGCGCTTAACCTTGTGGGTGAACTCGAAATTAACGGTAAAACCGTCTCCGGAGACTTCGGAGATCCGGTAGTCTGTGGTAACGTCATGCTTAAGGAGATTTCGGATGGTTACCTTCTTTCCCCTGAAAACAAGCATGCTCCGGGGATTGTCCCTGTACTGAAAAGTTTCGGCCCAGGTGCCGTTCAGTCTTTCGGAGAACGAATCCTCTCCTCTGATAACTCCGGGAACAAAGCTGAGTGCGGTAACAGCGAGGGCCAGAGCAAAGGTTCCTGCGGCAAAAATCAGTTTTTTCATAAGATCTCCGAAATAGCTGTCAGACACAAAAAGAAACGCCGGACAAATCCGGCGGTTTCCCGGAAATCGCCGGATGGCCCGCCTTCCTCTCCGTCAGTTATAGACCTCCTTCCGGTCGATTATTCTGGCGGAGCTTTTGTGGCTTTTAAATATTACGCCGCCGTTGGAGGTCTGGCTGTCATAAAGATGATCCAGGGAGTTTTCACCCAGGGTTCCCGAACTCCTGAGGCGGTATTCCAGGGCACAGTTATCCCTGATTTTGCAGTTGATCTGGGTTCCCTGCAGCCACAGATAGCCCCGGTTGAATCGTCCGGAGGCGTTTTCAATAAAGTTGTTCACGTTCTGCTGGCAGCCGGTGGCGATATCGGTGCCGTGGCATACCGGAATAAGCTCGATCTTTTCATAGGCACTCAAAGCAGCCCGGATTCCCGAGTCCGTATAGTCCGAAACGGTTTTGCTGAAGATCAGGTTTTCCGTGGCCTTGGAGTCAGGATTGCGGAGATGAAGCTCGGTACAGGAGTCGGTGTCGCTGATGTTCCAGTTGCCGTTTCCGGCGTAGTATTGCAATGATACCGGTGTATGGATAATGTCGGTTTCCCCCTGGGTAATCTGAGATACCAGCCTGCCGTAGTGAAGCTTCGGAGCGGCCGACAGCGGCGTGAAGAAGGTAAATTTGTCGCTGTCGGAAACGGTGCCGTCAAATTTGGCCTCCAGAGGACTTCCGTCGGGAAGCAGGCTTCTGATGTTCGGACGGCCCGTGATTTTCAGATAGCCGCTGCAGCCGTTGGCGAAATTGTCGTTGTCCGGGAGACAGTAGCTGAAGTTCAGCCAGCCCCCCGGGCGGATTTCCTCGGGAGTGGCCAGCTCGGCCCGGGAGGTGATAAAGGTAAATCTCAGAGGATAGCCGTGCTTTGTGCTGTAGGACTGATATACCGGCCGCATCCAGTGGGCGTCCAGGGTGCTGTTGAAATCCAGCGTGTAGTCCTTTCCCGATCTGATGCTCCTGCCGGCAGTGAGGTTTCCGGCTTCGTCCCGGGTGATTTTGGTAATAATCGCCTTAAACGGGGTGTCGGAGGACTCGGTGTTCAGGTAGGCGTCCGGAATGTAGTCAACGGAGGCTCCCGAGATGTCAGTTCCGGTAATGAAGCCGGAAAAGCTCAGCGGTTCTCCGTAGTAGGCCGGGCAGGTGCCGGAAATCTCCCTGACTCCGGAGAAGTTCGTAAAATCCGCCTGAGACTGTGAAATGACTTTTTTTCGGTACAGATCATCGGTAATGTGCAGCCACCCCTCGTTTATTGCCATGTATGACGGATATACCGCAAAAACCGGGCTGAAGAAGTAGGTGGGCTTCAGCGACGTAAGCTCCGTGTAAGGTTTTTCCGAGGCCATGCTGAACCATCCGGCGGAATTTCCGATGCCGAGACAGTATTCGGAATCGGTGTTGAATCCCGGGGCCGGAGCTGTCGCACAGATCTGTGTCAGGCGCAAAACGGAGTTTTCCCCGTTTTCGGAAGTGCCTGCAATGAAGGCCCCGCTGTCGGTATCGGACGGATTCTGCTGCCAGCGGTAAAGCTTGGCAGGATCTATGAGGCTGAAGGCATCGGACAGTGTTCTGCTGTATGTTTTTCCGGTAACCGCCACCTTGTTTTCCGCAGTGCAGATCATTTTAAGCTTTTCGCCGGTGGCTTCTGCCGGGCAGCCGGAGTCCGGACACTTCGCGGCATAGGTTTTAAGCCGGTATTCCCTGCCGATATCAAGACGGGTTACGGCGTGTCCGTCGGTGTCGGCGGCGCTGCCGCAGATGGCATAGGGAACGCTGAGAACCTGAATGTCAAAGGAATCGCCGGTTTCCGGAGAGAGTCTGACCGGGATGACCTCGGCAGGTTCGGCAGTTGTCCGGTATTTTACGGTCATTCCGGTAACCCGGGTATTGCTGTCCGGGAAGTGCGGGGAGGTGATGGTGAAATTCGGGGTCAGTACTTTATCTGCGGTTCCGGAAACGGTCACCGGGATCTCCAGGGTTCCGGTTTTGCCGGCCTGAATGGTGCTGTTGCCCTGAGAGGTTTTTACGGTCAGGGGGACATTCCCGGAGCTGAAGGTTATTTCCATGCTTTCCGGTGTCATGGTATCGCCGGCAATACCGCCGGTCATGGTAACCTTAAGGGTGCTGTTGGGTTCGTTTATATATTGCTCGGTTCTGGTGCCCGTGGCGGTATGGCAGCCCGGAATATCGAAGGAACAGCCCGCGGCAGGGGATGCTGCGGTACCGCAGAGGTAGATACTGCCGTTTTTGCCGGTAACGGAGGCGGTGATATTGCGGTTTCCGGATGCCGGAGCAAGCCACACCGTTCCGGAGGAGTTTGAGGAGTAAAGACTGTCAGACAGGGTAACCATGCCGGTATAGGGGGATGCGGAGGAGCAGGAACTGTCGTTGCAGGTCTCAAAACGGAACTGTGAGGGAGAGCAGCCGTTATCCGTGTTTCCGGAAATCCGGAAATATTCGTCTTCATTCGCATCCTGGTATCTGCTGGAGAATTTTACCCCGGCGATATCAAGATTCCGGCAGCGGTTTTCGGGAGCCGAGTCGGAGCAGTTCAGCGTAAAATCGAAGAGATGGGTGTTTGCCGCCAGATGAGCGTATATGGTGCGAGTACGGGCGATTTCCGCATCCGAAAGTCCTGAGATGTCCAGGGTCAGATTGTAGGAGGTTTTTGCGGAACTAAGATAAAGCCGGTTCTCGTCAGCGATGATATCCCCGTCGGGGACCGCCATTGTGTGGCTGACGACGTTTTCAGGTGCTGAGGAAATTATGATTTCGGGATATCCGTCAAAGTTTATCCGGACGGTGTCGGAGGTTTTTACAACGGAGTTTTTTCCGGAACCGTCGCTCCATGCGGAAACATTCCGGATAAATGAATTAATTTGCGTGGCAGCAATATCGGATACCTTGATATGGGGGGATTGGCCGGCCCCGGGATACTTGTATTCTCCGGCCCGATCCGTACCGCTGTTTTCAACATAGGTAAAATTGCTGAAGTTCCATTGTTTTCCGGTGCTGGCGTTCCACTTGCCGTTATTTTTCTGCCAGTTGTAGACGTACCGGTGGTCTCCTGCGGCGATTTCCGTCAGCACCGGAAGAGTCGCAGTAAAGAAATCTCTGTTTGAGTTACTGCCATGATTTCCCTGCAGTGTCTGGTTAAAGCAGGCTTTGTAAAGAGATCTGACAAAAAGTTCCCGGCCGTCGGCGGTGCTGATGTCATATTTGAGAGAGCCTTCAGAGGGGGCCAGATTCTGAAGCTCATGGCCGCATTTTTTGTCTTCCTTGGCCAAAGCGTCGCTCATGATGAACGGCACAAGCAGCATTAAAAAACAGGGGAAGCAACGCATGACTCACCTCACTTTTTCTGTATCGCTCCGATTGCCATGCCTTTTATCATGGAAATCGTCCGGATAATTCGGATAACCGGCGCATTATCCGTGGTCTGACAGGTTATGCCGGGAGAGCGGAGAACTGCCGGATCTCCGCGAAAAAGACAGCATATTCACGAGTCTAGCAGTTTTTCGATAATTTATCTTTGAGACCGGTGCGGTTTTTAACTATTTGTTGCGGAAAATGCCGGGAGCGGGGTGTAAAAGACGTGCGGTTATTATCCGTCCGGTCTGTATAAAACATTATCCCTTAAGCTACCTTAATCCGGCGCATTGTGAGACAATAGCGGGGTTTTTGGGACTGGAGACGCGGACGGCGGTTTTTATGAAGGAAATATCAGAAGTCAGAAAAGAGGTAAGCTTTCGGGAGGTATCTCCGGAAGAGGAGGGCGGCCGCCTGGACAATTATCTTATCCGGGTTCTCAGAGGGGTCCCCAAAAGCATGGTTTACCGCATTATCAGAAAGGGTGAGGTGCGGGTGAACGGCAGCAGGACAAAGCCGGAATATAAGGTAATGGCCGGGGATCGCATCAGAATTCCGCCGGTCAGGGTTTCCGATGCTCCGGTGGTGCTGCCTTCCAGAAATCTGGACAAGGTGGCGGTACTGGAAAACTGTATTGTTTACGAGAATGACGGACTCCTGGTGCTCAACAAGCCGGCCCATATTGCCGTGCACGGCGGCAGCGGGGTGGATTATGGCGTTATTGAGGCTCTGAGAGCACTCCGTCCGGATCTTCGCTACCTGGAACTGGCCCACAGGCTGGATCGGGAAACCTCCGGCTGTCTTATAATCGCCAAAAAGAGAAGCGTGCTCAGACTTCTTCATGAGGAGTTCCGGGAGAAGGAAATGCAGAAGCAGTACCTGGCCCTGGTGCCGGGAGCGTTTAACAGGAGAGGCTGCACGGTACGGGCTCCCCTGGAGCGGATTACCCTGGCTTCAGGCGAGCGGATTGTCAGAGTGAACGAGGCTCTGGGGAAACCCTCGGTAACGGAATTCAGAGTGCGGAAAACCTATAACTCAGCCACGCTTCTGGAGTGCTTTCCGAGAACCGGGAGAACCCATCAGATAAGGGTGCACCTGGCCCATCGGGGATTCCCGATCCTTGGTGACGAAAAGTACGGCCGGCGGGAAAATGATGCTCCCTTTGTGCCCCTGGGGCTTTCCCGGATGTTCCTGCATGCCGAAAAAATTTCCTTTCAGGATCCGGTGGCCGGAAAGACGGTGACGGTAACCGCGCCGCTGCCGCCGGAGCTTCAGGGGCTTTTGGACAGACTGGAGCCGGCTCAGGACTGAACAGGGGCGTTTTTTTGGGACAGGGCAGAATACATGAAATGGGCGGAATTATTATCCGCCTGTTTTTTTTGTGAAGCTGTTTTTCGCATCAGGTGTCATTATCAGCAGGTCGGGGAGCTGCGGAACCGAAGAAAACGCACGGCATCTGAAACATGCAGAACGCAGGAGCAACAAAACGACAACAAAAAAACAAACGGCAAAATCTGAAGATATCTGACAGTGAAAGCAGAAAGAAGAAGAGTGGTGGTCGCTATAGGGATCGAACCTATGACCTCCTCCTTGTAAGGGAGATGCTCTCCCAGCTGAGCTAAGCGACCACTGGGGAATCTGTTCTGGTGGGTCCTTACGGGTTCGAACCGTAGACCAATTGATTAAGAGTCAACTGCTCTACCAACTGAGCTAAGGACCCGGAACAGGTTATCGCGTTTGGCGATGTGCACATGATACGTTTTTTTGATGATAAAGCAAGGATTTTTTCAAAAAAAGTGAAAAAAGTTAAAAAATGGTTAATTTTTAACCAAAATTCAGGCTTTCAGAGGCTGTTCAGGTGATTAGACACTTGAAAATGCAGATTTTTGGCGGTTCCCGGACAGAAAGAGAGATGGGCGGAACAAAATGCTGAAAAACAGAGCTCGTGAGAATCAGGGATTCGTGAATATCGGAGAAATACCGGGAAGTTGACAATCAGATCCGGTTTTGCAGCACCAAAGACAGCAGAATAACGATTAAAACAAATGAGAAGAAAATAATCCGAGGAGATAAAAGAAATCAGAGAGAACTTGGTGGGTCCTTACGGGTTCGAACCGTAGACCAATTGATTAAGAGTCAACTGCTCTACCAACTGAGCTAAGGACCCATTCGAAGAAAGGGTGTTCGTGAAAACAAGGCGTATTTTAATCCTTTTTACTCCCCTGTCAATACTTTTTTGAATTTTTTATATTTTAGTGTTTGGGAGTTCCGAAATCTTCATGTTCCGCAAACATGTTGTCCATTTCGTTCATCCTCATCTGTATACACCTTCATTTTAATTCAGTCCCGGAATCGAATCTCACGACAGCTCCTTTCCCGGGGAGCTTGCGGAAGGTGCGATTTCCGGGGTTGCTCCGCCATTTGAAAATACAGGACATGGCAGACTCATTCTTTTTGATTTCTCTGAGAACGGCATCAGAATTTTCAGCCGGAATATGATTGCGGGGAACCTGCGGTTTTTGTTTGTATCTAAAGTGATAGTGTGGTAATTTCCCACTGTCCGGAGGGATTCCGGAGTTCCTGCATATTTCGCGGACTCCCGGGACTCCCGCGCTTCCCGGATCATTTTCCTTATTTGTTTCTGCGAGGCTGAATATGAATTGTTTACCGGGTTGGAGAATGGTTATCAGTATGGCGGCTCTGGCAGCATGTCTTCAGGGCTGCGGAGAATACGGGGCAGTGGACTGCTCCAGTCAGAGTTCCTATGATCACAGTCTTGCCGATGTTCTTTCCCGGATTGACGACCGGTACCCGGGGCAGTCCGTCGCGGTAAGGGAATTTCTTCATGACAAGTCGGGAGGTGCCACTGTCGTAAAGGAAGTCTGCGATCTGGACGCCGAGCATCTGGCCGCTCTGGGAGAGAAATATGCCGCAAAGGGCACCATGGGACAGCTTATGGATACCGTCAGTTCCGGGATCGACGAGGCAGGAAAGGCGGTGGAGAATTTTCTGAAAGGTGATGATAACAGTTCCGGAAAGCCAGTAAAACCTGCCGCCCCTTCAGCCGGAAACCCTAAAAGCGAGTTCTCGGGAGACAGTGTAAAAACCTATACCGTCCCGAAGGTGGACTGCCGCTACGGGGATTTCTATCAGAAGAGCCTGGATGCCGTATTCCGGGATTTGGGATCCCGTTCTCCCAGTGCCGCCATTGAGGTGAAGAAGCGTCTCAAGGCCAGACACCAGGAATCCGGCCTCGGTAATGCCATGGATCAGGAACTCTGTGACCGGAACACCCATGACCTGACTGCATTCCTGGCTCCGGATCTGGTGAATGGCATCGACTGGACTTATAAAACTGATGCCGAAGTTTCCCGGGATTCCTGGAGAAAGGCCGGAGCTGATCTGAGCACGGCTATGACCGAGGCCGGAAAGAATATTGACAGCGCACTGTCCGAAGCCGGAAAGTCCATTGACAATGCGCTTACCGAGGCCGGAGATGCTCTGGAATCCGGCTGGAACAATGTCCGTGAGGGAGTGGACGGTTATTTTGATCAGCGCCGTGCCGACAAGGAAAAGGCCAAAAAGGAACAGGAGCGGAATGAGGAATCTGCAAAGTCCGGTTCCGGCAAGTGATTTCGGGGAACTGAGATGGCAATAATCATGGGGATTGATCCCGGCTCCCGGATTACGGGGTTCGGGGTTATTGAATCCGAGGGCGGAGAGCTTTCCTATCTGGATTCCGGTTGCATCAGAATGGATGACAGACCATTGTCTCTGAGACTGGGGCAGATTTATCAGGGCATCAGCGAGGTTATCGCCGAATGGCATCCGGACTATGTGGCGGTGGAGGAGGTCTTCATGTCCAACAATGCCGCCAGCGCTCTCAAGCTGGGACAGGCCCGGGGGGCTGCCGTGGTGGCTGCGGTAAACAGCGGGATACCGGTTTACGAGTACACTGCCCGGCAGATAAAGAAGTCGGTGGTGGGATACGGCAATGCGGAAAAGTTTCAGGTGCAGGAGATGGTGGTAAGAACCCTCCGGCTAAGCGGCTGTCCCCAGCCCGACGCCGCCGATGCCCTGGCCGGGGCCATCTGTCATGCCACCACCGTGGGCACTCTCATCGGTCTCTCCATCGGGGGCTATTCCAACACCAAAGGAAATGCCCGGGGCAGAATTTACTGACAGCTTGCGAATCATGTTTTTTTCTGATAGAA
Source organism: uncultured Ruminobacter sp. (assembly GCA_902776415.1). Lineage (GTDB taxonomy): Bacteria > Pseudomonadota > Gammaproteobacteria > Enterobacterales > Succinivibrionaceae > Succinimonas. The sequence continues at coordinate 45,121 of CACYPY010000002.1, forward strand.
TTCGCACGCTTTTGTTACCCCGGCTGAGTTAGTGATCGGCCGAGGGCGTATATCAACTCAACAATTACAGAGGTTTTACAATGTCACTAAGCACCGAAGCCAAGGCTCAGATCGTAGCCGAATATGCACGTTCCAAGGATGATACCGGTTCTCCTGAGGTTCAGGTAGCTCTGCTTACCGCTCAGATCAATCATCTTCAGGGCCATTTCGCTGTTCACAAGAAGGATCACCACAGCCGTCGCGGCATGCTCCGCATGGTTGCCGAGCGTCGCAGCCTCCTTGCCTACCTGAAGCGCAAGGATGAAAACCGTTATGCCGAGCTCTGCAAGAAGCTTGGTCTCCGCGGCTAGTTATTTTTTTTAAGATCCGCACAAAGGGAGCTATTTTGCTCCCTTTTTTGTTGATGAAGCGCAAGGTTAAAACTATACTATTGCCGACGTAAAAAACGTGATTTTGCAAACATTTAAGGTAATCAGAGTGAACCCTATAGTTAAACAGTTTAAGTACGGTCGCCATACCATTACCCTGGAAACCGGGGCCATGGGCCGTCAGGCAGATGCTGCCGTTATGGCAAGTATGGATGATACTTCGGTATTTGTAACGGTTGTGGGCAAGAAGGACAAGGACCCCCTCAAGGAAGATCAGGATTTTTTCCCGCTTACCGTTGATTATCAGGAACGCTCCTATGCCGCAGGCCGTATTCCCGGCGGTTATTTCAAGCGCGAAGGTCGTCCGTCAGAGGGAGAAACTCTCATTGCCCGTCTTATTGACAGACCGATTCGTCCGCTCTTCCCGGACGGCTTTACCAACGAAGTTCAGGTAATTGTTACCGTGGTATCCGCCAATCCGGAAATTCCCACAGACATCATTTCCCTTATCGGCACCGGCGCCGCTCTCCAGATTTCCGGAATTCCGTTCCGGGGGCCGGTGGGTGCCGCACGGGTAGGCTATATCAACGGCGAGTACGTTCTTAATCCCCTGAAGTCCGAAATGCCTGAAAGCAAGCTGGATCTTGTGGTGGCAGGCACAAAGCCGGCCGTGCTCATGGTTGAATCCGAAGCTGCCATTCTTCCCGAGGACACCATGCTCGGGGCTGTAATGTACGGTCATGAGCAGATGCAGGTTGCCATCGATGCCATTGTGGAATTTGCCGCCGAGGTTAACAAGCAGCCCTGGGACTGGCAGCCTCCGGAGGTTGACGAAGGTCTTAAGAACAGAATCGGCGAACTGGCAGGAGCTGCTCTGGGCGATGCCTATCGCATCACCGACAAGCTGGAGCGTCAGAACAAGATTGCCGAGATTCGCGATTCCGTAATTGCCACCCTGGAAGGCGAAGCCCAGGGCAGAGGCGAGGAGCTTAACAAGTCCCGTGCCGGACAGTATTTCCATTCTCTGGAAAAGAGCATTGTCCGTGAGAGAGTTCTGAACGGCGAGCCCCGCATTGACGGCCGTAATACCAAGATGGTTCGTCCGCTGACTGTAGGTACCGGACTTCTTCCGCGTGTTCACGGTTCCGCTCTCTTTACCCGCGGTGAAACTCAGGCCATGGTTACCTGTACCCTGGCCAGCGAAAGAGATGCTCAGATTATTGACGAGCTTTGCGGTGAGAGAACCGACAGATTCCTGCTGCATTACAACTTCCCTCCTTACTGTGTGGGCGAAATCGGCCGTATCGGATCTCCGAAGCGCCGTGAAATCGGTCACGGCCGTCTGGCAAAGCGCGGTCTTGCCGCCATTCTTCCGGATCCGGAAAACTTCCCGTATACGATTCGCGTGGTTTCGGAAATCACCGAGTCCAACGGCTCCAGCTCCATGGCATCTACCTGCGGCGGGTCTCTGGCCCTGTTTGATGCCGGCGTTCCCTGCAAGGCTGCGGTGGCCGGAATTGCCATGGGTCTTGTGAAGGAAGGGGACAGATTCCAGGTGCTCACCGATATTCTCGGTGACGAGGATCATCTGGGTGATATGGACTTCAAGGTAGCCGGCACCTCAGAGGGTGTTACCGCTCTCCAGATGGACATCAAGATTGAAGGTATTACCCGTGAAATCATGCAGATTGCTCTCAAGCAGGCTCACGAGGCCAGAATGCATGTGCTTTCTGTAATGAATCAGGCCCTTCCGGCACCGAGAGCCGAGATTTCCCAGTACGCACCGCGGATTACCACCATCACCATTTCTCCTGACAAGATCAAGGATGTTATCGGCAAGGGCGGTTCCGTGATTCGGGCTCTCACCGAGGAAACCGGCACCGATATCAACATTTCCGATGACGGCGTGGTGAAGATTGCCGCCGCTGACGGCATCCGGGCCAAGGAAGCAGTGCGCCGCATTCGTGAAATCACCGCCGAGGTGGAAATCGGAGCCGTATATCACGGCACCGTTACCAAGGTTGCCGAATTCGGTGCCTTTGTAAACATTCTGCCCAATAAGGACGGCCTCGTGCATATTTCTCAGATTGCCTGGGAAAGAATCGAGGATATCAACAAATATATCCAGGTAGGACAGCAGGTTGATGTAAAGGTTCTGGCTTTGGACAGACAGGGCAGAATCAAGCTCTCCATCAAGGAACTTATTCCGCAGCCTGAAGCTCCCGAGGCTTCCCTGGAAGCCGAAGCCGTCCAGCCGGTTCCCAGCGAGGATGAGATCAACAGCATGATCAATGATGATGATGCTCCTGAATCTGAAAACCAGGCTCAGGAAGCTCCGGCAGAAAACGTTTCTGAAGAAGCTCCTGCCGCTGAGCCGGTTCAGGATGCTGCTCCTGAAAATCAGGAAGAGGCTCCGGCCCCTGCACCTGCTGATGACGGCGAACCTGTGTTCCAGCCGGCTCCGCAGGCGACGGAAAACCAGGATCAGAATCAGCCTGAAAAGCAGGAGAACTGAGTTCACCTCCGCTGATTAGCCAAATATAAGTAAGGCCCGTTTCGGATAAGCTCCGGAGCGGGCTTTTTGGTGAATGGACATCCGGGGCGGGGTTTTGGAGCGGATTCCGGTGTTTTCGGATCATTCCGGAGAATCTTGACAGAACTTCCCTGTTCTTGTCAGTGCTGACAGCTTTACAGAACCTTCCAGTAGCCTGTCCTGTTTGAACCTTCCCGCTTAATCAGCCCTTTTCTTTTGAGATTGGCCAAAATGCGTGACACTGTTCTTTCTGACAATCCTGATGATGCTGCAAGTTCCTGATTGGTCAGCCGTGGATTATCTTTAAGAAGATTTGTCAGTTTGAATTCTCCTGAATTAATGATGTTTTTATCAGCTATGTCATTTTTATTGGGGGCTGAGGGATCTTTGTTTCTGTCGTTTCTGGAAAATTCTATGGTAAAGGAGTTTTCCTCGTTCATGTATGAAACTGAAATCCCTGCGGCAGCACATAGAGAATAGATTTTTTTGAGTCCGGTACCGAAAGTTTCCACCTCCTTGCAAAGGTAAAGAACTCTGGCAATGACCTCGTTTCTGAGATATGACCGGAGATCACGGTTTGCAAAATCTATGGGTTCATGTTCGCTGGCAAAGTTTCCTGGATTGCATATGGAAATTCTGTTTGAAAAAATATCGATTTCATGTTGAACGGGAATATCGTATCTGGCATGAGCAAAGCTGTTGATAATGGCTTCGCGCAAGGCATCTATTGGAACTTCTGGAATTTCCTTCCGATGTATTCCGTCCGTGCTTAATTCTGCACGCCAGCGAATATTTCTGATGATATAGGATGAAGCTGCGGTTATAAGCTGAAAAATATTGCCGGCGTTCTCTGCGATATCCAAAAGAGTCTCTTTATGTTCGGTGGCAAAGACTCCGGATTTAAGAATCAGCGGTTTTTTGTCAGAAAAAAGCATTACGCCTGCATTTGTCAGATTTTTTCCGTTGAGTACCCCGATTTGATTGAGAACCGCTTGCTTGTCATAGTCCATTTTCGGAATTCTGCCGCAGGATACTGCCATTTCAAAAAATGTTCTTACCGTTTTGTCGTCGGCATCATCAGTGGTCTGAACTGTTGATTTGTTTTCCCAGTTGTCGGTATATTCGCGGAAGATCATTATCTTCCTGAGCTCTGATGGTGTCAGTTCTCTGTCTTCATCAGCAGTTCTGACATAATATCTGCCAAAAGCTGAATATGGCACATCCTCTCCGGAAAATTCCATTACTATAACTTCCGTACCGGTAACAGTTTCAACACGTATCACCGGTATCAGCTGCGGCCTGATCGCTTCAAATACTTTTCTGGAAACATCCCGCAAGGTTGAATCATTAATGGTGAACGGGAACGGTTCGCCATTGTTTTTTAGTCCGAAGAAGATTTTTCCATGCTTGTGTTTGTTAAGCATTGCGGAAACCGAAATCATTGCTTCGTTAAGTTCTCCGGTTGTTTTTTTAAATTCGTTAAATTCGTCTTCTCTAAGCATTGTCATTATTTCTCCTTAATTTTCAAATTTTAGCATGAATTATAAAGATTGAATGTGATGATGGCGAGATAATTACGGGATAATGGCGGGATAATGGCGGGATAATGGCGGGATAACGGCGGGATAATGGCGGGATAACGGCGTAATGGCGGGATAATGGCAGGAACCGATCGCCAGTCCGGCTGTACTCCCAGAACCTGCCGTTTCCAAACGAGCTACATGCCAGATTCATGAAAAAGCCCCGTACCGAATGCAGTAACGGGGCGGTCATAATATATCAGCCCTCAGGTCTTGTCAGAACTTATTTCCTAGAAGCTGCAGTGCTTTCTTTCTCTCGAGAAATCGATCCGACGGGGATGGTAGTCATGCTTGCTTTCCTCAAGCTTTCTTCTTACCCAGTGATCGGCGTTCTTCAGGCACTCCCACTGCTTCCTTAAACGGTGATACAAATGATCATCCGAGGTTTTGTCCATTCTTCTCCGGATATCGTCCATATCATGTCTGATCCTGTCGATTTCCCGATCAGCTTCGGCGATGTTGTCTCTTATGACACGGGCATCACTCAGGGCATCGGGGAAGGGCATTCTGTTAATTTCGTTACGGTAGTTTCTGACTGTGACGTTTCTGCCGTTGGCGTTTCTAAGCTTGTTGTAGTCATTCTCGGCATGATAGCGGAGCTGCTCCAGATAGCGGTAGTCGCTGCGCAGCCGATCATAGACATCTCCCCGGTAAGCTCCGCTGGACATGAGTTCGCTGACTTCGCTCAGATGTTTGTCGATTTCCTCAATCTGTTTCCCCATGTCGTAAATGACATGTCCTGCCTGGTATTGTGAGACAAACTCGCTTTCATGCCTGGTGCCCCGGCAGATATCGGTGAGGGTATACCCCTGAATGCCCAGATCGAAGGCTCTGGAAGGCTCGCAGAACACCTCGGCACCCTCCCGGCGTCCCTGATTGTAACCGGTGCGATCCACATTCACGTATTTGCTGCAGGCGGATACATATTCGCCAAGAACGGAGGAACCCTTCCCCTGGGTGCCGTCCTGATAGCCTTTTTCATACCAGTTGGTGGCGTAGCACTCTTCCTCTGACATGATTGCGCATCCGGAAATACCGGAGAGCAGAAGTCCGGCCAGTGCCAGTTCCGCAGTAATTCTCGTTAATCTAAAAGTATTCATTTTGAGGTCTCAGTTGTTGCCAAACATGCTTCTGAACTGCCCGGCGGCATTTCAGAAAGAAAGTCAGGAAATTCAGTTCTGTTTACAGTGCACAGGATTTTTCCAGGCAGTATTAAAACGAAGCAGCGTCACAAAGGTTACCGGAAAACCGTCGGGACGGAATTTCCTCCGTTCCGGGGCTGCTGCCGCACTTCAGGAAATTATATTCTGAACGGGGGAACCGGGGGCATAATTATTCCAATCCCGTGAACTCATGCGGTTTTCCGGCTTTTCATCTGTAAATAATCAGAACATTATCACATTCCGTGCCATCCGGGGCTGTATTTCAGGAGTGTCGAAGCTTTTCCCGAGAAGCGGCGTTTGGTCAAATCCGGTAAAAAAGGGGAAGCCTCAGGCCTCCCCTTTAAATGCAGAATTTCAGAAACCCTGGTGCGGGATTATCTGTCGGACCCGTCTATCCATTTCCGGGCCATGAGATCGATGTCCTCCCGGGTTTCCGCACCGCCGGTGAAGCCGGAGTTGTGAACAAAGGTAATGGTCCCGATGCCGGAGATGGCCCGGAGTTCATCTCCTTCCTTGCCTCTCCAGGCCAGGGGGGAGTTGCAGCGATTCACGAAGCGGGAGCTGAGAGAGCCCGGCAGCGACTGGATCCGGAACCCCTTCTTGTCGGGATAGATGGCAATTTTGCAGCGGGTGAAGATGTCCCAGTTGTTCATTACCGCATCAAACCACGGGAGCTTTTTATCCAGCCGGAGAATTTCCGAACCGTCGTAGGATCTGATAACCTCATCCTCCTGCATGGTGTCGGAGACGGTTTTGATAAAGATGTTCCGGTACAGCACCGCCAGAGCCTTTACCGTGGCCAGAAACCGTTCCATCTGATCTTCGTCGGTGCCGTCGTGCCGGTTCTGCATGGCCACCAGATAGGGGATAACCGGAGTGTGCATAAAGAACCGGTTTACCCGGTTGTATACCGCGGTTTCGCCGGGGGTTTCGGGAGCGGCGATTTTGGCGGTGTAGCTGTCCAGCTGACCGTTGTCGGTAAGGTCGGTGTATTCCATGACATTCCGGTCCACGGTCTGAAAGGCCTTGTCGAGAATGCTGTCCGGGACCTCCCCGAGCTCCGGGGTTTCCGCCACCAGCTTTTTGAGAAGCGCGATGCCGAATTTTTTCCAGATAAGTCCTGCGGTGGCGTACTTGATCCCGTTTTCCCGGAAAATCCCGAATTCCCGGGGATGGTGATCAAAATGTTTTTCAAGGTCAAACTGTCCGGACACGTCCACCACGTAATCCGCCTTTTCCATGGTTTCGGGATCCCGGGTACGGATGAAGCGTGTTTCCGGGTCAAGAAGGTAAAAAATTACCGATGCGGTTACCTCGTCCGCATGAAAGGTGCCGTTGTGAGTTGCTACCAGCATGTGAATCTCCTGCCGATTAAGAAGGCTGACATGGAAGCGTTCCATGTCATGAATGAAATCTGCCCATGGTTATATCACAACCTTTGTAAAACTGAAAAGCAATGGTATGAGCAAGATCACGGACAGGAAATATTTTTTGAAATGGTAACTGTTTTAAGAAAAAGTTTCATAGTATGTTTTTTAGCCAAAATATATCAGTAAGATATTAAAAACGTTATAATCAGCCGTGAAAATGCAATGTTCAGGTGCAAAATTAGTCATTGATCGGCAGGTCCTTTTTTCTTCAGTGTTGCAGATCCCTGACTGTCATGTTTTCCGAATAACGAAAGACCGGAAAAGACAGTGAAACAGATCCGGGCGGTCAGTTTCCGGATTAACGGTAAAAGCAAAAGAGAACAGGAAAAACGTCCGGTTTTACACAGGGTGTCATACGGAATTTGGGGATAATCCTGTGGATAACATCGGGATTATGTGAACTTCCGGAAAAAATACTTGATTTTTAGTCCGGGTACGGAAATCCGTTCTGCTGCTCCGCGTTCCGAAACCTCGTAACCGATATCCGGGAAACAGTTAAAATCCCGGATGAACTGATATTCCAAAATCCCCCGCAATGCCCCCTCGCGGAAAGAAGATTCCGGGAGTTTGGTGATGAAGTTCCGGAGACGTCCAAAGACGACCGAAGCAGTCTGTCAGTAAACTCGGGTACGGGTTATCCGGACCGGAAACATCCGCTGCATTCTGTCGGTTGCAGATCATGAGGTGAGTCCGCATTGTCATGCCTGACTGCAAATACGTATATTTTGCGGAAGGGGCACCGGGAAAGCCCGAGAGTAAACAGGGGAACCGATCGGTTTTCTGAAGAAAGGAGGCGGATAACAGGGTATAATTGCCGGGAGAAAATTCCGCGGTGCTTTTTGCCGAAAAATCAGTACCCATCCGCGGCATATTTCGGACAGCATTTCGGGGTGATCCGGAAATTCCCGGGAGACTGTCATAAAAGTACGGCATCTACAGACACAGGCGAATCTGTCCATGGTTTACAATTCTGATCCCGGCAATGTGCCGCACGATGATTTTACCGAGAGCGAGTCCGAATCCGGGCCGCATCCTTTTCTGGCCCTTTTTGATGCGGCGTCAGGCATGCTCCGGGAAATGTTTCCCCGCTGTCCCCGCTTTATGACGGACAGCCTCTGGGGCTATCTTCCGGGAGTTCTTCTGGCGACGTTTTTCATATCCATGTGGGAGTTTTCCGATGATCATAACCCCAAAGTGCTGGAGCTTAATCATACCGTTATGAACAGCTTTCGTTCCATGGACGAGGTTCGGGATCGCCTGGGAGATGAATATTTTTCGCATTACACCTACGGAGGGTACGAAACCCTGATTTATTCATATTCCGACTGGCTTCACGCCATCACCACTCAGGAGTTTGACTGCTTTTCCAGAAAATACCGGAAGCGCATCAGGAGCCGTGTCAGCGGCGGAAAGATCAATAAATCCCCCACCAGAATAGCCGCCTGGGCTGAAAAGAGTGCCCTCATTGAGGGAAATACTTACGGTGCCGGAGTCCGCAAAAGAGACCTGACAGGCACCATCTCGGTTTCCAGAGTGCGCAGGAATACCGGTCCGGACAGTGTTGCAGGTATCAGGAATTCCTGGATTTCCGATGTCATGACGGTGGCTCTGACTCCGGAGGAGACAGACAGATTCACTTCGATAACGGTTCTTCGGATTATGATGTTTCAGGGCTGCGGCTATGACGATTACTATAATGATGACTAGCGCCGGCGGCGGTTTTCCGGCACGGTGTTTTCAGCGGAGAGAATGATGGACGGGCGGATTGTTCTGGCGCCGATGGAAGGGGTTCTGGACTATTCCATGCGGCGGCTGCTTACGGAGATTAACCGTTACGACTGGTGTGTCAGCGAGTTTGTCCGGGTTTCCGACGTGGTTTTGTCCCAGAAGGTGTTTTTCAAGGAGGTTCCGGAGCTTCTGGAGGGCGGCCGCACCGCCTCGGGAACTCCGGTATGGGTACAGCTTCTGGGATCCCGTCCGGACACTGTGGCAGAAAGTGCCATGGTGGCCGTAAAGCTGGGAGCTCCCGGAATTGACCTTAATTTCGGCTGTCCCAGCAGACTGGTTAATAAATCCATGGGCGGGGCGGCGGTTCTGCGGAATCCGGAGCTGGTAGGCGATGTGGCCCGGGCGGTGCGGGATATGGTGCCTCCCGAGATTCCTGTCGGTGCCAAGATCCGGCTGGGATGGGCCGATGCCGCGGAGGCTCCCGAGATTGTCCGAAATCTGGATCGGGCCGGGGTCAGCCGTATTGTAATTCATGCCAGGACCAGGAATGATGTCTATACCCCGGGAACCGTAAAATGGGAGGCGGTGCAGCCTCTTTCGGAACTTACCGGGATTCCGCTGATAATAAACGGTGACATTACCGGCCCCGATTCTGCGAGGGAAGCCCGCAGGCTGTCCGGGCTCGATGATATCATGGTCGGAAGACACGCGGTTTCCGTGCCCAATCTGGAAAGGGTGCTCAGGATCGGAGCGGAGCCCATGACGGCGGTTTCCTCTCTCAGGGCCTGTCTGCGTTTTGAGGAAATTCTTTCCGCAAGAATGGCGGATCATTACCGCAAGGCCCGTATCAAGCAGTTTCTGGGATATGTCCGGAAGGCCCGGCCGGAGATACAGGATCTGTTCCGGGAGGTGTGTCTCCGGGAAAGTCTTTCCGAGATTATCGCAGTGCTGGAGGACGGGATTCGGAACCCCGGGCGCTATTCCATGGAGGGTTCCGGTTCGGAATAACCTATTGGGAGTTTTTTATGACAAACGAATGCAGGGCTTCGGCTGATGCCGGAGCCGCCATCCCTCCGGAAACTCCGGCGGGAATTCTGATGCTGAGAGCCATGTCGATGCCGGCCGATGCCAATCCCAACGGCGATGTGTTCGGGGGCTGGATCATGTCCCAGATGGACGCCGCCGGAGCCATGATGGCCTATGAGATGTGCCGGGGCAAGGTGGTCACCGTGGCCGTGGACGAAATCGTGTTCCGGAATCCGGTAAAGGTGGGGGATGTGGTCTGTGTTTATGCCCGCTGTATCCATATAGGGAATACCTCCCTCAAGATTCAGCTGCAGTTCTGGACCAAGAGAAACATAAGCGCCCGTTCCACCCGGGTAAAGGTTGCCGAATCCGGCTTCACCTATGTGGCGGTGGATGACGACGGCAAAAAACGTCCGCTTCCGGAATACCTTATTGAGAACCGGGAGGAAATTCTCAGGACCGGATACCCCCGGGATCTGGCCTGAGAGCACGGCAGACAGTCCCATACATGAAAAGCCGCCTTCCGGACGGTTTTCAGGAGCGGGGGTTCCAGGCACGGATACCTCCTTTCCCGTATTTCTTTCATTTATATTTCTTTTGTATCCGGAAGACTTTGCCTTTCCGGACACCGGCCGTCGCGGTCACCGCTATTTGCCGGAAATGAAGGCTTCCTGTTTCCGGCAAAAAAAAACAGTAACGGCCCGGGCCGCTACTGTGCATTGCTCAATAAGGTCTCAGCCCTGATTATGCGATTCCGGCTTCGCCCTTGATCTGATCCAGCCACAGAGCCACTCTCTCCGGGGTCAGGTCAGACTGGTTGTCCTCGTCCAGAGCCAGACCGGCAAATCTGGTATTGTCGCCTTCCAGCAGGGACAGGGTGCTGTTGAAGGTGTAGCTGTCGTTGGGCCAGGCACCAATCAGCTTAACGCCTTTTTTGAGGAGCAGGTGGTAAAGATGTCCCATGCCGTCAATAAAGTAATCGGCATATTCAACCTGATCTCCCAACCCGAACAGCGCGAAGGTTCTGCCCTGGAGATCCAGCTCGGCCAGCTTGTCCTTGAACTGATCCATGTCGCCCTGCATCTCTCCGAGATACCAGGTGGAGGTTCCCAGGATCACCAGGTCGTAGTTAAGGAGAACGGAAGCATCCTCCACGGAACGCACGTCAAATACGTCGGCCACGTCGTCACCCAGAAGTTCCTTCATAAGCTGTGCGGCTTCCTCGGTATGACCGGTGTCGGAGCCGTAAAAAATTCCTACTTTCTTTGCCATATAAAATTCCAAATGCTTGGGGGCTTCGGATATCGCCGATCCCGTGCCGCCGGAAATTCCCGGTGCGGGGCGAATCTGTTTCCCCGGACGAAAAACTATGCTGAGGTAATATTATCACATCGGAATTGATGTGTCCCCATGAAGCGGGGGATCTTTACGGCAGATGACAATAATTATCAGGGAATGCCGAAAGAATACGTTTTCAGAAATATGGCGGTTTTTTGCCCGTTAGACATTCTTTTGGGGTATTATGTACGGAAAGAAGCGGAACAGCGATGCTTTTCGGTATAAGAAAACGGGATTTTTCCGGAACTTACAAATATAAAACAGGGTGACAGAATGTTTAGACGTACCAAGATAGTATGTACCATGGGACCTGCTCTTGACAGAGAAGGGGTTCTTGAGGAACTGATTAAGGCCGGGGCGAATGTGGTCCGGATTAACTTTTCTCACGGAACTGCCGAGGATCATATCGGCAGAGCCAGGAAGGTGCGGGAAATTGCGGCCAGACTGGGACGGTGCGTGGCCATCATGGGAGATCTCCAGGGACCGAAGATCCGGATTTCCACCTTTAAGAACGGCCCCATTTTCCTGAAAACCGGTGATCTGTTCACTCTGGATGCCGAGCTTCCCAGGGGGGAGGGAACCCAGGAGTCCGTGGGCATCGATTACAAAAACCTGCCGAAGGATCTCCGCACCGGAGACGTGCTCATGCTGGATGACGGCCGGGTGCAGCTTTCGGTGGTATCCGTGAAGGGCCCCCGGATTCTGACCTCGGTTCTGATTCCGGGACCTCTTTCAAACAACAAGGGCATTAATAAGCAGGGCGGCGGTCTTTCCGCCCCGGCCCTTACCGAAAAGGATCGCAAGGACATTCAGACAGCCGCGGAAATCGGTGTGGATTTTCTGGCGGTTTCCTTCCCCAGAACCGGAAGCGATATCGAACTGGCCCGGGATCTGCTTCGGCAGTCCGGTTCCAACGCCAAGATCGTGGCGAAGATTGAAAGAGCCGAGGTGGTGGCCTCCGACGAGGCCATGGATGATGTGATCAGCGCTGCCGATGCCATTATGGTGGCCCGCGGGGATCTTGGTGTGGAAATCGGGGATTCCCAGCTTATGGGAGTGCAGAAGCGTCTTATCAGAAGAGCCCGGACCCTGAACCGTCCGGTAATTACCGCCACTCAGATGATGGAGTCCATGATCAAGGCTCCCATGCCCACCAGAGCCGAGGTTATGGACGTGGCCAATGCCATTCTTGACAGCACCGATGCCGTGATGCTTTCGGCGGAAACCGCCGCCGGAGATTATCCGGTGGAAACGGTTTGTGCCATGGATCATGTCTGCCGCGGTGCCGAACAGTATCCGGAAATGGTGGTTTCCACCTACCGCAACGAAATCAAGTTTGCCAGCGGCGAAGAAACCATTGCCATGTCCGCCATGTTTGCCGCCAACCACCTGCCGGGGATCAAGGGAATTGTGGCTCTTACCGAAACCGGCCGTACCGTGCTTCTGATGAGCCGGCTGCATTCTCCGCTGCCGATCTTCGCGCTGTCCCCCTCTCAGAGAACCCTTAACTGGTGTGCGCTTTACCGGGGCGTCTACCCGCTTTCCTTCGATGCTTCCCGCTACGGTACCATGGTGGAGGCGACCAGAGAGGCGCTCAAGGCTCTTAAAAACAAGGGGTATCTGGCACACGGCGACTGGATTATCATCACTCACGGCGATACCGACGAGCAGGGCAAGACCAACAACATGAAGATCATGCAGGTGGATTAGTCCCTGCTGCCGGGAAAGCTTCGGGGATTCCGGTATGTTTTTGAAGAATGAAGGCTGCTTTTCGGAGCGGCCTTTTTTCAGTTTCATTTTACGTTTTTGCCGGGAAGCCGATTATTGCTTTGTTCCGGTGGCCGACATATGTTTCACAGTCACAGCATGCGATTACCGCCGCCGTTTTCGGAAGCGGGCTTTTCAGGTATAGGCGCCGGGGCGCAATCCATGTATAATTTCCGAAAACAGAATTAAACAGATAGGTTTATAAGGTTATATGAAGAAGTCAGACGAGGTATGGCAGAAAATTGTCGCCGAGGCCCGGGAGACCCTGCATCATGAAAAAATGCTCTCCAGCTTTTTTCAGGAGTATATTCTGAACCAGGGCAGCATGGCGGATGCCCTGAGCATTCAGCTGTCCAGCAGACTTTCGTCGTTTGTGATGCCGGCACTGACCCTGCGGGGAATTTTTCAGGAATTTTATGAATGCCGTCCCGACGATCTGGAAAAGGCGGCTCATGATATTGAGGCCGTGGTGGAGCGGGATCCCGGCATTGGCGGATCCCGGGTTTCGGTGATTCTCTATTACAAGGGTTTTCATGCTTTGGAGGCTTACCGGTGCAGTCACTGGCTCTGGGAGTCCCAGAGGCAGGAGATGGCACTGTTTCTTCAGGGAATGATCTCCCAGGTATTTCATGTGGATATTCATCCCGCCGTAATTATCGGGCAGGGGATTATGCTGGATCATGCCACGGGCATTACCATGGGAGAAACCACGGTTATCGGCGACAATGTTTCCATCCTTCAGAATGTAACCCTGGGATGCCATGCCGATGCCTGTCAGGAGGGGGCCCGGCATCCGATAATCGGAAACGGAGTGCTTATTGGCCCTGATACCGTCGTTATCGGCAAGGTGAGAATCGGAGACTGCGCCAAGATCTGCGCCGGCAGTGTGGTGCTTTCGAATATCGGATCTCACATGGTGGCGGCAGGCATTCCCGCCCGGGAGGAAATCAGACAGGAGAGCTCCGTAACTCCCGCCGTGGAGATGGATGAGGGAATATCGGATGCCTGCAGCTGCTGGGGAGGTTAGTCGCAAAACCGGCAAAATCCGGGACG
>CACYPY010000003.1 GCA_902776415.1 uncultured Ruminobacter sp.
CAACCTTAATTTCGGACTGAATCAGAAACTCCTCATTGGAACCGGCACGACTTTTTTCGGCGGTTTTCCTTTCCAGTATTTTGTACTGATTAAGCCGGGTATGAGCGGTATCGTCCTTGCCCCTGAAAGCGGCCGCTTCGTTTTCCATAAGAGTGCGGAGTTCCCCGGGAGTTACAATCTGAAGTTCAGGATTAATGAAGCGGGCTTCGTTCAGGTTGTTCAGGCTGTCATCAACAAACAGACAGTTAACAGGACGGAGATTCATGCTGCGAATAATGGTGTCCACCCGATGTCCCTTGCCGGTCCAGTCGATGGACGGAAAAACAAAGTACTCCCAGACGGAACCGAATTTCTTGCCGGAAAGCTCCGCCCTGGCCCTGTCAAAATCGTTTTTGGAGCAGATGGAGTTTATAATGCCCCGGTCTGTGAGATCCCTGACAAGCTTAATATTTTCAGCTACCGGAAAAACCTCACCGTCAGACAGAGTACCCTTCCAGAAGGTTTCATCCAGATCCCAGATAACAAGTTTAATATTTTCCATAGGAATTTAAAAATAATCGCTGGTATTAGTCCTGAAATCATCAGATTTCCATGCTGAAATGCCCCGTCTAATCGCAGACTGCACACATTGCATCTCTGTCTGATGGCCGGAAGATGCCGAAGCACCCCTGTTTTGCATCCCGTTTTCCGGGATGCCTGCAGGATCCGCCGTCCCTCTACATAATTTCGTTCAGAATCTGCAAGGGATGCCGCACCACGGCATTCTCCATTTTTCTGACCTGCTCCCGGCAGGAAAAGCCGGTAACAAGACAGCGGTTTACCGGATACTTCCGAAATACCGGAGCCCAGTTCTGCCGGTAGATGGCCTCGGATCTGGCGACATTGGCAGCAGTATGACCGTACAGTCCGGCCATGCCGCAGCAACCCACCGGAATCGGAATCAGTTTCAGGGAAGCATGTCTGAAGATTTTTACCCAGTCATCATGAGTTGCGGGCCTGAGAGACTTCTGCGTGCAGTGGGCCAGCAGATAATACTCGTTTTCGTCGCGGGTGCGCGGCTTCAGAAGCTCCAGATTGTCCAAAAGCCATTCCTGCACCATCTGAATCACAAAATCACCCCGGGCAGTTCCCAGGGTTTTGCGGTACTCGTCCCGGTAACAGAGCACGATGGCCGGATCCACTCCCACCATGGGAATGCCCAGGCGGTACACCCGGTTGTAGAAATCCGCAGTCCTGGCCGCCGTAACGGCAAACTCCCGGAGATAGCCCCGGATATGAAGAGCCTTGCCGTTGGGCTTAAGCGGCAGCAATACCGGAATTTTTCCGGTCTTGGCCACCAGAGAGACCAGATCATGCACCATGCCGGCATCGTAAACCGAGGTAAAGGTATCCTGAACAATGAGCACCCGCTTTTCCCTGTCTGCCGGGGTCAGCCGTTCCAGTCCGGCCAGATCAAAGGGCTCCAGGGTCTGATCCTTTAAAAGCTCGCTCAACGTGGGAACGCTGAGCACCGGAACGTCCACAAAGCCCAGCACCTTCCTGACCATGAACTTTACCGGTTTCAGGGCGGTCACGGCATTGAACAGCCCCGGAGCCCGGGCCATCAGGGGAGCGCTTATCTCAAAATTTCTGACCATGAGATCTCCCGCGGGCCGCAGGTATCTGGTGTAGTAAAGATTGAAAAAGCGGGCCCGGAAATCCGGGACATCCACCTTGATAGGACACTGGGAAGCACAGGCCTTGCAGGCCAGACAGCAGTTCATGGCCTCCAGCACCTCGTCACTGAAATCGTAGCCCTTCCTGGCAATGGTGTTCAAAGTTTTCCGGGCCAGATCCAGCACCGAAATCCCGCGGCTTTCGGAAAGTCTTTCCTCGAGAAGCGGATTTGTTCCGGCCTCCTCAAGTTCCCGGAGCCACTCTCTCATAAGTCCCGCCCGGCCCTTGGGGGATTGCCTCCGATCCCCCATGAACTTATAGGTGGGACACATGGGAGAAGTAATGTCAAAGGAAAAGCAGGCCCCGTTGCCGTTGCAGCTCACGGCCCGGTTGAAGCTGTGCCTTACCCCCTTCGGAATCTGCCGGTCAAAGCTGCCCCGCTTGGCAGCATCCACGGAAACCAGCGTATCGGAGTCATTGCCGTACGGGGTGCAGATCTTTCCGGGATTAATCCTGTTATCCGGATCAAACGCCGCCTTGACCTTTCTGAGTTCGTCAAAAAGCCCCCCGTAATATTTCGGGCCGTACTCGCTCCGGTAGCCCCGGCCGTGCTCGCCCCACATAATGCCGCCGTATTTTGCTGTAAGCTCCACCACCCTGTCGGAAATGGTTCTGAGCACCACCTCCTGCTCCGGATCGCAGAGGTCCAGGGCGGGACGGACGTGGAGCACCCCGGTGTCCACATGGCCGAACATCCCGTAGCGGAGCCTGTGACTGTCCAGAAGTGCCCGGAATTCCTGAATAAAGTCCGCGAGATGCTCCGGAGGTACCACCGTATCCTCCACAAAGGCCACCGGCTTGGCATCGCCGTCGGCATTTCCCAGTAACCCCACGGCCTTTTTGCGCATGGCATAGATTGCCTGGATATCCTTGTTTTCAGTGCAGATCTGGTAGCCGATAATCCCGCGATCATTGCCGTCCCGGAGATCCGCATCGAGAATTCTGACAAGTTCGTCCATCCGGTTCTTTTCAAGATCGGCGTCGGTGCCGGCAAACTCCACGATGTTGATGCCGTCCATCGTTTTGCCGGGTACCTCGGTCAGAAGATCCTTTACCTGGTACCATACAATATCTTTCTTGGCCATGCCGAACACCACGGAATCCACTGTTTCCACGGAGAGCACCCCGGCCTTCACCAGCACCGGAGCATGCCGGAGCGCGGAATCGAAGCTGTCATACTTGATGTTTACCAGGGCCCGGAATGAGGGAAGCGGTGTGAGATCCAGCGTGGCTCCGGCAATGAACCCCAAAGTGCCCTCGGCACCGCAGATAATCCGGGAGATGTCCAGAACTCCGGTGTCGGGATCCCAGACGTGCTTCAGATCATAGCCGGTAAGGAAGCGGTTCAGATCCGGAAAAGTGCTTACAATCTCGTCGCGCTTTCCGGTGGCTATTTCATAAACTGTCCGGTAAATCCGCCCCTCCATGGTATCAGGTTCCATTTTGGCCCGAAGGGCGTCCCCGGACACAGGACCGAAGGTGACCAGACTGCCGTCCATGAGCACCACGTCCACATCCAGAATATGACGGGAGGTTTTGCCGTATTTCAGGGAACCCTGCCCCGAGGCGTCATTGGAGATCATGCCTCCGAACGTGGCCCGGTTTGAGGTGGACAGATTGGGAGAAAAAAACAGTCCGTACTGCTTTATGTCCTGGTTCAGACTGTCCTTGATGACTCCGGACTCCACATGCACCGTGCGCTTTTCGGGATCCACCTTTCCCACGCCCCTCATATGCCGGGAGACGTCAATAATCACCCCGCCGGTAAGAGAACCGCCGTTGGTCCCGGTACCGCCGCCCCGGGGTGCAAACTTTATCTTCCGGAATTCCGCCCGGGCCGCAATGCGAAGTGCCGTCTGAATATCCCCCGGAGTTTTCGGGAAAATAATGCCTGCTGGCAGAAGCTGGTAAACGCTGTTGTCGGTGGCTTCCGACAGCCTGGCGGCATAGGAATACTCCACGTCCCCGGTAAACGAGGCATCGGCTGCCACTGCCTTGAAATAACTGAGATACAAGGGATCCAGGGAATATTCCTTCGAGAGCTGCGGGATCATATGTGCTTCCTGTTTTCTGATAATCGGGGCCGGCACCGGCGGGACCTTCCGGACAAACCTGAGACCGAAAGCCTGCAATGCCAGGATTGCAAAGCCGTCAGACTTTATTCGGCAGGATCGGAACGGCACCACGGATTTGGAAATTCTGTGATGAAGATTCTGTTTCAGAATTTAACACGTTTACACTAAAAATCAACAGCAAAGACAGAGGAAGAGAAAAGAATTATTGCCGGCTTCCCGAGCAAGATTAGGAAACGGCATTCCGGGAGTACCTGTTCCGTTCCGGAGCGTCCGTAAAACCGCCCCTCCGCAATTGAACGGGAAAGCATTTTCAGTTAGAATTCCGTTATCGTTCCCGTTTATTTTTCAGACAACAAGCATGCTCGAATCTACCAGTAACAGCCCCGGCTCCCCCGCCGGACTGCCCCGGCCGGCCGGCCTTATCCGCATTGTTCTCATCGACTCCTACATCGGATCCCGGGAAAACCGCATCTTCGAATTCGATTTCGAAAAGCACACCCAGGTAAACGGTGCCAACGGGTCGGGGAAAACCAGTCTTCTCAAGCTGATCCCCCTCTTCTACGGACTGGTTCCGGGAAGAGTCACCAGCTCCAGCAACGTCAGAAAGAGCTTCTCCGGATTTTATCTCCCGCGTTCCGACAGCGCCCTGGTGTTCGAATACCGCAATTCCCGATCCGAAATCGTTCACGTCATGATGACCAACGCCGGAAACAGCCAGAACAGCAAAAGCCTGAACTACCGTTTTGTGAAGGGACCGTTCCGGGTGGAGGACATCGTGGTATACGACGAAAACCTGAAATGCTACCGGGCCCGGGAATGGCGTGAATATCAGCAGATCCTGAAAGATCGCGGCATCAGGGCGGAACCCCTGGTAACCACCGTGGATCAGTACCGCTCGATTATTCAGAACATTTCCTCCGGAGCCAACAACAACCTCCGGTACGACTACAGCCTGAGCGGCGGCAACCGGCAGCTCCGCTACATTGAGAGCATCACCCACAGCCTCATTACCGGACACGTGAAGTTTGACAGCATAAAGCTGCTCCTGGGGGAGATTCTCCGTCAGGACCACCCGGGGGTGGCGCTCGTCCTGGATCCTGCCCGGGTGCTGGAATGGTGCGCGGACATCGATGACTACCGGGCAGTGGACGAGAAAAGGGAGACTCTGGAAAAAGCCTCTCTCCTGGGCGAAAAGATCGCCGGCGACAAAAAGTTGCTCCGGGAACAGGCCGGACTTCTTTCCTGGTATCACCACAGATTTGAAGTTGCCTCCGGAAAGCTGGAACAGGACATCATGAGCGCCAACGTCAAAAAGGAGGAACTGAATAATCTCTGGAAAGAAAAGGACAAAAAACTGTCTCAGGAGCAGACGGATCATGAGTCCGAGCTTAACGGAGTCAGAGAAAGAATCCGGAAAATCGAGGAGGAGCAGGCCGCCTATGAAAAGCAGGAGATGGCCGGCTGGCTTCGGGAATACGACAGTCTCTCCGCTCTCCGCACCGCTCTTGAGGAAAACGAGTGCAAGCTGGGCTCCGTCAAGGCGGTCTACAACGACATCAAAACGGAATTTGAAAACCGGAAACTGACCGCCAAAAACAGGATAGACGGCGAAACATCCCGGATCCGGCAGGAGCTCAGTGCCGGCGAACAGAAATACCGGGATCAGCTTCATGAACTGGAACGGGCCATGAAGGACAATCTGGGGAAACTGGAGCTCAGCAGACAGTCCCGCACTGCGGATCTCCGGCTTCAGGAAAACGACGTCCAGAACCGGATCGCAAACCTGGAACGGGAAAGGAGCAATATTATTCCTCCGGAAAATCTCCTGAACAGCCGGAACGAAATTCAGGAGGAAATCAACAGATGCAACCGGACCAATTCCGACCTGAATTCACAGCTCTACCGGCTGAGTCAGGACATTCAGAATCACGAAAAGGCCCTGGCAGCCCAGGGTGCCGCCGCCGCGAAAAATGCCCGTCTCCGGAAGGAAAGCGAGGATCGGCTTTCCGAAATCGAAGTCCTGCTGAATCCGGATTCCGGAATCCTTACCGAATATCTCAACGAATACTGTCAGGACTGGCGGAACGGCATCGGGAAGGTTATCAGAGAAGATCTCCTGGCCCGTAACGATCTTGCCCCGGAGCTCATACCATCTCCGGAGGAACGGCCGCACCGCATCGCCGTGGGCCCCCTGTCCCTGGATATCCGGGAGCTTCCGTCTCCGCAGAAAAACGAGCAGGATCTCCGGGCGGAAAAGCAGAACCTGATAGAAACCGTCAGAAGCTGCAAGGATTTTCAGACAGAAAACGAAGAGAATCAGAAAAAGACCCAGAAGGCGCTGGAAGAGGCTCTTTCCGAAAAATTCCGTCTGGAATCCCGGCTGATTCCCGAGGAAAGCTTTGCAAACCTCCGGGATCGGCTCAGCATTCTGGACGGCAATATCGAAACCTACCGCAAGGATCGGGATCTGGAGATCACTAACGCCCTTGCCGCTGCCAAAAAGGAACTCGGCCGGATCCGCAGCGCACTCCGGGACGTGGAATCAGAGTACGAGCGCATGACGGCCGGCACCAGAGACAACTATCTCCTGAACAAAAGCGATCTGGAAACTGCTCACGGAGAGGCGGCCGCGGCTCTCAGCCGGAAAATTCAGGATCTGGAGGCGGAACTTAAAAAGACCGTTTCCGAATATGAAGCCATTATGAAGCAAAAGCTGGCCAACAAAAATGTGGATGACCGTCTCATTGATCTGATTCAGAACGATATTACCGCAAAGGAAAAGCGAATCACCGAAATCGAGAGCCGCAGAAAGGAGATCCTGGCCTACCGGGACTGGCTGGAAAACAGCTATGGCAAACTTCCGGAATTCCGGCAGCGGGAAAGCGCCCTGGAACCCGTCCTGCAGGACACGGTGAACCGCCGGGCGGATGCCGAAAGAGAACATGACGCCGCCGTGCAGATCATTGAACGGGAACTTGATGCCTTCAGAAAAGAGAAAGCCGCCTCTGACAATAACGCTTCCGGTGCGGAAAAGTTCCTGAAAGAGCTCGGGGATCTCGGCATTCTCCCGCATCCCGATGCCCCGGATCAGGATGCTCCCTCCCGGATATACTCTGATGTGGCCACCGCCGTCCGATTTGCTCTCGACAGCCTGAACAGAAACCAGTCCGATCTTGACAGCTGCATCACCACCATCAGCCGCATTATGGGCAGCATGGCCTCCAAGATCAGGGACTACTGGGTCTCCTGTCTCAATGACGCCAGAAACCGGGCCCGGCTGGCCGGAATTGACACCAATGACGAGAAAAACCGCGATGCCGCCGACAATTTCGCCTACCCCCTGGCTGCGCAGGAACTTTTGAATCACGGTTTGCCCCAGCATCGGAAAAGCATTCTGGATCAGGCCCGGGACGTGCTCCACATGATCAGACAGTACTACGATCAGATGCGGGACTTTGACGAAAGGAACCGGGGCGTCAGCCGCCGGATCTCCAGAATCGTGTCCGACAACCTGCAGTTCGAGGCCTTCGAGGAATTCTCCATCACCCTGGAGCCCCGAATCAAAAACATTGCCGGCTGGGAATTCATCGAAAATCTTTCCGGATTCTATCAGAAGTGGCAGACCGAGGGCCGGATTCAGTCCGAACTCCCTGATCCCGAGATCTCCGAAAAACTGAAAAGTCTGGCCAATCTTTTTATAAATGGCGAACTCCGGAACGACCTCAACGATCTGTTCAGCATCGTGTTCTCAGTGGTGGAAAACGGCAAGAAAAAAACCGCCGAAACCGAGAAGGAACTGGAGGATGTCAGCTCCAACGGACTCACCTTCCTGCTGCTGTGCGCCCTGTACATCAGCCTGATTCATGAATCCCGTGCCGGCAGAAACATCGCCGTGCACTGGCCGGTGGACGAAATGAGCAAACTCTCCGGCAAGAATATCAGACTGCTCCTGGACGTCATGCAGCGCAACAGGATCGTCATGGTATCCGCCGCGCCGGATCTCAGCACCGCAGTGGCCTCGGAATTCAGCAGAATCTACCGCATCACCCGGGATCGGGTATATGTGAACCAGGATGCGCTGGATCCCGTGGGAGAGGCCATCAGAAAACGCATCAAATCCGAGGAGAACAGCAGATGATAAGAGACACCGCGGAAAGACTGCTTCGGGGGGAGTTTGTCTGCAGTACCTCCTGCCCCGATGCCTACCGGGATCTGGAAGAACCGGAAACCCGCAGCCGGGTG
Source organism: uncultured Ruminobacter sp. (assembly GCA_902776415.1). Classification (GTDB taxonomy): domain Bacteria; phylum Pseudomonadota; class Gammaproteobacteria; order Enterobacterales; family Succinivibrionaceae; genus Succinimonas. Next base: position 8,034 of record CACYPY010000003.1, read on the forward strand.
GAAGCCATTCTGGCCCCGCTGAACCGGAAAATATCGGTAACCGCCAACCGGGCCGCCTACTACGCCACCTGGATTAATCTGGACCTTGCCGAGGATCGGGCTTCCATAAAACGGGAATTTCAGAACATTATGGAGCAGCTCCGGCCGGTTCTGGAGTTTATTCTTCTGGTCATGGACGCCAGCACCCGGGATCATCCCATGATGCCGGGCAGCCAGGTTACCGAGGCCGAGCTCACCGCCCGGGTGCAGAATAACCAGTATCTGACCACCCGTGCCAAAAAAATCAGCACCTTCATCAGCAAAAGACCCCAGATCGAGGTTCCGGAGATCATCAGAAACATTATCGATCGCATGGTGAAGTTCGAAATCCTGCAGGAAAACCTTCCCGGAACCAGGATTTTCACCTTCACCGGCAAGGTGGATTATGTTTACGAGGTGCTGGAATTCATTGACGCTCACGAGAACATTCTGGCGGAGGAGGAGGCCGCGCTGGAACAGGAGAAGCAGAAACCGGCAGAGGAGGATCTCTTCAGCTCATGAAAAATTCCAGTCAGGGATCCCCGGAACGCAACGAAAACCGGGTAATCCGCTCCATTCTCGCGGATCTCAGTAACGGGTCTGACCTCATCATCGCTGCCTACAACGGCGAACTCACGGCGGTGTCACAGGAAAACGCAGCCCTGTTCCAGGCGCTCCAGAACCGCAACATTCTGATGGACACCGTGACCGGCTACTGGCTAAACCCGCACCTGAGCCGGCTTATCAACTACATCCTGAAAATCGATACCCGGAGCTATATCGACACCGATATCGCCGCCCGTCTCAAGAACATTTCCATTCTCTGCAACAGCTACATCGAGCATCTCAGATCCAGGAACACGGAGCAGGCGGAACGGGTGCTCTCGGATCTCATGCAGCTCGTGCACGAAATCGGCTTTGATGCCCAGATCGCCGTGGACGGACTTTCCCGAAAGCTCCTTACGGAATTCGGCTTTGTCCACAGTCTCCGGGACAAGATTGCCGAAAACGAGGCTGCCATTCAGAAGGCTTCGGATCTGGTGGACAACCTGACGGCCTATACCTATCAGGATCTCAACCAGTATGTGATCAACGCGGACAACGACATCCGGCTCTACCGGATTCTGATAAGCGAGCTTCTGACCTCCATCACCCGCTGCCAGAACGAGCTCAACGCCATTATGGGACCTCTGAGAAACATGCTCTCCCGGTTCCGGCAGCAGGTAAGAAAAACCAGCCTCATCAAGGCCTACTGCGACCACTGCACCAAAAACAAGAATTACCATCCCGGCGACTATGCCTCCCTGACGGTACCTCCGGAAATATTCACCCGGGCCGCCCCGCTTTCCCTGGACGGACATGCCTTTTTGGACGACGACGTGAATATGGACACGCTGGTCGAGATTGCCAAAAGCATCAAAACCAGAAATGCCGGGCTGGAGGATGTCCCGCTGGAGGAAGAGGACACCGGATTTACCAGTCCTCCGGAAACGGCCGAGGAACAGCTCGTTTATTCCGGAGTCGAGGACGATGTCATCAATTTCTTCGTGTATGCGGTGGAGGCCGGTGAACCGGTAAGCGCCCTGGAATACTACAACCGGAAACGCGATCCCGGAGATGAAAATTCCGGAATCCCCTGTTCTCCGGATCACTGGCTCTTTGCGGTAAGCTCCTACTATGACAACATGGACAGCGGGCATCAGGAATTCTACCGGTGCATCCCGAAAGGCCGCCTGATACCCTCGTACACCGAAAGACTGCGCCGGCTCCGCGGAGACTCCGAAACTCCCGGAGATACCGTTATCGATGCCGCGGACGGCTCCGCCGAATACCGGTACGGCGACATGATTCTGGACGACATCATTATCGAAAGACATCCTGAGGACTGATTATGCAGGATCTCAAAAGCTTCCTGAACGAACATAAAACCCACGCCGGGTGTCTTCTTGATATTCTCGGGGATCCCTCGCAGGATCCCGGCCTCAAAAAGCATGCCGCCCTTTTGGACTTTCTGGAGGAGGACCTTCCGGAAAATGCCGCCCGGGTGCTTCTTAAATACCGGAAATTCCCCCCGAAGGCGCGGGAGGAGAAAAAACGCCTGATCCTGGAGCTGGGACTGCTGATTCAGGACTGTCTGGAAAAAAACGGCATTACCGCGGATTTTCTCCGGGATCTGACTGCTCCCGGAAATCGGATCGCCAACGCCGTCTCCGGAAACGAAAAGCGTTCCGGAATCCGCACCACCGAAGGCCGGGTATTTCTCAGAGCCGGAACGGACGTGAAATTCCGGAACACGGCCTTCGGCGACCTTGCCGGAATGCCGTTTTTTCCGAAATCGGCGGAGTTTGCCCGGGAGGTTTCGGAGCTTTCCCAGATTGTGGTGGCGGAAAACCAGGCGGTATTCTTTGATTTTGAAAGCCTGACGGTTCTTGCCGAGGATTCCGGAACCTCCGTAATTGCGGACAGGTACCGGAAAACCCTGTTTGTGCACCGGGTAATGCCGGCCGGAAACGGAATGTTTTCCGAAAGCGAATACTGCAACACCATCATGCTCACCCTGCTCCGGCGCTTTCCGGAAATCCCGGTAATTATGGCCGGGGATCCCGATCCGGGAGGCTTTGGCTGGATGACGGGACTTTACGGCTGTCTCTCCCGGGAAGTGCTGCACGGTACCGCCCCTGAAGGCGGAATTCTGCTTCCGGAAATGACGCCCGGAGACTGGGATATTCTCCGGAAAAACGGCAAGGATCTGAGAGACGGAGAAGTTTTTGAAGGATTTAAAAGGAAATCCGAAGCAGGAAAACCTGACAGCGCCGTAACCGCGCTTCTGAAAACCCAGTTTGACCTCCGGAAGACCATTACCGAGGAATACCTGAGGGCCCGGAAAATCCCCCTCCGGCTTTACCCCTGGAAAGAACTCCTGAGCTGAAACTGAAAACAGCGGTTCTCAGTAACCGGAGAGATTCGCTTGAGTTTCCCTGCTGCTATCCGTAGCGCCGGGCCAGGATATCCAGCATCCCCTTAAGAGGCCTGGTAACAAAGCTTCGGCCGCGTATCAGTCCGGCCACGGGCGGGGAAATCCGGTAGTAGCAGCGAATCAGGATTCTGCCGTACCAGCGGGGCTCCAGAACCTCGTTCCGGAACCTTCTTATGGCAATAACCTCCGGAGCTCTCGGATCTCCGTAAACCGAAGTGGCAATGAAGCAGGCCGTGAATTGTCTGACCATACCGCCGCAGTACGGACAATAGGACCGGTACGGGGCGCCGTTCCTGGTAACCATCCTGGGCACCATCTTTCTCTGACAGTGGGGACAGATCATCCGGTAATCGGTTTCGGATCGCTTTCCGGAAGAAGCGTCTCCGGCGGGATTCCCGGTAATGGCAATATTCTCCGCCTTCGGCTTTCTGCCCTTTCCTTTGGCGGAAACCACGGTAAATTCGGCAATCTGACCGGTGCGGGGAACCCCGTCAAACTCCCGGAGTCCGTGCATGTTGAAATAGTATTCCTGGCCGTCATCTCCCTGAATAAAACCGTAGCCATCAGTTTCCCTGTAAAACTTGACCTTGCCTCTCATAATCGAAAAACCTCTTCTGAAACACTCAGGCCCGCTATTCTATCAGAAACTCCGGCACATTCTGCCCCTGTCCCGAAATGCCGCTAAATCCGCTGATCCATTTCCATGGCCGGGATCCTGTCGGCACAGCGCCCGGCCTCCCGGGCCGGCACCCCCACCACCGTGGAGTGCGGCGGCACCGGCTTCACCACCACGCTGCCGGCTCCGATTTTGGAGCAGTCCCCGATGGTGATGTTGCCAAGAATACTGGATCCGGCCCCCAGGAGAACGCCGCTCCCGACCTTGGGATGACGATCTCCCAGATCATGACCGGTACCGCCCAGGGTGACGTTATGCAGGAAGGAGACATTATCCCCCACCACGGCGGTCTCGCCGATAACAATGCCGGTGGCATGGTCAAACATAATCCCCCGGCCGATGCGGGCGGCGGGATGAATGTCCACGGCAAATTTCAGCGAAATCAGGTTCTGCAGAAAACAGGCCATTTCGGAGCGGCCGTTCTCCCAGAGCCAGTGGGCCACCCGATAGCCCTGAATGGCATGATAGCCCTTGAGATAAAGCAGAGGAGTGGAATAGTAAACCACTGCCGGATCCCGTTCCCGCACCGCCTTGAGATCAATGGCTCCCGATTCAACAATGGCGGGATCTCCGGCATAGGCCTCATCGCAGATCTCCCTGATAACCACTGCCGGCATCACCGGAGAATCAAGCCTGTTCGCAATCTGAAACCCCAGGGCGTCCTGAAATCTTTTCTGATTCAGAATGGCCTGCAGAAAATAGCTGCCCAGCATCGGCTCCTTGGCCACCATGCTTCTGGCCTCGTCACGGATGATCTGCCAGATTTCCTCGATTATCATAAAACTGCTTCCTGTTATGTTAGTGTTTGTCATTTTCCGCGTTCTCCGGAGCCTTCCGGGGGTTCATGAAGGGACTCTTGGGAAGATCATCCTGAACCGGTTCCATATGCAGAGTAATGTCGGCATCCGGATAAACCCTGAGAACATTGGCCTCGGCGGCATCGGCGGCGTTGTGAGCCGTTTCCAGACTGACGCTGCTGGCAATCTCCACATGCGCCTGAATAAAAATCCGGGGCCCTGCCGCCCGGGTTCTCAGATCGTGAATGCCCCTGATTTCGGGGACATCCAGCAAAAGATCGTATATCGTGCTCACATCCTTTGCCGGAAGACCGCTGTCCAAAAGCGCCGCCAGGGATTTTTTACCGATGGCGATCCCGCCGTAAATAATATAAAGCGACAGGATCACCGCAAAGAATCCGTCCGCCTGCAAAAATCCGAAATACGAAAACACCAGCGAAACCAGCACTCCGGCGTTAAACAGAATGTCGCTGGCATAATGCAGCCGATCTGCCTGAATGGCTGTGCTGGCCGTCTTTCGGATGACATAGGTCTGATAACACACCAGCACGGCGGAAATCGCCATGGCAAAGGCGGTAACCCAGATCCCGGCGCCCAGGCTGGCCAGAGGACGGGGGCTGGCAATGCTGATGCAGCCGTTTATCAGCAGAAACACCGAGGACCCGATAATAAAGGCACTCTGCACCAGACCGGCCAGGGACTCCGCCTTCCAGTGGCCATAGCGATGCTCCTCATCCGCAGGATACACCGCATAGCGCAGCGCCATCAGATTCACCACCGAGGCCATGACATCCATCAGGGAGTCGGTAAGCGAGGCCATCATGGAAGCGGAATTGGTCAGCACCAGAGCCAGCAGCTTGGCGGCAATCAGAATTCCCGCCACACATACCGAGGCAAATCCGGCAAAAACCACGTGCCGGGCATAATCCCTGGTACGGCTGACTGATTCCAGATTATCCGAATTGTCCGAATTGTCCGAATCGTTCATAAACTTGTCTCTCGCATTTCCCCGAAAAAAAACTGCTGCTCTCCGGCATGCCCCGCAAGTCCGGAAACCCCGGGCCTTCCGCGACGGGAACGCATTTCCGGAAGGCCACGGAGCACGGAGTATGGAGATTGTAGCACAAAGATTATTTTCCAAAATCCTGACCTGCATTAAAAAAAAGCGCTGAACTGATAACGCATTTTCTAGGTGGATCGCACCGCCGGGATCCGGGATTTAATAAAATATAGCGATCGTGGTCTGGCATGTCAGGAGGCTCTTATGAATACACTGCTTCTGCTGAGATATCTGTGGTATCTCCCGGTCCGGATATTCGCCTCCTGCAACCAGAAACCCCAGAATCCCCGGGAAAGCCTGAAACTGGATGCCGACATTCCCGTGGTCTACGTCATGCAGTCCGACTCCATCAGCAACCTGCTCACCCTGGAAAAGCTTACCAGAACCAGCAGACTGCCGAATCCCTTTGTGCCGGTAACCAGTCTCGGAGAGGCCCTGACCCGCACGGTTTTTATGAAAAAAGTGCCGTTTATCGGAGGAAAGGCCCGGGATTACGGATACCAGAAGGTATTCCGGCAGTGGATTGACTACTGTCAGGAATATCATACCGATATTCAGATCGTTCCGGTAACCATTTTCTGGAGCAGAAATCCCGGATACGAGGGCGAGCCTTATCGGGACACCATTAATCAGCCCTATTCCAAACTGAAAAAATTTTTCAGGATCCTGTTTTTCGGGTATGACAACCTGACGGTGCTTTCCGGACCCATCCGGATTTCCAGCATTCTGGAGCACCGCGGAAGCGCCGACGAGGATGCCACCGAGAGCATCGCCCGGGCATGCCGCCTTCATTTTGAGAGACGGCACAACGAAATCGTGGGGCCGAAATGCCTGAACCGGGATCACCTGATTCAGGAGCTGCTCAACTCCGACTATGTGAAAAGCGCCATCAGGTCCCGGGCCGACGAGACCCGGAGAAACTATTCCGAGATCGAGGCGGAAGCATACGGAATGCTTAATGAGATGGCTGCCGACTATTCCTATCACACCATGAGATTTTTCGCGGCGTTGCTGCATCCTCTGTGGAGCAAGTTCTATCACGGCATCAACGTGTTCGGAGCGGATCGGGTGCGGGAGCTTATCAGCTCGGGGCACGAAATCGTGTACATCCCCTGCCATCGCAGCCATATGGACTATCTGCTCCTGGCATATGCCCTTTTCAACGAAGGACTGGTGATGCCCCACGTTGCTGCAGGAAACAATCTTAACTTCTTCCCCATAAACCGTTTTCTAAGGCAGTGCGGGGCCTTCTTTATCCGCCGGAAATTCAAGGGGGACGAGCTCTACACCGCCGTGTTCCGGCAGTATCTCTACACCCTGTTCAGCCGGGGCTACAGTGCCGAATTCTACATTGAGGGAGGCAGATCCCGTACCGGAAGAACCCTGCCCCCCCGCACCGGAATCGTGGCCATGGCGGTGCAGGCCCAGCTTTCCGGCATTGAACGGCCCATCTCCTTTGTTCCCATCTATCTCGGCTATGAGAAGGTTCTGGAGGTCAGCTCCTACATGAAGGAGCTTAACGGTGCCCGAAAGGCCAAGGAAAGCCCCTGGCAGCTTCTGAATTTCTACAAAAGGCTCCGGTACTACGGCCGGGGCTATGTCAGCTTCGGGGAACCGATTGTGCTTCCGACATTCCTCAGGGAGACGGTTCCCGACTGGAGAAAATACATCACCCCGGGGGAGTTCTCCAGACCCGCCTGGCTGTTCGAAACCGTAAACGCCCTGTCGGACGAAATCGTCATGCGCCTTAACAGCTCCGCCACCACCAACGGACTCAATCTTTCCGCTCTCGCTCTTTTGTCCGCAAAGGAGCATCGGCTCTCACTGACTGCGCTTCAGAACGTCATAAACTTCTATATTTTTATTCTGAAAAGCTCCCGCAGCATCGCGGAAAGCGCTCTGCCACAGATTCCGGGACAGGTGCTGCTCCAGCAGGCCCTGGAGCTCAAGCCGTTCACCATTGAGGAAATCGGCGGAGAAAAATGGGCCGTGCCCTCCAAGAAGCAGATCATCTACCTCAGCTACTTCAGGAACAACATCCTGCACTTCTTTGTCCTGCCGGCCCTGATTGCCACCATCGTCTCGGTGCACCGGCATCTGGCCATGGCGGATATCGTACTGCATACCAGAAACGTCTTCTATTTCCTCAGGCACGAACTTTTTGCTCCGGTACGGGAGCATGTGCTGGATCAGACCATCAGATCCTACGTGAAGGCATTTCAGCTGGGAGAGTACTTCTCCATTGTGGACAAGAGCCTGTACCAGCTGAATCCGGATCCTTCCAGACGCGCCCTCCTGGATATTCTCAGCAATTCAATCCATGACAACCTGATGCGCTATGTTATCGGGGTGGAAGCAGTAAAGCGCTCCCAGAACGGCACCTGCGATCAGAAAAAGTTTATTGAAAGCTGCGTCCGGCTGTGCCACCGGCTGCCGGAGGCGATTACCAACAATTCTCCGGAATTTTCGGACCCGATAACCTTCCGGGTAATGAGCGAAACCTTTGTCAGACACCGCTACGTATATGTGTCCGAGATCGACGGCACCTATACCAAAAATCCGGTGAAACTGCAAAAGCTCATCAACGCCGTGGGACCGCTTCTGCCCGAGGAGATCCGGAAAAGTCTGGATAACGTATAATCCGGGATATTCCGAAAAAAAAACGAACAGCCGGAAGTTTTCCCGCAGGAGAGAGAATTTATGAAAGGATTTCTTAAAACCGCGGCGGCGCTGACAACCGCCCTGACACTTATGATTGCTTCCCTTCCCGCAGCCGCCTCGGAGGGCAGCTCCGACGCCCAGCATTCGGGACCGGTAACCGGCTACTATGAAATCAAGGGGGCTATTACCACCAATCTGAGCTCCACGGGAAACAAGCTCAATTACATCTCCGTGAATATCACCATCTCGCTCACCGATTCCCGGGACTACGAGCTCATTCAGAAGCACGAACCCATGATAAAGGATACCATCACCGATGTACTCGGAGCGGAAACCTATGACCGGGTTTCGGAGCCCGGCAGCAGAAACGCCACTCTCGCCAAAGTGCGTGAAGCCGTGGTGCGTCTGATGGATGACTGTGTCGGAAGGCGCATCGTCAAGGATGTGATGTTCACCGACTTCAAGTGGCAGTAGCCTCCGAGAGGATCCGGCACGGAAAAGACCGGCGTTCCCGGACGCCCGCGGTCCTGTGATCTCTTTGTTCAAAAAGATGGTGTATCCCCCGCCATTTGGAATATAATACCGGAATATGTTCCTAATATTAGATGTTTCAGGGGTATTTTCATGACCGGTGAACTTGATAATAACCGCCCGGCAAATTTTATCACTCAGATTATCGACGAAGATCTGGCTCAGCATAAATATCAGGTTATAAAGACCCGCTTTCCTCCGGAGCCCAACGGCTATCTGCATATCGGACATGCTAAATCCATCTGTCTTAACTTCGGCATTGCCGAAAGTTACCGGGGCACCTGCAATCTCCGTTTTGACGACACCAATCCCGTCAAGGAGGACACCGAGTATGTCGACTCCATTAAGAAAGACGTCAACTGGCTGGGATTCCACTGGGACGGCGAACCCCGCTACTCGTCGGATTATTTCGACAGACTTCACGGCTATGCCCGGGAGCTCATCGAAAAAGGACTGGCCTATGTGGACGAGCTCAGTCCGGATGAAATCAGGGAATACCGCGGTACTCTCACCGAGCCCGGAAAAAACAGTCCGTACCGGGATCGCACTCCTGAGGAAAACCTGGCCCTGTTTGAAAAGATGAAAAACGGGGAGTTCGCCGAGGGCAAGGCCTGTCTCCGGGCAAAAATCGACATGAGCTCCCCCTTTATGTGCATGCGGGATCCCGTAATCTACAGAATCCGCTTTGCCGACCATCATCGCACCGGAAACAAGTGGTGCATCTACCCGATGTACGACTTCACCCATTGCATCTCGGACGCCATCGAGGGCATCACCCACTCCATCTGCACCCTGGAATTTCAGGACAACCGCCGGCTCTACGACTGGGTTCTGGAGCATATCACCATTGAGCATCATCCCCACCAGTATGAATTCAGCCGTCTTAATCTGGAATATTCCATCACCTCCAAGAGAAAGCTGAATCTTCTGGTAAAGGAAGGCATTGTTGACGGCTGGGACGATCCCCGCATGACCACCATCTCCGGCCTCAGAAGACGCGGCTACACTCCGGCATCCATCAGGGAATTCTGCCGCCGCATCGGCGTTACCAAGCAGGAAAACACCGTGGAAATGAGCGCTCTTGAATCCTGTATCCGCGAGGATCTCAACGAAAACGCCGAAAGAAGAATGGCCGTGCTGGATCCTCTGGAGCTTGTTATTGACAATTATCCGGAGGGGAAGGAGGAGACGGTTACCGCCATGAACCATCCCCTGAAGGAGGAGTTCGGCAGCAGAGAACTCCCCTTCGGAAAGCGCATCTTCATAGAACGCGAGGATTTCCGCGAGGAAGCCAACAAGAAATTCAAACGCCTCGTGCTGGGCAAGGAAGTGCGCCTGAGATATGCCTATATTGTCAGGGCCGACAGCTGCGAAAAGGACACGGCCGGAAATATCGTCAGGGTGCACTGCACCTACATTCCGGAGTCCCTGGGAGCCGATATCCCGGATCACAAGCCCAAGGGGGTGATTCACTGGGTCAGCGCCGCACGCCATGTAAAGGCCGAAATCCGGCTGTACCAGAGACTTTTCCTGGTGCCGAATCCCGGGGCCCAGGAGGATTTTCTGGCCACCATCAATCCGGATTCTCTGAAAATTGTGAAGGATGCTGTGCTCGAGGAATCTCTGGCCAATGCCGTTCCCGGCCAGTCATTCCAGTTTGAACGCACCGGGTATTTCTGCCCTGACAGCAAGTACACCGGTGATTCCGCCAGGGTATTTAATCTGACAGTGGCTCTCAAGGAAGATTCCCAGAAGGCACAGTCTTAATTTGTTAAGGAAGTTTTATGAGCGAAGATTTATACGAAAACGATACTGAAGTTGCCGATGAAGTGGCCGATGACGGTCAGTTTGACAATGATTTTGAGGTCGAACTCAGCAGAAGAGCTCCCAAAGGCGATGTTTTTCAGCAGATTTTTCCGAGAACCAGACACTGGCTTCATGAAGGTGTTCGCCCAGAAGAAATTCTGCGGGAAGACAAGGATGATCTGGTCTTCTCATTCATCAAAAGAATGAAGGACCCTGACTACCCTGCCTCCGAAGGAGTACGCTACATCAGATTCCGCAGCACTCTGGCAATTTCGGATCTGGAAATCGAAATGACCTTTACTCATATCGAGCTTTACTATCAGGATGCCGACGGCAATCTGAGCCAGGCCATTCCGGTAAGAGACGGCGCCGAAGAGTGCCGGGACATCCAGAAGGTTTTTGAAAAGGTTGTGGATAACCTGGCTAATTATCTGAGCAAGGTTATTAACAGATAAAATTAACGGGATAAAGTTTCTTTAAATTTTCTGAACCATTCAAAAGGGATCTGTTATGTTTTTTAAAAAATTATTACTGGCTCTGGCCGGTATTGCGGTTTCCGCCGGTGCTTCTGCAGCCGTGAGCTCCGATGTTTCCGGATTCATTTCCGGTGCCGGCCTGAACGCCCGTCAGGAGCGCGCTGTTACTCAGTATGCCGAAAGCCTGGACATGATTGCCAATATTGACCTGCAGAATCAGGAATCCGTGATCTCCGTGAACAAGGATTTCATGAACGCCCAGCAGTGTCTGGCCCAGGTTTACAGCATCGATCAGAAGCCTCACATGATGCGGGTAAGCCGCCAGGTTTACGAAAAGACCTTCAATACTGAAGAGCTGGTTACCAAATACCGCCAGTTCCTGGGACAGGCCCTTCAGGAAGGCGAAAAGGCCCTTCCCTCCGCCAGGGCCCGTGCCTGCAAGTAATCCGCACTGCCGAACTCCCGGCGTGCCGGCGGCGGGCAGATCCGTTTTCTTCGAATCCGGATCTGCGGGCTTCCGATATTCCGCTTCCGGAATGCCCGGTTTTCGCTGTCCGGAAAGCCGGGACTTCAATTTCTTCCTGCGGCCACTGCCGGACAGCGTTCCTGTCAGGATCGGATATGTCCGCCGGCAATTCCCTGCAAACAGAATCCGTGCTGCCGTGTCCCTCCGGGGACAAATCACAGTTGACAGGATGCCGTTTGATTTTCAGAATATGCAAAATAATTTACAAAGGAATCCATGCGCTATGCCTAACAAGAGGAACGTTGCCGGCCTGATGATGCTGTCCGGCGTTATGGTCATTGCCGGCCTGATGTCCGGTTGCCGTTCCAGTTATGTTAACAATGACATCAGACAGGCCAACAACAAGTTCGCCTATCTGGACACCGTTCCGGTGGAGCGCCGGATGGTTCAGCCCGAAGGTACCACTCCCATCAGCTATTCCAGAAAATTCGATCTCCCGGCAATGAAATTTGACGATGTGCGCTCCGCCCTGGTGGGCAAGGCTGTGGATGTCCGGCCCCCGCAGAAGCTGATTCCGCTGAACAGCAACGTGGCCGTGGGACAGGACGGCGATATTGCCTACGTCTGGTTTTATCCCGACGAGGAAGGCAATGAAATTACCTCCAATGATCTTCTGGCCACACTTTTCAGAATGTTTACCAGATCCGCCATCAGCGTGGATACCATCGATGCCATGAACAGCTTCATTCAGACCGACTGGTATGACGCCACGGAATTTGCCACCCCCTACAGTCCCGAGGCCATGGAAAAAGGTTTTCTTATCTACCGGCAGCGCTATGCCTTCGGCCTCAGAAAGAACACCGAAGGTGCTCCCGGGGTTTCCATTCAGCTTACCGACAATATCATCGAACAGACTGACGGTACCGAACTCAAGGCCGGTCTTAACCGTTTCGAGCCTTCCAGGTTCACGGCTCTAATGGCCAACAGACTGATGTGGTCATACAACCTGGATATGAAGAAAAAGCACAGCGGCGGCGAAAGCGCCTATGTGGCCATTGCTCTCGGCAGGGACAACAATGATCTGCCGTGCTGGCTGGTGGATGCCGGGTTCGATGACACCTACAAGGCTCTTGTGGATCTGCTTAAGGCTTACGAAATCAAGATTAAGGAATACTCCTCCACCTCCGGCGAGGTCACTATCAAGTACAGCGAGCCGGATCCTGAATTCTGGGAATCCCAGGGAGTGGAATCCTGGGGACTGGAATCCGGGAAATATACCTTCAAGCTTGGCGTGTTCCAGGGTAAGACCTCCATCACCATGTATGACGACAAGAACAAGCCGGTAAACACCTCGGTTACCGCCAGAATGTACAGCGGATTCGCCTCATCTCTGAACGTGCAGTTTTATTTGAACCGCACCGCAGGAAAGTGATACCGCTCACTTATTTTGTGGTACAATGCAGAACATTAACCAATACCTCATTTCGAGTAATTTTCGGGAGTTTTTCAAATGGTTGAAAAGAAAGAAGAGCTTTATCGTGGTAAGGCAAAAACTGTTTATGCCACTAACGATCCAAAGCGTTTAATCATCACTTTCAGAGATGATACCTCTGCATTCGACGGCCTTAAGATCGAGCAGCTCGCCCGTAAAGGTAAGACCAACAACAAGTTCAACTACTTCATCATGAAGAAGCTCGAAGAAGCCGGTGTTCCTACCCAGATTGAAGAACTTCTCAACGACAACGAAATTCTGGTAAAGAAGCTCGAAATGGTTCCTGTGGAGTGCGTTGTACGCAACGTCACCGCCGGCTCCATCTGCAAGCGTCTTGGCGTACAGCAGGGCCTGGAGCTCAAGGTTCCCACCTTTGAGTTCTTCCTGAAGAATGACGCTCTCCATGATCCCATGGTTAATGATTCCCATATCATTTCCTTCGGCTGGGGCACCCAGGAGCAGATCGATGAAATGAAGGCTCTCAGCCTTAAGATTAACGATGTTCTCAAGAAACTGTTTGACGATGCCGGCCTGATTCTCGTTGACTACAAGCTTGAGTTCGGTCTCTATGACGGTAAGCTGGTTCTGGGCGACGAATTCTCCCCGGACGGCTGCCGTCTCTGGGACAAGAACACCAAGGAATCCCTGGACAAGGATCGTTTCCGCAAGGATCTCGGCGGTGTTATCGAGGCATACGAGGAAGTTGCCCGTCGCATCGGCTGTCCTCTTGACTAATTGCGGCGTTGTGGTATAATCCACCACCGTTCGGGAAACCGCCTGTTTGTGGCGGTTTCTTTTGTCAGAAGTTCCTTCTTTATTTCAGAACGCCACTTTAGCTCAGTCGGTAGAGCAGCTGTTTCGTAAACAGTTGGTCGCAGGTTCGATTCCTGTAAGTGGCACCATCCATCATTCTCAATACACCCAAAACCTTGACATTAAAGCTTTCAGAACCCAAAATTACCCCTGATTTTGTGATTCCAGCACCCTTTTTTCAGCAGATTTGGGGTTTTTCAGGAGTCTGAAAATGGGGTCGAATTTTTTGGGTTCTTCGGAAATTTCTGTAGGCGGTTAATTTTTACCCAATGCGATATACCCGGTATCAAGCAGGGTTCTGGATCAGTTTGAAGAATCGAAAGTTATTGATTAATGAGGGAAGCCGCCTGCGGCGCCTTCCTGTTAATGATTGAAGGGGATTCTCCCCTTCCCCCCTTGTACTGCCCTGTGCAGAAATATTATGAGGATTAGAACCAGCAAAGATAAGAGTACTGGTTACGGGGGCCTTGATGAAGAGTATTTCTTCCTGAAGATTATGGACGTTTCTTGCCATGACCATGCTCAAAAATGAATCATTCCTACAGGAATTTCCTTTGAGCAGGCTCCGGCCCCCTTGTCCATGAGGCCACAGGCAACTCGAGTTTTATAAAAGAAGATCGAACTCTATTTCTTTTCTGTTTTTGTAAGGTGCATCAGCTGCTTGAATTTCTCCGTCTCGTGTTTACATTCGTTTTCGCTCATTCCGTTTTTATATCGCTCATGAGGGTGTGCTTCGTAGTACTCTTCCATGAAAACAACGGCCCAGTAGTTAAACTGGGTGGTGGGAGACCGTTTATACGAAACTGATGAGAAAAACCGCGGAAATCCGCATTCTCGAGCTGTTAAAGTTTAACATATCTCGTTGATCTTCCAGTTCCCACTTTCCGGATCTGACCTTCCCGAACCAGCTGACCCAGAACTGCCTCAATGGTCGTTGCACTGACATCCGGAAGAATCTTTCCGATATCAGCCTTTGAGATTGGTGTAAGACTGTTCAGAACAGTCGCCTCTACTCTTGCCTGTTTCGTGACTCTCTTGCTGCCTATGACCGCAAAGCGTTTATCCAGCTCCTTGTAGCACATATACAGCGTTGTCAAAAACTCCATGATGAATGCAGAGTAATCGCTCTGGTTTTCATGCCATCCATTGGAGGATTGCTTCAGGGCATCGTAGTAATTTCCCTTCCTGAGGTTGATCTGTTCCTCAAAGGAGATGTATTTCCCGACATCAAATCCATTCCTGTACAGAAGCAGGAGGGAAAGCAGACGTGAGATTCTCCCGTTACCATCCCTGAACGGATGTATGCAAAGGAAATCCAGTACTGCACAGGGGACCAGAAGAAGCTGATTGATATTAGGATTGTCCCTTGCCTCCTGATACGCGAGAATCATTTGCTCCATCTCATCCGGAGTATCTAAGGCAGATGTCGGATGGAAGCGAACTCTTCTCCGCCCATACTGATCCTCTTCAATGATGTCATTATCAGTTTCTTTGTATTTTCCGGCGTAAGAATACCCGGCAATGTTCATCATGATTGCATGAAGCCGGATGATATCTGCCTGGCGCAAATCCATATCAGCGTAGCTCGTATGAACAACAGCAAGGGCATCCCTGTATCCCGCAATTTCCTGCTCACTGTGATTTAGCGGCTCACTGTTTCCATTCACGATTTCATTGATGCGATCATCTGTTGTCACTATTCCTTCAATTGCATTTGAACTCTTTACAGACTGAACTTTCGCAATCGCCACCAGCCCGGAAAAAACATCTGCAAACCGATCCTTTCTCGACCACGACACCGCACGAAGCGTGTAAATATCTGATGTGATATTCAGTAGGCCCGCAGGAAGCATTCCGTTTTCCAGGAATGAATAGTCAAATCTGTGCATGGTACAAACTCCTTTTTGCATAAAATAATAGATCTTTTTATGCAGAAAATCAACTACTATCTGCATTAAGCAGTGTCTGTTTTTATGCATATAAAACATTGCTTCTGCATAAAGGCTGATTGTATTTAATGCAGATGAACTCAAATCCAGCCTCATCCGGGGCTCTCCCTCGCACCCAGGTCCGGTCCTACCCCCCGGGCTCTCCATTCCACCAGGGCCAGTCAGACAAGGTTCCCAAGATGTCAGAGAGGATTCCTTATAAGTCAGATTGAGTTCCAAAACTGTCAAAAAAAGTACTTGAAAAAGGAATCAGTTTACAGTGCTCTTGAATGCTCGGACATGTTTTTTTGCAATACTCATACAGTTCTTTAGCTCTTTCATTAGGAGATTTGACACCAAATATGAGTCCGGTGCAAAAAGTCGATTTCTGCCTTAGTCCGATACAACGAAGCCTTTAAAATAGCCATCCGTTTTTGGCAAAAATGGTGTTTTTGGACTTTCTTCTAAGATTTTCTGTGCCAGTGTATCCTTAGATTTCCTTATGCCTTGGTACCGGAATTTGCTTCTTTCCCTTAACCTAGATTTCGTGAAACGGATCGGCTTCATAACGAGCTGACCAGGAAGAATACAATCCTGAATAACGACGGCACCACCTGCGGGCTGCCCAGCGGCAAAACTCCAATTGGCAAGGAAAAACCGAACCCAAGAAAGCACAACAACTTACGACAGAAAAGCGACAGGAAAAATGACGGTCAGCCGGTATCTCTTTGTCATCTCAGCAGAACATTCCAGCAATTCCCTTGATGCTCCCACCCCCTGTTAATCTCCGAAAATCCCCCGAAACTCGAGGTTGCCACACGTATAATGGATCGGCTTCCATAGTCTTTTTCTTGATGAAAACTCCGACAGATAATATAATTTCGGAAATACTTGGGGCTTTCCGGAGATTTTCCGAAACAGCTTCAAAAGAGATCCTGAGCCGTAACGCAGTTTTAGCTGCCCGGGTTTTCGGCAATACCTCCAGGCAGACGTCATGCAATCCTCGGAAACAGCGTTCTGCCACAAAAGCAGATCCCCGACAGAAGCAATCGCTGCCGCCGGACTGCCGGATCCGAAGCATTTTACCGGCTGCGGTTATGATTTTTACTAAAGAGAGTACGACAAAATATGAGCTTTGAATCAGAAAAGTCCTTCAGCGACTTTACCAATTTTCCCCGCGGAATCCGCAGAAGCGGACGCTTTTCTGTAAAGGAATCTGAGCTTCTTGAAGAATTCGGTACCGCCATGATGGAAATCTACAAGGGCGAAAGAAAACCCAAAGACAGCGTCGAGAAGGAATTTCTGGCCCAGATCCGCAGCAGCAGCATTCCCACGGATCTTTACGCCAAGGTATTCAAGAAGTACCTGAAGGAAATCAGCCCGCGGAAGACTCATGATCTTACTGCCTCCGGCGGAGATGAGGAAGGAGACGGATCCTACGATTCCGGGGATGATTCCATCGAATAGCATCTGAATATAAGCAGTTTTTGAGGAGGGAGGGAGACTGCCGCGGCGTCTCCCTTCTTGTTTTCCGCATTTCTCAGAAATGAACCCTGTCCTCCCGGTAAACACGCTCAGAAAACTTCCCGGCCTCCTTCCTGCCGGCATCATGACGGGGATTTCCCGTCCTCTCGGAACGTCTCTTCGGACCTTCACCGTTATTAATGGCAAAAGGCTCAAAAATTCTGACACTGATCTCAAATTATCTTACAATAGGCAGAACCTGAAAGGCATATGTCTTTCTTGCGGAGTTGTCCTTATTTTTTCCCTCATTTTTAAGGAACATGAACATGAGAGTTAACAATGACAGCCTGGTGGAGGCATTCAGACACAGTGCCCCGTATCTCAAGCATCACAGAGGTGCCACCACGGTGGTTCTTCTTCCGGGATCGGTTCTTGCCAGCTCCCAGATCGACAACATTATCAGCGATCTTGCCCTGATTCAGAGTCTCGGCATGAAGCTGGTACTGGTGTTCGGAGCCAAGGAGCAGATTGACGAGGAACTGGCCAGGGAAAAAATCGAGACGCGTTTTCACAAGCGCATCCGCATTACCGATGACAAAACCTTCGCCGTTATCAAAAAAGTCTGCGGCATCATGTCCATCGATCTGACCACCAAGCTTTCCATGGGACTTATCAACACCCCGATGCAGGGAAGCCGTCTCAATGTGGTTTCCGGAAATTACGTAACCGCCAGGCCTCTCGGCGTTGTGGACGGCATTGACTATATGCACAGCGGCATGGTCAGACGGGTGGACGGGGAAAATATCAGAAGAGAACTGGACAACAATTCCGTGGTGCTCATCGCTCCTGTGGGATATTCCATTGCCGGCGAAACCTTCTGCATCAACAGTGAACAGATAGCAGCCTCCGTTGCCGTGGCCATAAAAGCCAACAAGCTCATCACCTACTGCTCTGACGAAGAACTTATCAGAGACAAAAACGGCGATGTGATTGCCGAAATGTTCCCCAGCGATGCCGAAAAGTATCTCGAGAAGATCGATCCGGAAACCCACAATTCCACCTGCCGCTACTTAAGCGCCGCCATTGAATCCAGCAAGGAAGGCGTGGAACGGTGTCATCTGGTATCCTACGAGCAGAACGGCGCGCTGATCCAGGAGCTCTTCACCAGAGACGGTATCGGCACCCAAATCGTCCGGGAAAGCGCCGAAACGGTCTGCCGGGCCACCATCAACGACATTCCGTCCCTTATGGAGCTTATCAGGCCTTTGGAGGAGCAGGGAATTCTGGTGCATCGCAGCCGGGAAAACCTGGAAATGGACATCGATCACTATGTCATTATCAAACGGGACGGCATGGTTATCGCGTCGGCAGCCATCTACTGCTATCCGGAGGAAAAAAAGGCCGAGCTGGCCTGCGTGGCCATAAACCCGAACTACCGGGGATCCAACCGCGGCATCGTGCTTATAAACAAAATCGAAGAACTGGCCCGGGAACAGGGAATGGAATACCTCTTCGTTCTCACCACGAGATCCGCGCACTTCTTCCTGGAAAAGGGCTTCGTGTCCGGCAATATCGAGGATCTGCCGAAAGAAAAGCAGGAGCATTACAACTACAAGAGAATGTCCAAGATTTTCTTCAGAAAGATCAATTACTGATCGTTTTTGTCATATACATGAACATATACATGAAAAAGGAGCCCGGGCTCCTTTTTTTTGCACAGGGGGCTGTATTTCCCTGACTGCGGAACCCCGTTGTTCACGTGGCAGTTCACACATAACTTCCGGCAAACACCCACAAATTCAGACACACTGCCACGTTTCCAAAATCTTTAAATTGTGAGCTGTCTCAGGTATTGACAAAAATCCCCTAAAAAGGTATTTTGCTAACCAATTCTTACTTGAACCAGAAGAGGCGCTTTTCTTAGGTATCCGGCATCACGGGAATTCCAGTTCGGCCGGAGAGGGAATGAAAAGCCGAGGCGGCAACACTGCTGGAACACGGTGCGGCTGTCGGCCATGAAGGCTGAATCCTTCAGGCTGTCACACTAAGGTGAAGGGCTTCTGGCGGATATCAGTATTCCCCGCCTCCAAATCTTTTTCCTTAGGTAACTCAAACAAAAACCACTTATCTTATCAGGAGATTTAAATGAATCAGGTTTGCGTTGCCAAATTCGGCGGCACCAGTGTTGCCAACTATGCAGCCATGTGCAACTGTGTCAAAATTGTTACCTCCAATCTGGACACCAAACTGGTGGTATTAAGCGCCAGTGCCGGCATCACCAATCTTCTTGTTGAACTTGCCTCCGGAACTCTCGATGAGTCCAGCATAGAAGAAAGAATGGGAAAGATCTGCAATATCGAGTTTTCCATTCTCGATGATCTCGGCCGCCCTGCCGAAATTACCTCGGAAATCGAAAAGCTCATTCACGAAATCCGCGATCTGGCCAAGCATGCCATTATCGAGCATGACGACGCGCTCACCGACCGTATCGTTTCCTACGGCGAAATCATGTCCACCAAGATCTTCACCGAGGTTCTCAAGTCCAAGGGCTACAACGCCAAATGGTTTGACGTGCGTTCCGTAATGCGCACCAATAACCAGTTCGGCAAGGCCACCCCGATCATCGAGGTGCTCAGTAATACCGCAAAAGAGCTCCTGACCCCGCTTCTTGATGATTACATTGTGGTAACTCAGGGCTTCATCGGCTCAAACGCCATCGGACAGACCACCACCCTGGGCCGCGGCGGTTCCGACTATTCTGCAGCTCTGCTGGGCGAGGCCATCGGCAACTGCAAGGCCATTCAGATCTGGACCGACGTTCCCGGCATCTACACCACCGATCCCAGACTGGTCAAGGAAGCTCATGTAATTCCGGAAATCACCTTCTCCGAAGCTGCGGAAATGGCAACCTTCGGCGCCAAGGTGCTGCACCCGGCCACCATCTTCCCGGCCGTGCGCCGCAACATCCCGGTATTTGTGGGATCCTCCAGGGATCCGGAATCCGGCGGCACCTGGGTAAGATCCCAGACCAACACCAAGCCGACATTCAGAGCCGTGGCTCTCAGAAGAGATCAGATCCTCCTGACCCTGAAGAGCCCGAACATGATTGGCGCCTGCGGCTTTCTGGCAAATATCTTCAGTATCTTCGCCAAGTACGGCATTTCCGTTGACCTCATAACCACTTCGGAAGTCAGTGTGGCCATTACCCTCGACCACACCGGATCTCAGTCCAGCGGTCAGTCCGTTCTCAGCGACAGGCTTCTTGCCGAACTCAAGAGCATCTGCAGTGTTCGGGTTACCGAAGGCCTTGCCCTCATTGCTCTTATCGGAAACGGCATGAGCCAGGTTTCCGGAACCGGAGCTGCCGTATTCTCCTCCATCATGAATGTAAACATCAGGATGATCTGCTACGGCGCCAGCTCACACAACCTCTGCTTCCTGGTTGACCAGTCACAGGCAGAGCAGGCTATCGCCGAGCTGCATCACCACCTGCTGGAAGGCACTCCTCAGAACATCAGATAAGCTGATGGCAGCATTTTGAAGATATAAATGAACGGGAGGTTATCTCCCGTTTTTTTTTTTTCGGACAAAAACCGGGGAAGCTATGCAAGTCCTCACGCCGGGAAGCTCCGCCCTGACCACCACCATGGGCTTCATCCATTCGCCCGTCATCTGTTTCCGGCTTCCCGGCCCGGAAACAAAAAGGCGAGGTATCACCCCGCCCCGATTTATATTTCAGCCGGCAGTCGTACTGCCGAATTTAAAAACAGTACCTCAGTTGTCGGACTGGAATTTTGCAAACAGCTTCAGGAATTCCAGGTACATCCATACAAGGGTCATCAGAAGTCCCATGGCATAGGCCATTTCATATTCCTTGCCCACCCGGCCGTGGCTGTTGGCGATGCTGTCAAAATCCCAAATAAGGAAAAGGGAAGCCACTATGCAGATCAGAGTCTGTACGCCGTAGCTGAGCAGGGAATGATTCTCAACCTGAATGGTCTCAATGCCGCTGCCCCCGAAGAGATGCATCACAATATTGATGATGTATGTCAGGACAATGGCAATGCCGGCCATCATCAGGAACTTCTTCAGAAAAGGAGTGGCCGAAATGAGTCCGGTGGAGAAGGCAATAAACATGGCCAGAGCAGTCACCACCGTGGCACTTAGAGCCGAAAACCCGACGCCGGGATATCTGGTCTCAAATACTGCGGTAACGCCGCCCAGGAAAATGCCTTCGGCAATACTGTATATCGGAGCCACCACCCTGGCAGATTTCGGGAAAAAGGTTCCCACCAGTCCCAGCACGGCACCGACAATAAGAGCTATGGTGGTAACTCCGTACAGTCCGCCGCCGGAGCCGCCGTTTATCACATCGGCAACCATGTTTTCGGCTTTAAAATACATCACAAAGCCGGTTATAAGACACAGCGAAATAAGCATTACGGCTTTTTTGGCGGTTCCCTCAAGAGTCATCAGCTGGCCGGAGGTTCCAGCCAGAATTTCGGAATTCTTCCCCAGAGATGAAGTCACCGGATTCGAATAGTTGTAACTCATGTTTTTATCCCTTAAATTAATCAAGGCTGACCGGAATCAGCTTAAAAAAAACACCGTATGCAATATACCACATTTGAAAAGTATTTAACGGATTCCCCGTTGCCATTATGTGATTTTATGTTACAGCCCCTCCGGAATTGCCGGGTCCGAAGAACCAAAAATCTGTCCGGAAGGAGAACCCTCCCGCGTCCTCCTTCTTCCGGATCAGAAACTACCTGTTTGCCATTTCACTGAAGATTTTTCTGACCTTCTCCAGATCCTCGGCGGTATCCACTCCCACCATGGGATCCTTTTCGGCATAGGTTACGGCAATCCGGTAGCCGTGATAGAGCACCCGAAGCTGCTCCAGGGATTCCATGGCCTCGATTTCGCAGGGCGGGAGGGTCAGATACTTTCTGATAAAGCCCACTCTGTAGGCATAAATGCCAATATGACGGGCATGGCCTCTGAGAGCCTGCCGGTTCCCTTCCCGGAAGTTGTTTCTCTCATAGGGGATCGGCGCCCTGCTGAAATAAAGCGCATCGCCCTGATGGTTGATGATCACCTTCACGCAATTGGGATCAAACACGTCCTCGCCGGTAACCCGGGCGCACAGCGTGGCCATGGGAGCCTGGGAGCATTCCAGAAGGTCCGCCACCTGGGCAATGTTTTCCGGGGGAATCAGAGGCTCATCTCCCTGAACATTGACCACGATCTCCTGATCCGAGAGCTTCATGACATTCACCACCTCGGCAATTCTCTCGGTGCCGGAATTATGATCCGGAGAAGTCATGCATACCTCGGCCTTAACCCCCGAAGCCAGAACGGCATCCCTGATACGGGCATCATCAGTTGCCACAATGACCCTGTCAGCACCGCCCTTAACCGCCTGCTCCGCCACCCGCACTACCATGGGTTTTCCCATAATGTCCAAAAGCGGCTTCCCCGGAAGCCGTGACGAGGAATAGCGTGATGGAATAATAACCGTGTAATGCATTATCTGATACCTCTTTCTTTCTGAATTCTGCCAATATCCGTCGCAAGTCTGTCATAGAATTCCGCCGGAAGCTCCGCCCGGACGCCCAGACTGTAAAACCCCTCGATATGACCTCTGCCGTACTTGACCATGTCCTTCTCGGTCATAATCACGGGAAGACCGCCGGCAATCTCCCGGGCCTCTTTTTCGGGAACAAAGCCGTGGTCAGGAACGGAAATGCTCCTTATAACCCGGAATCCCGCCTCCCGAAGAGTTCTGTTAAAGCGTTCCGGATCCCCGATACCCGCCAGGGCACAGACTTCCGTGCCCTCAGGAAGATCCGCCGCCGTACCGTCAAGACGGCACACCCGGCCGGGCACCAGTCTCACCGGATACTCCCCGTCCTGTTCCCCGCCGTTGTTTAGCACATAGTCTGCCTCCCGGATCCGGGACACGGGTTCTCTGAGCGGCCCCATGGGAAGGAGATGCCCGTTTCCGAAGCGTCTCCTGCCGTCCACCACCACAATTTCAATATCTCTCCCGAGGGCGTAGTGCTGAAGCCCGTCATCGGTAATAATCACATCCGTATCGTTTTCCAGATACCTGACAGCCCGGGCACGATCCGGATCAATGACCATCCGGACTCCGGTTTTAAGCAGGATAAGAAGAGGCTCGTCCCCGGCCAGATCTGCCGGAGAATCCGTAGTTACCTCATAGGGATATGCGGGAGGGTGTGCCCGGTAACCCCGGCTTACCACCCCGGGCCGGAAGCCCCGGGCCAAGAGTTCCTCCGCCAGGGCAATCACCACCGGGGTTTTGCCGTTTCCGCCCACCATGATGTTTCCCACCACCACCACCGGAACCCGACTCCGAAACACTGACAGCACATTCCGGGCATACAGCCGGCGTCTCAGCCCGGACAAAAGACCGAATATCAGGGAAAAGGGCCAGAGGAGCCACATAAGAGGGCTTCCCTGAAACCAGATTTTTTCATGAAAACTCATAAAAGCTCCCCTGAAGAAAGCCCAATCAACAACGGCATGGAAAATCCCCTGAAAAATGCTAAAATCTCCGGGATCCCGAAACAGAGGTTGCCATGTCAGTTAAAAATCTCCCGGACCAGAAATGCCAGTCCTGCGATAAATGCCCCTACTGCGAAATCTGCCTTCCCGGAAAAAGCCCGACATCCTCGGATCTCTCGGCTCTCAACAACATTATAGATAAAAGGCGGGGACTTAACAAAGGGGAGATTCTCTATAAAGCTGGAGATCCCCTGCAGAGACTTTACGCCATAAAAAGCGGCAGCCTTAAAATATATTCCCTGAGCCAGGCCGGAGACGAGCAGATCACCGGATTTTCCATATCCGGAGAAATTGTGGGGTTTGATGCCATTTTCGAAAAAAAACACAAATCCTTCGCTCAGGCTCTGGAAAACACCGCCATCTGCGAAATCGACTATGCTCAGCTCTCCCGGGCCCTGTACCGTCATCAGGAAATGAACATGCGCTTCATGAGACTCATGAGTCAGGAAATCTCCGTCAAGAAGGAGCTTCTCATGATGATCTCCCGGGAAACCGCACCGCAGCGCCTGGCCTCCTTTCTGTTGCATCTTTCCGAGGCACAGGAGAGACGCAACCTCTCGCCGGATCAGATAAAGCTGACCATGACCCGCTACGAAATCGGAAACTGCATTTCCCTTTCCGTGGAAACCATCAGCAGACTGTTTTCCAGACTGCATGACGCCGGCATCATTACCGTCAGGGGCCGCTATATCACCATTCTGGATCAGACAATGCTCCGGGATGTTAAAAACGGAAATCTGTGCCAGGCCGCAAAATCTGAAAATACCCCGTGATCGCCCCGGTTTTCCTGCCGTTAATTGAAGTACTGCAAGGAAAACTTTCCGATAATTTCCTACAATCGGAGTATACGTCTTAAATTGTGGAGGTATCCCATGCGCAAATTTAAGAATATCCTGGCGGTCATTGAACCCGAACGCAGCGATCAGCCTTCCCTGGACCGGGCTCTGGAAATCGCCCGCTTCTCCCCGGAAACCCGGATCACCGCATTTCTTGCCATCTACGACTTTTCCTACGATATCACCACCCTGCTGAATATCGATGAACAGACCGAAATGCGCCGCAGCATTTTGGAAAACAGCGAAAACTGGCTTAAAAACGAGCTTAAATCAAAACACGGCGAGGAAGCCTCCATCACCGGCAAGGTGGTGTGGCACCGCAGTCTGCCCGGAGCCATTGCCGCCGAAATCAAATCCGGAAATTACGATCTCGTGATTAAAAGCGCCGACAGTCACGGCATTCTGGACGGAGTGATCTTCACTCCCGCGGACTGGCAGTTGCTCCGGACTTCCGACATTCCGGTGCTGATCGCCAAAGATCATCCCTGGCCGGAGGGAGCCAGCATTCTGGTGGCACTTAACCTTTCCGACACTGCGGATCGTGATATCAGACTGATGAACATCAGGCTGCTCCGGAACGCCCAGGAGCTGGCCCGGCTTATCGGCGGACGCATCCATCTGCTTAACGCCGCCCCGCCCCTGATGCCGGTTTCCATTGTGGAAATCCCGGGCTTCACTCCGGACATCTATTCGGAAGCGGTAATGAAACACAACCGGGAACAGATTACGGCCTTCGGAGCCAGACACCGGATCCCCCCGGAGGACTGTCATGTGATTGAGGGACAGCCGGATGACGTGATCCCGAAAATCGCGGCGGATCTCAGTGCCTGCGCCGTGCTCATCGGGCACACCGGACGCACCGGCATCGCCGCGGCACTGGTGGGCAATATCTGTGAGGAAATAGTGGATGCGGTTAACTGCGACCTTCTGGTGCTGAAAAAGAGCGAAAAGCTCTGAAAATCCTGTTCCGGTTTTCCGGAATTCCTGCCCGCCCCGGAATCCGGAGCGGTTCTGTTTCCGGAGTTATTCGCCGGCCGCGTCCTCCCGGGAATTCTCCGGAAGCGACATCTCCGCTTCCTCCCGGGCCCCCGGGATGATTTCATCGCTGTCGAAATCGTAAAGCCGGCGATCCAGCATATGACTGAGACTGATCCGTCCCATGGCCCTGACCATATTCATGCTTCTTCCCGGATACTTCCGATCCCAGGAGGCAATCATCTCCCGGATCTCCCCCCGCATTCTGTTCTCTCCGAACTCGCAGAGATTTTTGGGAAACAGGGGATAACCCCGGCCCTCCGCCAGCCGGATAATATCACGCTCCCGGCAGTACACCAGAGGTCTTATCACTATATGCCGGCCATCGTCGGTATGAAGCTTCGCCGGCATGCTCTTGATGGAGCCGGAATAAAAGAGATTCAGAAAAAAGGTGCCGAGAGCATCATCAGCATGATGTCCCAGGGCGATTTTGGTGGCCCCGATTTCCCCCGCCACGCGATAGAGAATGCCCCGTCTCAGCCGGGAGCACAGGGAACAGATATTGTGACCGTCGGGGATCTTTTCCCGCACAATGCCGTAGACATCCTCGTCAATAATGCGATAAGGGAGCCCGGTGCCCCGGAGATATTTCTCCATCACCCCCTGGGGATAACCGGGAAGATGCGGATTAAGATGCACCGGAATGAGCTCGAAATCCACCGGAGCGCTCTTCCGAAGATTCGAGAGAATGTCCAGAAGCGCATAGCTGTCCTTGCCACCTGACATGCACACCATCACCCGATCACCGGCTTCAATCATATTGAAATCCCTGATGGCATCTCCCGTGAGATGCCGCAGTCTTTTAAGCGTCTTGTTGGTGTTGTAGAGATATTTCCTTTCATCCATTAAAAACTTCCTCCGAATCACCTTCCCCGAATCATCCCCGATACTCTTTCCCGAAAACGTTCAGCGCGGATCCAGCCATCTCTGAAACGGTTCGAGGTCCGTACCATCCGGCACGTACCACTTTCTCCGGGCGGCATCCCAGCGGGCCCCATACCCCCTGGCGGCATCCTTTTCGGAATAGGGCACATTGAGATATACCCGACTCCGGTTGTCATCACGGGCCGGATTCCCGTATTCGGGAGCGGGAAAGGGTTTCCGCGCCGGTCTCCTCAAACTCCCGGTCCTTCCGGCGCCGGGAATGACCTCCGGAATTCCGGGAAAATCCGCATCCCCGAGGCACCCCGAACCGCATTCGGGATCGGCCGTTCCGAACGTACTCCCGAACATCCGGATCTCCGCCTCCGAAAACGGAATATATTCCTCGCAAAAATCGGAGCCGGCACTCCGGATGCCGTCGTCATAATCAGTGCAATCAGTTTTCATATCTGCATTCTCCAGGCAATTTCCCCGAGTTCTTCGGCCCGGCCGGCTTTCCGTTTCCGTTCCGACAACAGGGAAACAACAAAGGAGAGACAGAACCCCGTCTCCCCTTTATCAGACTGTCTCCGTTAATTTTCCGGAAAGATTATTCCCGAAGCTCGGCTCCGAGGCTTTCCCTGAGACTGGCCACTATCCTGTCGTTGACCTCCTGGATATCCCCGTCCTCAAGAGTGCGATCCGGAGACTGCAGCACCACGCTGAAGGCCACGCTCTTCTTGCCGGCATCAATGTTCTCGCCCTCGTAGATATCAAAAATATTGACATCCTTAAGGAGAGCCCCGGCATTTTTCCTGACGGTATTCAGGATCTTCGCTGCCGGAACCTCACTGTCAATCACCATGGCGTAATCACGGCGGATAGACGGGAATTTCGAAAATTCGGCATATTCGGTAATGCCCCTGGTGGTGAGAACCCGCATCTTGATCTGGAACAGGAACACCTTCTTCTTCAGTCCCAGAGCCTTCTGCACGGAAGGATGAATGAGTCCCACATCCCCCACATGCTCGCCGTTCCTGAGAATGGCGGCAGAAACCCCCGGGTGGAGCGCCGGATGCGTCCCCGGAACAAAATCGAACTCCGCATTCCCGGCGGTAATCTCCAGCAGTCTTTCCACATCGCCCTTGATATCGTAGAAATCAAGAGCCCGGGGCTTTTCATACCAGCTTTCCCGGGAGCTTCCTCCGGTGATAAGGCCGCCGGCCATTTCCTCCTGCCGGATGCCGTTTTCGGCAGCAGGATCAGAAATAAAGGTAAGGCCGGTCTCAAAGATCCGAAGATCGCTGACCTGACGGTTAATGTTGTAAAGAGCGGCATTCACCAGTCCGGCCCAGAGGGTGGTTCTCATGGCGTTCATTTCCGAGGTAATCGGATGGGGCAGGATAATGGGCTTTTCCGCCGGATTAAGCGCTGACAGGGACCTGTCGTCCACAAAGCTGTAGGTTACCACCTCATGATAGCCCAAATCCGCCAGAAGGGACTTCACATCCCAGGAGGAGACCTGCGCCTCGTGTCTCGGAATCATGCGGAGAGGTGCCACCGGATCGACATTCGGAATCCGGTCATAACCGTACATCCGGGCCACTTCCTCGCAGATATCCACCGGAATGGCAATGTCATAACGCCAGCTGGGGCTTACGGCGGTGACGGCATCCCCTGTAACCTCCGGCTCCATGCCCAGTCTTGTCAGGTAGTCCGTAACAGCATTTCTGTCAATGTCCACCCCGAGAACTTCCTTTATCAGGCTGAAGGGAACCGTGATTCTCTCAGGCTGCGGCAGCTTTTCCGAGGTGACGGTCTCGGTTACCGGACCGGCCTCGCCGCCGGCAATGTCCAGAATGAATCTGGTGGCTCTTTCCATGGCTGCAGTCTGAATCCGGTAGTCCA
Source organism: uncultured Ruminobacter sp. (assembly GCA_902776415.1). Lineage (GTDB taxonomy): Bacteria > Pseudomonadota > Gammaproteobacteria > Enterobacterales > Succinivibrionaceae > Succinimonas. The sequence continues at coordinate 36,430 of CACYPY010000003.1, forward strand.
CCCCTCTCTCAAAACGGTGGGCGGCCTCGGTATCCAGCCCGTAGCTTCTGGCGCGGTTCTTGATGGCCTTCGGACTGAAAAACGCCGATTCCAGCAGGATATTGACGGTGCCGGCCTTCACTCCGGTACGCTCCCCCCCGAAGATTCCCGCCAGCGCCACGGCTCCGGCCTCGTCGGCAATCACCAGGGTATCCGGAGAAAGCTTTGCCTCCTGTCCGCTCAGAAGCACCATCTTTTCATCGGGAGCAGCCTTTCTTACAGTAATGCCGCCCTGAAGGGTGTCCAGATCAAAGGCGTGCAGGGGCTGTCCCAGCTCCAGCATGACATAGTTGGTAACGTCCACTACCGGATCCAGACTGCGCATGCCCAGTCTTCTCAGCTTTTCCTGCATCCAGAGCGGGCTCTTTCTGGAAAGATCCACATTCCTGATAACCCGGGTAAGATAGCGGGGACAGCCCTCGGTATCAATAACCTTTGCCGGTAAGGTATCACCGATGGCGGCGGGAACAGCGGGAATTTCCGGATAACGCACGTCGGTGCCGGAAAGCACCCCGAATTCCCGGGCAATGCCGCGAATGCTGAGGCAGTCGGCCCTGTTGGCGGTGAGATCCACGGTAATGGCCTGATCATCAAGTCCGAGATAATCATGAACATCGGTTCCCACGGGAGCATCGGCCGGAAATTCGATAATGCCGTTGCTTTCCTCGCTGAGCCCCAGCTCCTTTGCGGAGCAGAGCATGCCGTTGGACGGCACGCCCCGGAGCTTGGCCGGCTTGATACGGAAATTGCCGGGAAGCACAGCTCCCACTTTGGCACAGGCCACCCGGAGCCCCTGCCTGCAGTTCGGAGCCCCGCAGACAATGTCCAGAATCTCGTCCTCGCCGACTCTGACGGTGGTAACGTGCAGATGATCGGAATCCGGATGATCGGCGCAGGTCAGCACCTCGCCCACCACCACTCCGGAAAACTCTCCGGTTACGGGATCCACAGAGTCAACCTCGAGGCCCGCCATGGTAATCATGTCCGAAACCTCATCTGCCGAAAGGCTGTTCGGCACCAGCTCGTCCAGCCACTGTTTATTGAAAATCATTTCAAAATATCTCCTAATTCTGACCGGGGCCGTTTACTTGCCAAACTGCTTCAGGAATCTCATGTCGTTCTCGAAAAACGCCCTGAGATCGTTTACGCCGTAGCGCAGCATTGCCAGACGCTCCACTCCGAGACCGAAGGCAAAGCCGTGATATCTGTCCGGATCCAGCCCCACGTTGCCGTAGAGGCGGGGATTTACCATACCGCAACCCAGAACCTCCAGCCACTTGCCGTTCTTTCTCCTGACATCAACCTCGGCGGATGGTTCGGTGAACGGGAAGTACGAAGGACGGAACCGCACCTCCAGTTCCTCCTCGAAAAAGTTCACCAGGAAACTGTGGAGCACCCCCTTGAGTTCGGCGAAGGTGCTGTGGTCATCCACCAGAAGTCCCTCCACCTGATGAAACATCGGAGTGTGGGTCATGTCGTAATCGGGACGGTAGACTCTCCCGGGAACAATAATCCGGATGGGCGGAGCTTTTTTCTCCATGGTGCGGATCTGCACGCCGGAGGTCTGGGTGCGTAAAAGCAGATTGTCATTGAAATAAAAGGTGTCGTGCTCGGAACGGGCCGGATGATCCGGCTCAATGCAGAGCGCATCGAAATTATGGAAGCAGTCCTCGATTTCCGGACCGGACTCGGTGGTAAAGCCCAGGGACTCAAAAATCTCTTCGATTCTTCTGATGGTGCGGGTGACCGGATGCAGGGTTCCGGACTCTGATCTCCGGCCGGGAAGGGTAACGTCCACGGTCTCCGAAGCCAAACGGCGGTTCAGAATCTCAGCTTCAAGAGCGGCCTTTCTGGCGTTGAGAGCCTCGGTTACCTGCGACTTGGCGGCATTGATAACCGCTCCCATTTTGGGACGCTCTTCCGGAGAAAGCTTTGAAAGCCCCTTCATCTGTTCTGTAAACAGGCCTTTTTTCCCCAGATAGTCAACCCTGACGGCATCCAGGGCGGCTTCGTCTCCGGCCTCGGCAATCCGGGCCTGAGCCTGACTCACCAGCTCATTCAAATCACTCATAAATTCCTCTTTCATCCGTACCGGAGGGAAATGCTCCTCCGCAACAAAAAAACCGGCAAAAACTGCCGGTGATTATACTTTATCTCAGACTTTAATGACAATTGAGAGCCGGAACAAAAAATCCGGCGGGGGAGCCGGCAGGCTGGCCGGAACTTCAGGCCTTTCTTACCGCACCGACTTCCGGACACTCCTCCGGAACGTCATTCTGAGCCTCCGTTGCCGGAAGATCCTGACTTACCGGGCTGGGAGGGGAGATATAGCAGCCCTGGCAGAAATCCACTCCCAGCTCCCGGAAAATCCGGAAATCCTCCTCACTTTCAATCTGGGACACCATAGTATGCATATGGAGCCCCCGGGCCATCTGAATCAGCGACCTGATGATAATGAGATTGCTTTCGTCGCGGCTGATGTTCCGGGTAAAGTCCGGATGAAACTTGATATAGGAAATCGGCAACAGCTTCAGCATGTAGCCGAGACAGCCGCTCTTCCCGAAATTGTCCAGGGCAAAGCCGAGACAGCTGTTCCGGAAGCTGTTCATAAAGCTCAGTACCGAATCCAGATGATGGCTGACATCATCCTCGTCGATCTCGAAGCAGATAACCCTGGTAAGCGCAAGATTGTTGTTAAGAAGATTCCGAAGCCGGGACACAAAGTCCTGGTCACAAATGGTTTCCGAGCTGATATTGACAAAAACCACGTCAATGTCCTTAAAGCGTTCCGGATTATCCCGGTATATTCTGTTAAGGCTCTCCAGCATCCAGCTGTCGATTCGGGACATGATATTGAAGCCGTAGCAGCGGGTTACAAAGGAAGAGGGCTCGATAACATCCCGCCGGTCTCCGATGATTCTTGCAAAAAGCTCGTAGCACTTCCGGTTCCGGTAACGCATGTTCAGAATCTTCTGTCTTACCGCAAAAATGGAACCGCTGTCCAGGGCCTGATGAATCCTGGTAACCAGGGAAACGGTTTCGGTATAGACGGGGAGACGGTTTATGGCACTGTCGGAAATAAAGAGATGGCAGGTATTGGGGCCCATGTCCATGGCAATCCGGCAGGCGGCATTGGCGCAGGAAAGAAGCGCGGAAATATTTCCCCGTGCGGTATCGATAAGCACCAGCCCCATATTCATGGTGATGACATGCATATTTCCGGCAACATTGAGCCGGAGACTGATAAGCTCCCGGCGCCATTCCTTGGCATATTCCAGGGCATCCCTGGCGGAACACGAACGCATCAGAACCGCAAACTCGTTGCCGTTAAGCCTGAACACGTCAAACTCGGGCCTGATGTCCGACTTCAGACATTCCGCAATGCGGCGCAGAATTTCGTCGCCGTAGGTATGTCCGGACACGTCATTGATATAGTTGAGATTCTGAATCCGGATGAAGCAGAGCACCCCCTTGTTGGCCCCTTCCTGACCAAGCTCCTGATTCAGCACTTCCATGAAGTACTTGCGGTTGTAGGCGCCGGTCACCGGATCATTGTTTTCCAGGAAACGGAGCTGGCTGAGATAGTTTTCATCCTGGCTCATATCGGAAAACTCGCCGATAAACTGGTACATGCTGTTGCTGACCTGCCCCCGGGAGTTAAGACATCTCCTGAGATCATAGGTGGGCAGAAATGTCAGGGTAAGCTTTACCGGCACGGGCTTTCCCTCCCGGCCTCTGATGTTCAGGTTTCTGACGTCGCTGACCGATGGAACGCTGTCATTCTGCATGCCGTCAAGCACCGTATTGACCTTGCTGACCAGTCTGGCGAAAAAATCGTCAAAAACATCGGGCTCGCAGCAGAGACTGGAGAAGGAGCAGAAGTTCCTGCCGTCGGAGCCGTCACTCTTCGGATTGCCCACCAGGGCGACAAAGGCCGGATTAACCTCCTGAATGCGCCCGGTCCAGGACATAATGAAAATTCCGGAGGTGCTGTGATTCAGGAACTGATTCAGACGGTTGCTGTTTTCGGCAGCCCTGATGGAGGCCTCCTCGCCCCGGGTCCTTTCATAGTAGGCCCAGTAGCCCATGGAAATGGAAACCATAATTCCGAGAACGCTGGAAATCATGCAGAAGTACCGGTGGGTCTCAGCCTCAAAACCCAGATATCCCAGAAGAGCCAGATTCGGCACGGATACCCCCGCCAGGAACAGCTCTGCCACGAACACATAGCACAAATGAATGTAGTTCTGATCCCGAAGTGCCCTGTAAATGAAAAAGCCCCCGATGGCAGCCGTCACCGCATAGCAGGACAGCATGTAGAAAAATCCGGCCTTTTCCGGGAGAAACCAGACCAGGGGAACACCGGCCAGCCCCAGCACCGTGAAAACATTCTGATAATATCTGAAGAACGCCTTCCGGAAATACGGCAGAAAGGTAAACACCGATCCCGAAAACCCCGCCAGGGCCAGCAGACCGGCGCAGACATAATTCCTGACCAGATCCGGGTTCCCGCTGAAAAACCGGGATATCAGGGTAAGATAGCTGCCGGAGATCCAGATGCAGGCGGTAACCGAAAGCGCCAGAACAGTGTAGTAAAGGTAGCGTCTTTCCCGCAGAAAGATAAAAAATACCAGGGAGGAAATGAACACGATAAGCATGATGCCCACCGTAATTCCGTTTATTACCTTGTCGGCAGTGTCCTGAAAATTGAATTTCTTCACATCCACCAGCCCGAAATTGAACTGGGTATCAAGATTCGAGATCAGTCTGACATAGATGGTGTTGTATTCATGATTGCGGGTGAAAATCGGAAAATCCCAGCCGCTGGAGGGGTAGAACTTGGAGCTGAGTCCCCGGTCAATGCCGGTGTGCCAGACATTGACAAGCTGTCCCCGCTGGTTCTGAACAAATACATCGACCTTATTAATGAAGATATTGTTGACGCTGAGCACCAGGCTGGTGCTGTCACCGCTGCGGTTCTCCACCCGGAACCGGAACCAGCGCACCCGGTTGTCACTGCCCGCCCACCTGACTGGCTCGACGCTGTAATTCTGCCAGGAGCCGTTAACCTCCCATGGCCACAGTGCCTTGGGGGATTCGCGGTTTACCTGAATCCTTCCCGAAATATCCATCTGAACATTGCTGTCGGTGATATAAATGACAGGAACTTCTCCGAATGCGATCGGAGCGCACAGCAGAATCAGCAGGCCCAGGGCAAGTGAAAAAATGAAACGCATCTTTCGTCCAGGTGTTGTCGGGTGTAATCAGTAATTCTAAGGTGAAAACCTTTTCCGCTTTTTTTGAATTATATCACACTTAATCACAAAAAATTAACAATTTTCGGCAAAAAACCACTAAAAATACAATAACTATTCGTTCTCCTGAAAACGGATATGAAAACAAAGCCTTCCTGTTACATTTGAATCAATAAATAACAAGCCTTTAAACGAGTCTGTCCCAAAGCTAATACCAATAAGAAATAATCATGTCAGAATCTGTTTTTAGTACTATCAGAACTTATTTGCTTATTCCTCCGGCAGTTACCGGGGAGTGTCTGCTGGCTCATCTCACCTGGTACCTGATCCGCCCTCTTTTTACGGAAGGCCCCGGATTCCCGGAAGAGGGGCCCGCATGCACCATGATTGCTGAAAGGGTATGGAACCTTCCCGGAGATCTGCTCTCCGAATCCGCCCTGCCCCTGACCGCCGCCGGGCTTTTCCTTATTATCCCGGGAATAATTATCGCCGCTCTGGCACTGACTCCCTTTGTCAGGTACCGGATAAACCCGCATCCGCTTTCCCGAACCCCGCACCGGCTGTTTACGGACGGAATCTACCGCCGGAGCCGGAACCCCATGTATCTTTCCCATTTCTTTCTGCTTTTCGGATGGGGACTCGTCTTCTCCCCGGAACTGCTTCCCCTGACTGTCATCTGGATCGGATACTTCCTGAAACGCCAGATTCTCATGGAGGAGGAATTTCTCGAAGAAACCTGTCCGGAATACCGGGACTACCTGAAAAGAACCCCCCGGTGGTTCGGGATTCGTAATAGTTAAAGAGCCCCTTTTTGTGATAGAATTCCCGCTGCCGGTTTCAGATTAACCGAATTCAGAAAAACACTGTACCAGCGTGTCCATAGCACTTTTAAAAGCAGGAATACCCTTCCTGATAATTAAAGGATTCCCAAATGACTTCTAATGCTGAAAAAACTGTCCTGGTAATTAACTGCGGCAGTTCTTCCCTTAAGTTCGCCATCATCAACCCTGATGACGGTCATGTGTTTCTTAACGGCATCGCCGAAAAGCTCGGTCTGCCGGATGCCCGCATCGAATGGCGTTTCGAGGGGCTTGACAAGGAAAGCGCGGATCTCGGCGCCGGGGCCGATCATAATGTGGCGGTATCCTTCCTGAACGACAACATTCTCTCGAAGAGAAAGGATCTCCTGGACTCCATCTGTGCGGTGGGCCACCGCATCGTGCAGGGCGGCGAGCTCTACAGCGAGCCTACCCTGGTGGACGACGAGGTGGAGAAGGGAATCGAAAAATGCATTCCGTTCGCCCCGCTTCACAATCCGGGCCATCTTATCGGCATCAGAGCAGCCAGAAAGGCCTTCAACAAAGTGCCGCATGTTACCGTGTTCGACACCGCCTTCCATCAGACCATGCCGGATGTGGCCTACAGATATGCCATTCCGGAGGAGCTCTACACCAGGCACGGAATCCGCCGCTACGGAGCTCATGGCACCTCTCACGGCTACGTATACCACGAGGCTGCCAAAGAACTGGGTTATGACGTTTCCAACTTTAATGCCATCACCTGCCATCTGGGCAACGGCGCTTCCATCTCGGCCGTTAAGAACGGGAAGTGCATGGACACCTCCATGGGTCTTACTCCGCTGGACGGTCTGGTAATGGGCACCCGCACCGGCTCCATCGACGCCTCAGTGGTATTTTTCATGTGCGATGTGCTTCACTACAAAGTGGAAGAAGTCCGGGAAATCTTTAACAAGAAGTCCGGCCTTATCGCCCTTTCCGGCACCACCTCCGACTGGCGCGGCATCTGCGAGGGCTACAAGAACGGCGACGAAAGATGCACCCTGGCCTTTAAGATGTTCTGCTACCGGGCTGCCAAGTTCATCGCCTCCTACTACGTGCCCCTGGGACATGTGGATGCCATCGTCTTCACCGGCGGTATCGGCGAAAACTCCTTCATCATGAGAAAACAGGTAATCGAGTATCTGCCCGAAATCCTGGGCGCCCGGCTGGACAACGCTCTTAACGACAAGGCTGTCGCCTACCTGGGCGGCCGCGGCCTCATAAGTGCTCCGGATTCCAGGGTGAAAATCATCGTGGTACCCACCAACGAAGAGCTGGTTATCGCCAGAAGCGCGTACAAGTTTGTGAAATAAGAATCCCGGGGCGGAAACGCTCCGGAAAAAGGATTCATTAATTGCGAGGAGAGAGCCCGGGCTCTCTCTTTTTTTGGTTCCGAAACCTTGTCAGGACCCGGCGGGGGAACGGGAAGATCCCGTTTTCGAAGCGTTCTCATCCAGAACCCGGGTTATTTCCTCCAGGGTTTTTCTCAGGGCCCCGCGGTTTGCGTCAATAAAGCTCTTTCCGGCCGATCCCAGTTTCTGTAATTCCCCGGGGTTTCCGAGAAGCTCCTTAAGATCGTCCGGAAGACTCGCAGCCGGAATTACCCTGCTGGCCCCGCGGGCGGCCATTTCCTGATAAATTTTCCGGAAATTCCTGATAAAGGGGCCGGTCACCACCGGACAGCCCAGGGAGGCCGGCTCCAGGGGATTATGCCCGCCGATATCCACAAGACTCCCGCCCATCAAAACCAGATCCGCCATCCCGAAATAGAGATAAAGCTCATTCATGGAATCCCCGAGAATCAGCTCCGGACAGACAAATCCGGAAGCCGCCGCCTCCTTTTCAAGAAGAGTGCGCCGGCTATGCCTGAAGCCCGCAGTCTCCATGAGATCCCAGACCTCCTGAAACCGCTCCGGATGCCGCGGGATAATGATCATGACCAGTGATGGCAAAGTGCTTTTAAGCTTCCGAAAAATATCCAGTGCCTGGAGCTCCTCCCCCCGGTGCGTGCTGGCCACCGCCAGAAAGAGCGGCTCTCCACTGGCAGGAGCTTTTTCTGACACCGTAAGGCAAAGCCGTTTCCGAAGCTCCCGCCCCTTCCCGAAGGCTGCGGTGTCCGGCGCGATGTCAAACTTGACGGAACCCGAAACCGCCATTTTTGCTTCCGGAATCCCCAGCTTTGCAAAATTCGCGGCATCAGCGGGAGTCTGGCATACCAGTCTTGAGAGCCGGCTTCCGATTACTTCCTGAAAAATCTCCCCCGTTTTCAGGTAGCGATCCCGGGAGCGATCAGAAAGCCTGGCATTCATCACCACGGCCGGAATCCGCCTCTTTTCAAGCTCCGAGAGGAGAACCGGCCAGAGCTCCGTTTCCATGGTCACATAAAGCCGGGGCTGTACCCGCTCCAGGAACCTCCTTACCGCCCGGGGGGAATCCAGCGGGGCATAAAGGTGCGTCACCCGATCCCCGACGCTGTCATAAACAGCCCGGCCGGTGACCGTGGTGGTGGTTACCACCACCGGGATATCCGGCCGGATTTTCCGGAACTCCATGATGAGCGGCCGGGCCCCCATGGATTCTCCCACACTGACCGTATGAAACCACACCGGATTTCCGTAATCCCTGTCGGGAACATGACCGAGAAGCTCCCGCCAGCGCTCCCCGTAGGAGGTTTTGGAACGGAATCTGATAAAAAGCGCCGCCAGCGGAGCCAGCACTGATGCGGCGGCCCGGTAAAGGAGTTCCGGCACCGCCGCCCTGAATGAAATTCCGGACATGCGAAATCCTTATTATCCGACGCCGGTATCCTGAAGATCCGGCCACTTTGCAATGATTTTCTCCCAGACAAAATCAGGATTAAGCCCGAAAAGACACTCCGGCTTTCCTTTGGGACAGACTCTTTTGAAGCAGGGATGGCAGCTCACAGAGGATTCAATGACCAGGGCATTGTCATCCGAAGGAGGCGTATACTGCGCGCTGGTGGAGCCGAACACCGCGGCCAGCCTGACCCCCGCGGCCGCGGAAACATGCATAAGTCCGGAATCATTGGAAAGCACCAAAGCGCATAATGCCAGAAGATCAATGGCCTCCTCCAGGGATGTGCCCCCGGCCAGTACCCGCACCCGTTCCCGAAAATCCTCCGGAACAAGTCCCTTAATCTCCTCTCCGGTATCCCGATCCTTTCCGGAACCGAAGATCCAGATCTCCCGATCCGGGAACCTTGCAAGATACTTTGAGGAAAGAGCGGCATAATACTCCGGCGGCCACTTCTTGGCGGGGCCGAACTCGGCTCCGGGACAGAGTCCCAGGGGACTTCTGTCCTTCCGGATCCCGAACTTCCCCAGAAGCGCGGCGTCGGGCTCCCGGGTATTCAGCCGGGGATACGGCAGAAACTCCAGATCCTCCTGCCTAGCCACTTTGTCACGGGGCCAGGCCAGGGCGGAATAGCGGGCAATCAGTCTCGGAAAATCCTGTTTGTTTTTGCGCATGACATTGATAAGGCCGTAGCGTATTTCTCCCTTCCAGCCGATACGCCTCTTAATCCCCGCAAAAAAGGGAATCAGGGCGCTTTTCCAGGAATTGGGAAGAATGTAGGCCTCATCGTAACGCTCCCCGGAGAGAGCCCGTCCCAGCCGGATCCTGCCCACGAGATCAAAACTGCCGTGCCCGATGGGCATCAGAATCCCCTTTTCCGCCTCGGGCATTCTTTTGACAATATCCAGACACCAGGCCGGGGCCAGCACATGAATCACCGCCTCGGGATGAAGCCTTTTCAGGGTAATGAGGAGACTCTCCGCCATCACCAGGTCCCCCACCCAGGAGGGGGCCACCACCAGAATTTTCATTTAAACCTCTATATCCTGCGCCGCCGGGTTTCCGCATCATGCTTCCGGCGCCCGCCGCTAGTCAGGAACCACAAAGCCGGCCTCCCGCATTTTTGAGAGCTTGTAGCGGAGGGTGCGGGGGCTCATGCCAAGTCTTTCCGCGCACTTCTGCCGGCTGCCGCCGCACTCTATCAGGGTATCCAGTATAATCTGAAATTCCTGAAGCTTCATCTCCTCACCGAGATTTCCGGCGCCGGAAGGCCGTTCCGGAGTTCCCGGGGAAGCCGAATCCGGAGCCGGTGTCAGTGCGGAGGGCTCCGCAATAAACTGACTTTCGTCATCAAAAATCAGAGCGTCCGGGGTGATTTCGGCACCGGCGATAATAAGAGCCCGCTGCATCACATTGCCAAGCTCCCGGACATTCCCGGGCCAGCCGTATGACAGAAGCTTCCGTTCCGCGTCCGGAGTCAGGGGCTTTTCGGGAAGCTTCTGCTCCGCGGAAGCGGTTTTCAGCATAAAGCGGGCCAGGGGAACGATGTCCAGGGGGCGATCCCGAAGGGCGGGCCATTTCAGAGGAAACACGTTGAGCCGGTAATAGAGATCCTCCCGGAACTTCCCTTCCTGAACCGCCGCCCGGAGATCCCGGTTGGAGGTGGCAATAACCCGCACGTCCAGGGAAATGGTCTTCCGGCCGCCAAGCCGCTCCACCTCCTTCTCCTGCAGCACCCGGAGCAGCTTGGCCTGCAGCGAGAGCTCCATCTCGGTGATTTCATCAAGAAGAATGGTGCCGCCCTGGGCCTGCTCGAACTTCCCGGGGCAGGCCTGCACCGCTCCGGTAAAAGCCCCCTTCTCGTACCCGAACAGGGTGGACTCCAGCATGGTTTCGGGAATCGCCGCGCAGTTTATGGCCACAAACGGCCCCGCCTTTCTTTCGGAATTGTCGTGAACAAACCGGGACAGCACCTCCTTTCCGGATCCGCTGGGGCCGGTAATCATCACCGTGGCCTCGGAGCGGGCCACCTTCCGGGCCATTTCCAGAAGGTCCGCGGTTTTCGGGTCGCCATACACCGGCCCCCCGCTGTCTGCATGTTCCTGAGGTACGTATCTTATAACCTGATTAAGCAGCACCTCGGGGGCAAACGGCTTGGCCAGATAATCCACGGCACCGTCCCGCATGGCCTTCACCGCCCCGTCGATATTGGCATAGGCGGTCATGAGCAGCACCGGAATCTGAGGGTGCTTCTCATGAATGACATTAAGAAGGCGATGTCCGTCCATGCCCTCCATCTGAATATCGGAGATCACCATGCCGATGCGCATTCTCTCCAGAATGTCCAAAGCCTGGGATCCCCCCGCGGCCTCGATGCATTCATATCCCGAAAGCATCAGGGTGTCGGTGATGGCCTCCCTGAGCCTGGCATCGTCATCCACAATCAAAATTCGGTTTTTCGCCATACCTTTCTTCCCTCTGCTTCCCTCTGCTTCCCCCGTATCCGTCCTATATCCTCAGGACCTCCCCCGCAGCCCCCGGAGTTCCCTTCGCAACACCCGCCCCTCTCTCATCTCAAAAAATGCTAAAGATATCCGGCAAGAAGCTCCTTCATTTCCTTGAGTTCCGACTTGTCGGCTTCATTTATAAGCTCCCTGAGCGATTTGACCGCCTTTTTGCCATCCCTGCCCTTCACCTCGTGAGTCACACTGAGCGCCCGTTCCGGATCCGCGCCCTTTTCCATCAGAAGCCGTATCGCCGCGGGATGATTGGAGGCAATGGCAAAGGTCAGCGCCGTGGCACCGTCCCGATCCTGGGTTTCCAGCGCGGCTCCGGCATTAATCAGGCTTTCAATGGTCTTAAGGCTGGGATTTTTCGGTTTGCTCACCGCCATCATGAGCGCAGTGCGTCCCGCCGGTGTCGCGGCATTGGGATTGGCACCGCTCTTAAGAAGAAGATCTGTAACATCATCCTTGCTGACACTGCGATCCCGCACCGCCAGCATCAGCACCGATAGGCCGTTCTTGCTGCGCACAAAATTCACATCGGCTCCCTTTTCAATAACCGTCCGGATAAATTCCAGATCCGGCTCGTCCTCGTCCACGGCCGTATAGAGAATGCTTTCGCCGTACTTGTTCAGGATATTGAGGTCCGCCCGGTATTCTGCCAGGAGCCGGAAGAAATCGGGATTTTTGGTCTCCGCAGCCAGGAACAGCAGCGGCTTCTCATAGCCATCCCGGGCATTGGGATCGGCTCCCTTCTCAAGAAACAGCCGGACATAGTCAATACCGCCCTTCTCGTAGGCCTTTTCGATCATAAGCGATTTTCCGCTCCGGGCATTGGGATCAAAACCCAGGTCAAACAGCTTTCCGGTAAGATCGAGATGACGCTTCTCCCCGACGGATTTGAAATTAAGCCAGGACCAGAGGGCCTCCTCCTGGAATTTCTCAAAGGACTTCATCTTTTTGATATCGGGGCTGAGACTCAGCCAGTACTCGATAATATCCGGGGAGCTCCTGCTGCTGAACAGCTTCCGGGCCACGGAATATTTGCCGTCCGGAGATTCGTAGTTAATATCTCCTCCGGCCTCCGTGATCGCCTTTATGAAATCCAGACTGTAGGATCTGTTTCCTCCGGCAGCGGAACTTACCAGGTCAAGATAATAAAGCAGGAAGGAGGGCACCCCCTCAGGATTTAAAACGGCACCGCGGGAAACCGCGCTTCTGAACAGATCGACATCCCCTTCCCGCGCCGCAATGTAGAGCGGGCTGGTTTCAAATGCGGTAAAGAGGTTCGGATCCGCACCGTGATCCAAAAGTGCCTTAAGGTACTTCGCTCCGCCTTTTTCATAAACCCTGAAGGTAAGATAGCAGTTGTGAAGGTCAATTTTTTCGTTTGCGGGAAGTCCCAGGTCCAGAAGCCCGGTAAAGACCTGATAGTGATCCAGCTTTTTGAGGGAATCCTTCCGGCTCATCCAGTCCAGAAGAAGAACATCCCGGACCTTTTCCCCGTCAAGAGCCTTCCAGACATTAAGATTCCTCAGTCTCCGAAGATCCGGCCTGAGGGAGAGCCAGTACTCCAGAATATCCTCCGATCCCTTGAGAAACAGCGCGGCCAGGGATATTGTGCCCTCGGGATTCTCCCAGTTGTAGTAAGCTCCGTGCTCCACGAGGATTTTCACCACCTCGGGACTGGGGTTCTTCCGGCTGAGATAGCGGTACAGAAGCGGAACCTCCGCCGAAAGCTGCTTTTTGAGCTTTGAACTGTACCCCAGATCCATACTGCTCATGACGTTGGGATTGGCACCATTTTCCAGTGCTTTAAGAACATCCTCCGGCTTTGCAAAACCGTTAAGAAGCAGATCCCGGAACTTTTTGTCATCCTCGGCGGAAGTGCTGCCCCGGTATTCCTTAAGGGCCTCATAGCCGGAGGCGGTCTCAACAGACGAAGAAGGCTTAAGCCGGTCAGTCTCCGGCACGGCAGATTTTTCAGAATCTGCCTGAGCCGGAGGCACCGGCTTTTCCGGGGATTCGGAGGAGTTCTCCTCCGATCCCGGGGCGGAAGCCTTTCCGGAAGCGCTGTCCGCCCTGGCCAGAGGCGTTTTTCCCAGAGTTTCCAGAAGTCTGCCGTCATCCACTGTCACAAGACCGGCGGCAACAATCTTGTCCCCCTCCGGTCGGTAGGAAATATCCCCTTTCGGAGATACGTAATCATCAATTTTCAGAAAGATTTCCGTACGGATGATTTTGGCATTGCTTTTAAGCTCGTCCGGAGAAAGATGCCGGGCCATTTCCGTACGGAGAGCCTTCATCTTGAGGTTTCCGAGAGCGGCCGTCTCGTTCTTCCCCGAAGCCTCCAGTTCATATTCCGCCTGAGCCGGAACCGAAACCGGAAGCCCAAAAAGGATGCTCAGCAAAATTCCCTGAACTGTTCTCCGATACTTCATATAAACCGATCTCCCTGAATGCTCCGGCTGTCAATTCAGCCGCATAACGCGGAACCGCAAAGAAAACTCCGGCTCCTTTCACAAAGGGACTGATGTCCGGAGGCTTCCCTGTCCCGCCGGACAGTACCGGATTTAAGTTTATACCGAATGCCGCCGCCGGCACTCTGAAATTCGCCGAGATTGTGAATTCGCACGGGCAATCACGAAAATCCCCGGAAAAGAGCAGGAAAAAGGAGCAGCCAGGGAGAGCAGGGAATCTGACAGGATGTTTATCGGTTCTTCGAAATATACGGGCCGGATGTTTTAACCGGCACGCTGTTAACAGATATCAGGATGGTTCCGAAAGATTGTAAGAATTGAATTGCTGACTGCAAAAGAAAGCCACCCCGATACCTCAAAACAGATCCGAATGCGTAACGGGACGAAACAGAAAAAGCTCAAGTTCATCCTGTTCGATACGATAAATCAAAAGCCAGTCAGGGTGTATACGGCACTCCCGAAATCCTGCAAACTCTCCCGTCAGCTCATGGTCACGGTACCGCTTTTCAAGCTTTTTTCCGGCAGCAAGGATGTTTACGGCGATATTCAGCTGTTCAAGATCCAGTCCCCGTTTATGAGCAAGTTTCAAATCCTTTCTGAATCGGTTTGAGACTACAACTTTAAACATCTGTCAGGATCTCTGTTATTGCTTCATCAAAGGAATCATACCTCTTATACGCCGCAGGATTATTCTTCATCTCCTCGTATTCAGACAAAGCTGCCCGCGTCTCCGCATTTGGCACGAATCTCTTCACTTCAAACGGCAAACCATCATGATTCACTGCGCTCTTCAAAAACATGGTGATTGCTGTAGACATGTTCATCCCAAGATCTGCAAACAGCGCTTCTGCCTGGGATTTCAATTCTCTGTCTACCCGTACATTGATGTTTGCGGTGGTCATTAACACTCATCTCCCTCGATTAAAGTCAACGTAAATCATAATATTTGATGTAAAACATTGTCAATGCAATACTTTACATTATGAGCACAACATTCCCATATCCTTTCAATCACACAGTTGAAAAGGATATTGTTATTGGGTTGCCGAAATACCAGCATCGAAGAAAGGAATAAAAGGAACAGAGCTTAAGAGAACCATTACAAAATGTTTCGCGACACGAATGGTTCTTCCCGCCTTATAAGCGGTGACTGTTCTATCAGGTCTGTCAAGAAAACACTTCCGGGTGGAAGCATATTCTGTAATTTCTTCCAAAAGCAAGGCGGCCAGTCAATACTCGCATGGAGAGATGTTAAGCTGCCGGGCACAGTTATATCTGTAATCTGGATTCCGTTCCTCTGTCATGCCCGTATTGCGGAGCCCGGTGCATTACTCTTGAAATCGTTTACTCTCCTGAAACTGATTTACCGGATGAATTCCTTCTGCCGAGATATCAGTGTACCAGCAGCATGAACGAATACCGGGCAGGACAATAAAAACATGAGATCTGAAAATTCCGATTCCTGAACCAGAAGTCATAAAATCATGGCACGCCGGAATCCCGGAATAAAAAGCCCCGATGCGTTTCAGGCACCGGGGGTAAAAATGATAAAAGCTTAGGTTTGTTGTTTTGAAGGGGCTGTTCTGCCCCGAATCATGGACGGCTTCCGGATGTCGCTTACTTTACGTAGCTGAAAAAGTAGGCGCGGGTTACCGGTGCCAGACGTTCTGCTTCGACGTATCTGTTAAAAAGTCTCTTCATTTCGGTTTCCTCCCGATTGCTTTTCATGACGGGGCTTTTATTCTTCTCAGCCCCATGGTTTCGGATAATTTCCGGATGCCGCTTACTTTACGTAGCTGAAAAAGTAGCCGCGGGTTACCGGTGCCAGACGTTCTGCTTCGACGTATCTGTTAAATAATCTTTTCATTTCGTTTTCCTCCGAAATCTGTTTTGCTCATCTCCCTGAGCACATTTTTATGATAGTGATATTGAGCACACTTTGCAATAGCTTTATGTAGTATTTTTTCAAAATTTTTTAATGAAAATACTTTCAGACTGCTGAAAATAGTTTCATTAAAACCACCGGCAATTTGCAAAACCCTTTATACATAAAGAACTTGTTACCTATAACCGCTGTTTTATAAAAGAAAAATCCGAATCCTGGCCGAAATTTTTGCGAAAGTTAACTACACAAACCTTCAAAGATAAGAGATCTGTATCACAGCTGTAAAAACACCACTCCTTTTGGGAAACAGAAGCACTGCCGGATCATTCGGACCGGTTTCGGAAGGGCTTAAATAAACGGCTGAGGAAGCATCGGGAAGGGAAGGAAATGGAGTGGAGTGGCGTGAAGTGAAAGGATCCCCCTGCGCGTGCGGGATAACCGGAGCAGGGGGAACATTGGCAGGATCTGAGCACTACGCTGCCAGGGGCATTCCCACAGTCTTCCCGGTGGCCGCCAGAGGCAGTGCTACCGAAAAGCAGGTACCCCGGCCGTTTTCCGAAACCAGCCCGATTCGTCCCTGATGAGCAGCCACCACTGATTTCACCACGGCCAGACCGAGCCCGGTGCCGTTGGCCTTGGTGGTAAAGAATGGATCAAAAACACTGCGCTGAAGTTCGGAACTCATGCCGCTTCCGTTATCGGCGATTTTGATAATCGCTTCCCCGCCCTCTCTGGCAACGTCAATGAAGATCCGTGAGGCTCCTGCCTCCACCGCATTGGCCACCAGGTTGTTGAGAGCGCTGGCCAGGGCTGTCTTGTTGGCAATGATTTCCATGGGAGGATCGTCCATCCGGATATCAATTCTGGCATTACCACGGGAAAGTACCCCCTCGGAGGCGTTTTTCACGGCGGAAACCAGCTCGGTCAGCTCCACCCGATCCGCAATTTTGTCACCGGCCCTGGCAAAAAGGAGCACATCCTTCACCTGATTCTCCAGATCCTGCAGTCTGTCGGAAAGCTTCTTAAGAAACTGGGTTCTCAGAGCTTCGTTAAGCCCCCGGTTCGCCAGGTTGGCGGCATAAAGCATGGCGGCGGACAGAGGAGTTCTGATCTGATGGGCCAGGGAGGCCGCCATCTTGCCGAGACTGGAAAGCCGTTCCATATGGCTGATGCGTTCCTGAAGCTTCCTGGTGGGGGTAACGTCGGTGAGCTCCACCAGCTGCCCAACGGAGAGCGGCCTGGTATTAACCGCTATTTTGCGGCCGTCCCTCAGAGTAACCTCGTTTCCGTCGTCCCCCGATGGCTGAAAGCTCTCACTGATAATGAAACGCCACTTTTTTCCGGAAATATCCTTTCCGAACATATTCCGTGCCGCGGTGTTGGCATGCGACACCAGCCCTTTTCTGTCCACAATCACAAACGCGGCCGAAGAGGCATTGAAAACCTCCTGCATAACGGCGCTCGGAGCATTTTCTGAAATTCCGGTAATTGCTGAAGTCTGCATAGTCTTATTCCTGACAAAAATTTGCTTTCTGTCCTGTTGATACATAAACCATGCCAGCATGCTTTTCAGAAAAGGCAAGTCCGGTGGCATAAGCCCCGGAGGCAAATCAGAAACTATTACTTTCTCCCCGGTAACCCGAAATTGTCAAAAATCCGTTCCGAGCCCCGTCATAAAAAAAGGGGACCTTTCGATCCCCATTCTTCCTGTTCACAGCCGTTTCCGGCTCAGACACTCCGTTTCCGGAAACTGCTTATCAGCCCAGAGCCTTTCTGGCGTTCCGGAAGGCCCGCATCCACGGGCTGTCCTCACCCCAGTCATCCGGGTGCCAGCTGTTGGACACGGTTCTTATGGTACGTTCCGGATGCGGCATCATAATGGTTACCCGGCCGTCGCGGGAAGCAAGTCCGGTAATGCCGAACGGGGAACCGTTCGGATTGAACGGATACTTCTCGGTAACGGCGCCGCGGTTATCCACAAAGCGCACTGCCACGAGACCGCTGTTCTGTACCTGATTCAGATGATCCTGATTCAGATATTCGGTACGTCCCTCGGCATGAGCCACAGCGATGGGCATTCTGGATCCGGCCATATCCGCAAAGAACAGGGATGGCGACTTCTGAATCTCCACCAGGCTGAAGCGGGCCTCAAAGCGATCGGACTCGTTTCTGACAAAGCGCGGCCAGAGGTCGGCCCCCGGAATGATATCCCTGAGGTTTGACATCATCTGACAGCCGTTGCAGACACCCAGAGCCAGGGTATCGGTTCTTTCAAAGAAGGCCTGGAACTCCGTTCTGGCTACCGGATTGAAGAGAATGCTCTTGGCCCAGCCCTCTCCGGCACCCAGCACATCGCCGTAGGAGAATCCGCCGCAGGCGGCAAGAGCCCTGAAATCCCGGAGAGACACTCTGCCGGACAGGATATCCGACATGTGCACATCCACACTCTCAAAACCGGCCCGATCGAAAGCGGCAGCCATTTCGTTCTGGGAGTTCACGCCCTCCTCGCGCAGAATGGCAATCTTCGGAGCGGCACCTCTGGCAATATAGGGAGCGGCCACATCCTCTCTGACATCAAAGGTCAGGCTGACATTAAGGCCCGGATCGGCAACATCGGACTTGGCCTCGAATTCGCTTCTGGCGCAGTCCGGATTGTCGCGATATGCCTGCATTCTGTAGGTGGTTTCCGCCCAGACGGAACGGAAAAAGGATACCGGCTCGTTGATAATGTCGTTTCCGGCTCTTCTGAAAATAAGACGATTCTCATTATTGAGAACGCCCACGGTGTGAATGCAGTGCGCGAGACCGTGTCCGGAAAGAATGTTAAGCACGTCTTCCTTGTGAGCGGCCCGAATCTGCAGCACCGCACCGGCTTCCTCGTTGAACAGCACCGCCAGATCATCAACACCCAGATCCCCGATCTCCACGGTAACACCGGTATGTCCGGCAAAGGCCATTTCGGCAACGGTCACAAAGAGACCGCCGTCCGACTTGTCATGATATGCCAGAAGGAAGTTCTTCCGGTTCAGGAACTGCACGGCATCAAAGAAACCCCTGAGCTGGGAAGGATTCTCCACATCGGGGGTCTCCCTGCCGAGCTGCTTGTAAACCTGAGCCAGTGCCGAGGCGCCAAGACGGTTTTTACCCAGCCCCAGATCCACATAGATAAGGACGGTATCACCCATATCGGTCCGGAGCTGCGGAGTTCTGGTGTTCCGCACATCCTCCACCCGGGCAAAAGCGGTAACGTTCAGGGACAGCGGAGCGGTTACCTCGCGGGCCACACCGTTTTCAGTCCATGTGGTCTTCATGGACATGGAATCCTTGCCCACCGGAATGGTAACACCCAGGGCCGGACAGAGCTCCTCGCCCACAGCCTTAACAGCCTCATAAAGGCCGGCATCCTCGCCGGGATGACCGGCAGCGGCCATCCAGTTTGCCGAGAGCTTGACGCGGGTGATATCGCCAATCTGAGCGGCGGCAATATTGGTAAGAGCTTCGGCCACGGCCATCCGGGCAGAGGCACCGTAGTTGAGAAGCGCCACCGGCGGACGCTCGCCCATGGCCACAGCCTCGCCGTTATAGGAATCATAGGAGGCTGCTGTTACTCCGCAGTCGGCCACCGGAACCTGCCACGGTCCCACCATCTGATCCCGGGTGACCAGACCGGTTACGGTACGGTCGCCGATGGTGATAAGGAAGGTCTTCTCGGCCACGGCCGGGAGACGGAGAATTCTCTCGGCGGCGGCACGCGGAGTAACACCCGAGAAATTAAGCTCCTTGCCCTGAGCCTTCAGGCTCGTGACATTCTTGTGCATTCTGGGAGGCTTGCCCAGAAGCACGTCGGTAGGCAGATCAATCGGATTGTTGTCGAAGTGGCTGTCGTGGAGTCTGAGATGTCTCTCCGCGGTGGCAGTGCCCACTACAGCAAAACGAGCCCGCTCACGCTGACAGATCTTCTCGAATTCCGGGAATTTCTCCTGACTTACCGCCAGCACATAGCGTTCCTGGGATTCATTGCACCAGAGCTCATAGGGAGACATGCCCGGCTCGTCATTGGGAACCTTGCGGAGCTCGAAGTCACCGCCACGGTTTCCGTCGTTCACCAGCTCCGGAAGCGCATTGGAAAGGCCGCCGGCACCCACGTCATGAATAAAAAGAATGGGATTCTCCGCGCCCATGGAGGTACAGGCGTCAATAACCTCCTGACAGCGTCTTTCCATTTCCGGATTGTCACGCTGCACCGAGGCAAAATCCAGATCCTCGGCTGACTGGCCGCTGGTCATGGAGGAGGCGGCGCCGCCGCCGAGACCGATGTTCATGGCCGGACCGCCCAGAACCACGATTTTGGCTCCGGCCGGAATCTCACCCTTGTTGATATGCTCGCTGCGGATATTGCCGAAACCGCCGGCCAGCATAATGGGCTTGTGATAGCCGCGGATCTCGTAGCCGTTATGGCTGTCCACGGCTTCCTCATAGGTTCTGAAGTAGCCGTTGATGTTCGGACGCCCGAACTCGTTATTGAAGCCTGCGGCTCCTAAAGGACCGTCAATCATGATGTCAAAGGCGGTGTCAATGCGTCCCGGTTTCCCGAAGTCGGTTTCCCAGGGCTGCACAAATCCCGGAATTCTGAGATTTGATACCGAAAACCCGCAGATGCCGGCCTTGGGCTTGGAGCCGACACCGGTGGCACCCTCGTCGCGGATTTCGCCGCCGGAACCGGTGGCTGCTCCGGGATAGGGAGAAATGGCGGTAGGATGATTGTGGGTCTCCACCTTCATCAGAATCTGCACCGGCTCCTCATGATAGCTGAACACATGGGTTACCGGGTCCGGAAAGAATCTGCCGGCCACGGAGCCTTCCATGACGGCGGCGTTGTCCTTGTAGGCACTGTAAATATAGTCATGGTTGCAGTCATAGGTGTTCCTGATCATCCTGAACAGCGACTTGTCCTGCTTCACGCCGTCAATAACCCAGTCGGCATTGAACACCTTGTGACGACAGTGCTCGGAATTGGCCTGAGCAAACATGTAAAGCTCCACGTCATTGGGGTTTCTGCCAAGTTCGGTGAAGCTTTTGACGAGGTAATTCATTTCATCATCGGAAAGAGCCAGTCCCAGTTCCACGTTGGCCTTTTCCAAAGCGGCCTTGCCCTGCCCCAGCACGTCCACGGAGGTCATGGGCTTCGGATCCTGCTTCTGGAACAGCTGTGCGGCAGCTTCCGGACTGTCCATAACATATTCCATCATCCGGTCATGAATCAGGGGCAGAATCCCGGCACGGTTTCCGGCATCCTCTCCTTCTATATAGTAGGCAATGCCGCGCTCCAGACGATCAACGGACGGAAGTCCGCAGTTGTGAGCAATGTCTGTTGCCTTGGAGGACCACGGCGAAATGGTACCCGGTCTCGGGGTTACCAGATACAGCGTGCCCCGGAGTTCCTTTTCGGAAATGCGAGGGCCGTAGGTCAGAATCTTGCCGAGGATATCCTTCTCGCTGTCGGACAGCGGCGAGGAAAGACTGGCAAAATGCACATATTCGGCATAAACGGAGGTGATTTTCAGACCTTTTTCCGCAAACCCCTGAAGGAGTTTCTTCACACGGAATTCAGAAAGAGCGGGCGCTCCACGTAAAATTTCCATTATCAATTCTCAAAACAGGTGAACAGAGATGCTCAAAGAGCTGGATACGACCCTGGGGGATCGCTGCATGACAATGCAATTATAGTGAACTTGCGCACAAAAATAAAGACAGGACATTACAGCAGGAGACCGGCACAATCAGGACGGCACACTTCAGGAAAGCGGGCACGCCGGGCCTGTCCGAAAGTTCTCCTTAAGTGCGTCTCCGGAAAAACAGCAAGGCGCCGGACACCGGAAAGTCCCCCCCGGGCATCAGGTACTCCGTTGTAACTCCTTTCTCAAAGTCGTAAAATACCCCGCAAAATTCCCGCAGACTATTAAGGAAGGAGGCATTCCGTGCAGAGAACAAGAAGATTGATGCGTCCTCTGGCGAACCGCATCTCAAGACACCGCAACCCGCTTTTGCTACAGAAAAAAAGAAACCGCCAGAGAAGACACGTTCTGTACACCATTCATATCGAGAACGGCTTCTAGCTCATCTCACAGAGGAACCTCCGGGTTCCTTTTTTCATCCCTGGCCCCGGTTCATCCCCGTTTTGCAGCCCCGGTTTCATTGAAAGCGCCTTCCTTCTTTATTTATGCAAAAGTCAGGACTTTTTCTTCAAAGGATCCCGTGTCTCCGTTGCCGCCGTTCCTTGGATTTCATTTCCTGTTCAGGACCGGACTAACAGGGAGCCGGCAGAAGCCCCGGCTGTCCGGCCCTGCCGGAAAAGCCCTCACTGACTCGTCACAGCCTGAACGGAAACCATCAGTTCCGACTAATCCGGAAGGAAGAAAATCTTCATTTGATACAAGATTCCACAAAAAAATGTTTAAGCTTCCACCATTACAACATATCCCACATGATAATTACCCGTTTTTGTGGGACATTTGTGCAAATTAAGCCTAACAACCTTATCTTTTCCGAATTTTTCTCACATTTACACATTTTAAGTTATGCTATTCTTGCCAAAAAAACGATTTTTTTGAACGACTTCGCAAAAATAGTTTGCGTTTTCCGAATTCATTCGTTTACAATTCCCCCCGGAAGTTGAGGAACATTCAGAAGGAATGAAATGTCTCCCAGCCAATTTTGAAGACTAGAATTGAATTGGAAAATCCTATGAAACTTTTACAGCACGTTTATGACAGCGTTTTAGCACGCAATCCCGATCAGCCGGAATTCCATCAGGCAGTTCAGGAAGTTCTTAACACCATCGAACCTGTAATGGAAAAGCACCCGGAATGGCTGAAGGCAGGCATCGTTGACCGTCTTGTTGAACCTGAGCGTCAGATCATGTTCCGCGTACCCTGGGTTGACGATCAGGGCAACGTTCGCGTTAACCGCGGCTTCCGTGTTCAGTTCAACAGCGCTATCGGACCTTACAAGGGCGGTATCCGTTTCCATCCCAGCGTAAACCTTTCAATCATCAAGTTCCTCGGCTTCGAACAGATTTTCAAGAACAGCCTTACCACTCTCCCCATCGGCGGCGGCAAGGGCGGTTCCGATTTTGACCCCAAGGGCAAGAGCGATCGTGAAATCATGGCTTTCTGCCAGAGCTTCATGACCGAGCTCAGCAAGCATATCGGCGCTGATACCGACGTTCC
The DNA here is from genome assembly GCA_902776415.1 of uncultured Ruminobacter sp. Lineage (GTDB taxonomy): Bacteria > Pseudomonadota > Gammaproteobacteria > Enterobacterales > Succinivibrionaceae > Succinimonas. The sequence goes on from CACYPY010000003.1 coordinate 59,475, forward strand.
TGCCGGCGATATCGGTGTGGGCGGCCGTGAAATCGGCTTCCTCTATGGCCAGTACAAGCGTCTCCGCAACGAATACACCGGCGTTCTTACCGGCAAGGGACTTGAATGGGGCGGCTCTCTGGCCCGTACCGAGGCTACCGGCTACGGTCTCTGCTACTTCATGAACGAGGCTCTTCAGGCTCAGGGCAAGAGCTTCAAGGATCAGACCGTTATCATTTCCGGTTCCGGCAACGTTGCCATCTACGCTGCCGAAAAGGCTACCGAATACGGCGCCAAGGTTATCGCCATGTCCGACTCCAACGGCTACATCGTTGATACCAACGGCGTTGACCTCAAGCTCATTCACGAGCTCAAGGAAGTTAAGCGCGCCCGTATCAGCGAATACGTCAACACCCACAAGGATGCCACCTATGTTGCCGATTCCAACGGCTCCAAGGGCATCTGGACTGTTAAGGCTGACATCGCTCTTCCTTGCGCTACCCAGAACGAAATCAACGCCGAAAGCGCTCAGAAGCTCCTGGACAACGGTGTATACGCAGTGGGCGAAGGCGCCAACATGCCTTCCACCAACGAGGCTATTGCCCTTTACCAGAAGGCCGGCATTATCTTCGCTCCTGCCAAGGCTGCCAACGCCGGCGGTGTTGCCACCTCCGCTCTGGAAATGTCTCAGAACTCCGCCCGTCTCAGCTGGAGCTTCGAAGAGGTTGACAACAAGCTTCACGATATCATGAGAAGCATCTACAAGAACGCTTCCCAGGCTGCCGAAGAATACACCGGCAACAAGTTCGACCTGGTTTCCGGTGCCAACATTGCAGGCTTCCTCAAGGTTGCCAAGGCTATGTATGCTCAGGGCATCGTTTAACAGCTAAACCAGACAGTTTCTGACATGTCAGAGGGGTTCTCCGGAGCCCCTCTTTTTTTGTCCCCGAATTCAGCTCTCCGACCAGCGGGCGCCCCGGGATAATGATTGACGAGAGAATCCGGGCAGCAGATACGGCAAGGAGCCGAACAGGTTGAGATACGGTCAGCCCTGATCCCGGACCTTGAACTCAGAACTCCTTTTGAGGCCATAACCGTCCTGCCTGTAAGGCTGCGGAAACAATCACGGAGATTCATATCCGGTTCTGCCTCACCGGGCGGAACTAACCAAAGGGGATCGTTGCGATATCAAAACGGTGGCTGAAGAAGTTTAAGGAATCGAAAATCAGTGACTTTATACGGAAGGAGCTTCCGTGAATGGCTACTCCCCTTTACCCCCTGAAGCTTGTTTCGCCCTCCATGTGCAAAAATGACATGAGGAGACCGTCAGAAACCGCCCGAAACAGAAAATCCGGGACGCAAAAGCTGTCAGTGCAGCTGGTTCCCGTCGGTGTAATACCATTTTCCTCCGGTTCTGACATAATTGGCGACTTCGTGTATATAGTCAAACCGGGTGCCTGCCCGGAGTCTTGCGATATACTCCACCACCCCGGTGTCTCCCGTGATTTCCTCCCGGAGAATCTCCAGCCGGGTCAGCTTGATCTTCTTGTAATCCGAAACCATAAACCGGCCCGGAACCGCCGGACAGAAATCCGGATGCCAGGAATTCTTCACATAATCCCCGTTCAAAAGGGCATAGGCGGTATAGCGCCCCCGGAGAAGCTCCGCCGGATTTTCAGCCTGGCGCTTTCCGGAATGCAACTCCTCGCAGCATTCCCGGTAGGATTTCCCGCTCCCGCAGGGACATTTGGTCAAATCATACTTCTGCATGCCGCTTATCCCTTTTTGGCTGCCTTTCTCTTTTTGGACATCACAAACTTCATCAGCCGTCGCTTGGCGCGGATCTGGCTCTGGGTAAGTCTGTTCTTCTTGTTTTCATAAGGGTTGTCCCCCTCATGAAACTCCAGACTTACCGGAGTGCCCACGATTTTAAGACTCTCCCGGAAATAATTGGTAAGATACCGCTTGTAGGAATCTGTAAGATCCCGGGTCTTGTTGCCGTGAATGATAATGCGGGGCGGATTGTAGCCGCCGGCATGGGCATATTTAAGCTTGATGCGCCGGCCGCCGGACATGGGAGGCTCCAGCTGTCTTACTGCCATTTCCAGAATCCGGTTCAGTCTGGATGTACCTACCCTGGTGGTGGCCGAAGCATAGGCTCTCCTGATGGAATCAAACAGATTGCCCACTCCGGTACCATGCAGCGCGGAAATGAAATGCACCTCCGCAAAATCCACAAATCCCAGCCGGAGATTAAGTTCGTTCTTTATTTTCTCCTTCACATCCTGAGTCAGGCCATCCCACTTGTTAACGGCGATAACCAGTGCCCTGCCCGACTGGATAATAAAGCTCAGGAGGCTGAGATCCTGATCGGTGACTCCGGCATTGGCATCAATTACCAGCAGGGCCACATTGCAGTCCTCGATGGCCTGCAGGGTTTTCACTACCGAAAACTTTTCCACAGCCACGGTAACCTTCTTGCGCTTTCTGACTCCGGCGGTGTCGATGACTATGTAATGCTCCCGATCGCGATCCAGAGGAATATAAATGGAATCACGGGTGGTTCCGGGCTGGTCGTACACCACCACCCGATCCTCTCCCAGCATTCTGTTGGTAAGGGTGGACTTACCCACGTTAGGGCGGCCCACAATGGCAAACTTCACCGGAAGATCCGCAAAGGGAACCTCCTCATCTCCGGAGTCCCGATCCTCCGGAGAGACCCCGGCATTGTCACCGGCCGTCACAGAGGCATCCTCCTGACCGGTCTTGTGCCGCTGCTTCCACTCATACCAGTTAAAGCCGCCGGCCTCCTTGTCCACCGGAACATTGTCCAGGAAGTCAAAGCCCTTCTCCCACTCCAGCGCCTCCGGATCGTCAAAGGGTCCGGGCTCGAAACGCGGCTTTTCGGAATCCTCGTTAAGAACCGGAGCCAGCACCTCGTCCAAAAGGATCCCCACCCCGCGGCCGTGCTCGGCGGCAATGGGGTAGATTTCACCGGAAAGTCCCAGGGCATAGAATTCGCCGATAGCCACATCCGGATCCATGCCGTCCACCTTGTTGGCCACGACGGTAACCTTCTTCTGCTGCTTTCTGACATAGTCGGCAATCATGTAGTCCCCGGCGGAGATCCCGAACTTCGCATCCACCAAAAACAGCACCAGATCCGCTTCGTCAATGGCCAGAAGGGACTGCTCCGCCATATGGGTTTCAATGCCTTCCTCGCTGCCGTCAATACCGCCGGTATCAATAAGGATATATTCATGATCCTGATACATGGCACGCCCGTATTTGCGGTCCCTGGTAAGTCCCGGAAAATCCGCCACAAGAGCATCCCTGGTTTTGGTAAGACGGTTAAAAAGAGTAGATTTGCCTACATTCGGCCGCCCTACAAGAGCCACTACTTTTGTCATGAACTGTTTCCTTTTAAAAATAACGGAGGCTCCGATCCGAAGACCGGAACCCTAGAAAACCGCGCCGCACTAGTCCTGATCCCCGGAATCCCGCTTTTCCCTGACCGCGTAAAGATTGCCGTTTCTGGTAACCACGTACACGGTATCGTCATCCGCCACCGGAGCGGTATAGATTCCGGAACTGTTAAGCTGCAGCTTGGCCCGGAAATCTCCCGTGGCACTGTCCAGCCAGTAAAGATAACCCTCATAGTCTCCCACCACCACGTAGCTTCCGGCATAGGCCGGACCGGTGACATTCCGGTAGGTCAGGCGGGTATTGCTCCAGCGTTCGGAGCCGTCAGTGCGGATCACCGCATAAACATGGCCGGACTGATCCGTAATGGCAATGTCACTCAGGTCATACGCCGGGGTGGCCACCGACGAATACTGTCTTACCCACATGGGGCGGGTGGGATTCTGCAGACTGAGCCCCTGAAACTGACCGTTCAGCGCAATCACGTAAAGCTCGTCGCTGATAACCACCGGCGAGGCGTTAACATCATTAAGCCGGGCCAGTCTGGTGGAGCCATGGGGAACGCCCACCTTGATCTGATTCAAGAGCACCCCGCGTTCCTGATTGACAATGTTGAGCTTGCCGTCGGAGGTTCCGTAAAAAACCACTGCCCCCTGTACCGGCACCGGAGCGGAGTCCCCCCGCACCGCAAACTGGGCGGAGTCGTCTCCCGTGGCCCAGAGCCGGGAACCGTCCTGAGCGTTAAGCGCAAAGAGCTGTCCATGGGATGACAGCACAAAAACCCGATCCCCGTCCGCGGCCGGAGCGGTCAGGATCTCCTCGCCTGTGAAGTGCTTCCAGAGGAGCTCGCCATTCACGCCGTCCACGGCATAAACCCAGCCGTTTTCGCTGGCCAGAAGCACCAGCGAGGTATCAAAGTCCTCCCGGACCGTGATGCCTCCGGAAATCCTGGCAGATCGGCGATCGTCATTTTCATCCTCATCATCCAGATCCAGATGCCAGAGCCGGCTGCCGTCCTTCTTGTCGAAGGCATAAACATCGCCGTTGCGGGAAGCCGCATAGACCCGTTCCCCGTCAAAGGCCGGATGCAGCGCGGAATAGAATCTGCCGACTCCGGATCCCACCGAGGAGCTCCAGGCCACCTCCAGCCGGACCTGGTTCTCAAACTCGGGAACCGGTACCGGCACGTACACATCCACCTCGGATGAACACCCGGAAAGTCCGGCGCCGAAGATGGCCGCTGCCAGCAGTCCCAAAGCCGGATATCTGAATAAACCCCTCATCTGTCACGCCCTTTCTGAAACACTGTTACCCTTCCGGAGAGATCCCGGGGATCCCACGCCGGAGCATCCTAATTGGCCGGAGCAGCCTCCGGAGATCCGGCAGGACTTTCCGGCACGGCCGGAGTGTCCGGCTTTTTCCCGGAAACCCCGGCAGCGGCAAATTCCGGAGCCGGCTTCACGCCCTTTTCCGAAAGAAGGCTTTCGTACTTCATCTTAAGCCCCGGCTTCTCAAAGCCGTCCTTGACCATGCCGAGAGCCTCACGGTAGAGAGCCGCAGCATCTGCGTTCTTCCCCCGGGCGGCGGCAATATCCCCGCGGATCTCGGTTACCACGCCCTTAACCGATTCATCCCTGGCAGCAGAAAGAAAGCTCTCGGCCTCATCGTACTTTTTGAGAGTGACGGCAAGACGGGCGGCCCTGATTCTGAGCAGGTTGTCCAGAATCCGGTCATTACCCTTGCCGATGGCCCCCTTCAGACTTTCCAGGGCCTCTTCGTATTTGCCGGCGGAAACCTGGGACTTCACCAGCACCGAGGCAGCCAGTTCACCGTAAACGTCATTGTGATCGGCAATGAAGGACTTTACAGCCTCCAGTCCCCTGGGATCATTGATGTCGCCGTTCAGCACCACGGAATAAAACTCATTGGCACCGTGCTGCCGCTGTCTGGTCACATAATCCCGGTAGAAATATACCGACACAATCAGGAAAATTGCCAGAAGAACTCCGCCGAAGATGCTCTTCCAGTTTTCCTTCCACCATTTCTCCAGCTCTTCTTCCCGCTGCTTTTCGTCTTCTTCCAAAATATCCACTTTAATTCCTCCGGGGATTTTAAATATGCTGTTTGATGAATGCGGCCAGATCGGATTCCGGTACAGTCTCCTGTTCACCGCTGGAAAGAATCTTTACGGTGGCGGCACGTGCAGCCACCTCCTCGTCGCCGAGAATCAGGGCCAGCCGGGCATTAACCCTGTCGGCATGGCTCATCTGCTTCTTCACCTTGCCCCCGCCGCAGTGCAGCATGAACCGTACTTCCGGGAGCTCAAAACGAAGCCGGTTCACCAGATACTGGGCCTCCCGGGCCGGCTGATCTCCCATGGAGCATACCATAACGTCCACGGCGGGAGTCTCATGCAGGAGATCCAGGACCTCCAGAAGCAGCACCAGCCGCTCCAGACCCACGGCACATCCGATGGCGGGCACGGACTGACCGCCCAGCTGCTCCACGAGACCGTCATAACGACCGCCGCCGCAGACAGTGCCCTGGGAGCCCAGAGCTTCGGTTACCCATTCGAACACCGTAAGATTGTAATAGTCAAGCCCCCTGACCAGACGATTGTTGATGACATAGCTGATGCCAAGACCGTCAAGAAGCTCCCTAAGACCGTCAAAATGAGCCCGGGTCTCTGTCCCGAAGAAATCTGCCAGAGCGGGAGCGTCCCTGAGAATCTCGCCGGTCCTCACATCCTTGCTGTCCAGCACCCGGAGCGGATTTGTATACATTCTTCTCTGCGAATCCTCATCCAGTTCGGAGCGGTACTTCTCCAGAAAGGCCACCAGAGAATCCCGGTATCTGGCCCGCTCCTCCGGGGCCCCGAGAGAATTAAGCTCCAGTCTGACATGATCTGTAAGCGAAAACTTCTTCCACAGCATGGCGGAAAATGCAATGATCTCGGCATCAATATCCGGTCCCTGAAGTCCGAACACCTCGATGCCGAACTGATGAAACTGGCGGTAGCGCCCCTTCTGGGGTCTTTCGTGCCGGAACATGGGACCCCGATACCAGAGCCGCTGCTCCTGATTGTGGATAAGTCCGTCCTCAAGACAGGCCCGGACACAGCCGGCGGTTCCTTCGGGGCGAAGTGACAGGAGATCGCCGTCCCGGTCCTCAAAGGTGTACATTTCCTTTTCCACCACGTCGGTAACTTCGCCGATAGCCCTGCTGAACAGCGCTGTCTTTTCGATAACGGGAGTTCTGATCTCGCTGAATCCGAAAGAGGCGGCGGTCTCCACCAGCGTTTTTTCAACCTGTTCCCAGACGCTGCTCTGCCCCGGCACAAGATCGTTCATGCCTCTTATGGCGGTAATTTTTGCTGACACGGTATTTTCCTTTTAATCTGATTCTGAAACCGTCAGGGAAGCCTTTCCCGGATGATTTTTAACGTAGTTTCTGATTTTCTGCTCCAGAGCCGGCAGAAGCTCGGAATTCGGAATAAGCTCCTTCCTCACGCCGTCCTCATAGTAAACGCTCCGATCCCTGGCGCCGCAGATACCGAGATTGGCTCTCTGAGCCTCTCCGGGGCCATTCACGATGCACCCCATGACGGCCACCGTGATATTGTCGGTAATGTCCTGAAGACGCTCCTCCAGGGCATTCACAATGCCGATTACATCACAGCCACGGCGGGAGCAGGTAGGACAGGCCACAAAGCTGATGCCGCGGGAACGGATACCCAGCCCCTTGAGAATGTCGAAGCCCACCTTGACCTCCTCCACCGGATCGGCTGCCAGGGACACCCGAAGGGTATCGCCGATGCCATCCCTGAGAAGCCACGAGAGCCCCATGGCGCTTAAAACGGTCCCCTTTCTGAAGCCGCCGGCCTCCGTGATCCCGAGATGAAGCGGCTGGTCAATTCTGGAGGCCAGAAGCCGGTAGGCCTCATAGCACAGAAAAACACTGGAGGCCTTGACGCTGACCTTGAAGTCCGGAAAATTCATTCTGTCCAGAATATCGACATGCCGCATGGCAGATTCCACCAGAGCCTCGGGAGTCGGTTCGCCGTAACGTTCCAGAAGATCCTTCTCCAGGGATCCGCCGTTAACGCCGATACGAATGGGGATATGCCGTTCCCGGGCAGCCTCCACCACCGCCCTGGTCTTCTCCTCGCTTCCGATATTGCCGGGATTGATTCTGAGACAGTCCGCTCCGTATTCCGCCACCCTGAGGGCAATCCGGTAGTCAAAGTGAATGTCCGCCACCACCGGTATCGGAGATCCGGCCCGAATCTCCTTAAAGGCCTCGGCCGCCCGCATGCTGGGAACACTGACCCTGACAATATCTGCGCCGGCTGCGGCAATGGCCCGGATCTGGGCCAAAGTGGCAACTGTATCCTCCGTGTCGGTATTGGTCATGCTCTGCACCGATACGGGAGCGTCTCCGCCCACCGGAACATTGCCCACCATGATCTGCCGGCTCCTGCGGCGTGTTATCTCATTAAAGTTCATGCTGTCTGAATTCTCCTCCAGAGGGACGGCACCTGCTAGTTCTTCATAACCAGGTCGGCCTTTCTTCTGACCTCGTCCGGATCATAAACCCGGCCGTTGCCGGAAATCTGTCTCACCTTTATCCCTTCGGCATTTCTCCCTTCTGCCTTTCTCCCTTCGGCATTCCCCGCCCCGGTCTTTTCAGAAGCGGCGGACTTTGCTGCCGGAGCGGGAGTCCGGCCCTGTTCCATCGCCAGGGAACGCACCTCGCCGGCCCGGAGCGCTGCCGGCTTTCCCCCGGAGGCACCCGGAGCGGAGCGTCCGGAACCGCCGTTCAGATTACGGGGCTCCGCGCGAGGAGCAACACTTCCCGGCTTCCCGGCATCCTTCGGGGATTTAACGGCCGGTTTTCCTGCGGGAGCCGGGGCTTTGGCAGGAGCCGGAGCCTTTGCAGGAGCCGGAGTTTTCTTAAGCCCCATCTCATCGGCCAGGGAACGCACCTCGCCGGCCTTAAGCGGTTTCCGGGCCTGAACCGGAGCGGGCTTCACGGGAGTCTCCTTCTTGGCAACAGGCTTTCCGGAAGAGGAACCTGAAGATACCGGATTCCCGGAATTATGCGAGGGCCGGGGCTTCCCGGTGGCATAGCCGGCATTGGGATTCCGGCCTTCCCTGCCGGAGAGATCCTTTTTCGGGGACTCTTTTTTCTGAGTTTCCTTTCCCGGGGGAGGCGTCATGACCGGGGCATCAGGAAGATTGCCGGCCGCCTTGAGCTCCTCGTCAAAGGTAATCACCCCGGATTCCGGAACGTCAGCAATAATGACCTCATCAGGAATCTCCGGCAAAACGGAATCGGTAACCGGTTCCTCGATAATCTGAACTCCGGAAGGCCCGGGCTCGTCAACGATTTCCACGGGAACCGGCTCAATCGCCTGAGGCTGCGGCCCGTTTGCCTCCGGAACATCCGGAAGCGCTGCATGTTCGCTGCCGATTTCGGAAAGATTGAGCTCCTCGCCTTCGGAAAGAACCCCGGTACCGTTTCTCAGAGGTTCCGACACCAGGGCCTGTTCTGCCTCGGGCTTCCCGTCAGAACCGCCGGAGGAGATGAGAAGCACCACGCCCACGGCAATGACAGCCAGAGCGCCGATGCCGATGCCGGTGCGGATACTGCTCATCCGGGAGCCGTCGTCGGCACCGCCGGAGCTTCCGCCTTCGGCCAGGACCGCTCTGACTTCGGACAAATCGATTCCCATGTAACGGGCATAAGCGAGGCATTCCCCCTCTTTCAGGTGTGTAAAATTCCCGTTCTCCATGTCATTAAGCACATGACTTCTGATCTTAAGCTTGTCGGAAACATCAATCAAACTGAGATTGTGCCTGACGCGGAGAGTCCGAAGCTTTTCACCCAGCTTTACGGCCGGAGATGTTCCGTTCTCCGTTTCGATATTTGTATCTGTCATTTTTTCCAGTAGTGCGAAATATTAAAACTTGCCCTTGATATAATCCCGGGCTTCCTGACTGCGGGGGAATCTTTTCGTAAGACTGAGCCCCAGATCCGAAGCCTCTTCATGATTCCCGAGGCATTTATCGATTTTTATTCTCAGTGCCAGAACCTGCGGACTGGGCTCCTTGACAAAAAGCCCGAAGGTATGAATCAGATCCTGGGCCTTGGCGCAGTTGTTCTGGGAATAGCTCCAGACGGCATAGCTGTACAGCGTGTCCGGATCGGATCCCCCGTACTGCTTCGCCTTCTCGAAATATGCTCCGGCCTTGTCATTCTGATCATGATCCGCGGCGCAGCGGGCAGCACTGGCATAGGTATAGCCGATGCTGGCGTATTTGGGAATCTCCACGGCCTTCTTGTAAAGCTCCTCGGCCCGGTCAACCTCATTGGCACGGCAGAGGAAGTTGGCATACCGGGTAATGGTGTTTCCGGAGGAAGAAAATTTCCTGTAGGCGGTCTCGTAGGTCTCCCGGGCCTTCCCGTCATCCTTCACGGTTTCGTAGTAGTTTCCCCAGGACAGGTACAGAATTTCGCTGTCGGGATCATACCCCTGGGCGATTTCCAGATTCTCCTTCGCCTTGGTCATGTCCTTCTGGGCGATATAGGCATTCGCCAGTCTGAGTCTGGCCAGAGAAGCCTTTTTATAGTCAATGACTCCCACTTCCTTGACAATGTCGTTGCCGTCGGCATCCTTGCCGATTACCACTTCCTTGCTGGTAACACATCCGGCAAGCACTGCCGAAAGCAAAAGAAAACCCCATAATCTCTTCATATCCTAATTCCCAAACAAATCACCCGGATACTGCCGCGTCGGACGCGGCTGCCTTCAGTTTATTTCTGACCTCTCCTGCCAGCTGGCCGCAGGCTGCCCTGATATCGTCTCCCCGGGTTTTTCTGGTAACCACCGTATAACCGTGATCATAAAGAACCTGGTAGAACCGCTGCTGAGCCTCCCGGGACGGTTTCATAAAGGTACTGTCACCATGCGGATTAAACGGTATCAGATTGATTTTGCAGGGAGTGTTCTTAAGAAGCCTAGCCAGTTCCAGAGCATCCTTTTCGGAATCGTTAACCCCTGCCAGAAGCACATATTCTACAGTAACACGGCCGCTGTTGGCATTAGAGGAATTAACATATTTCCGCACCGCCGCCAGAAACTCGGAAATATTGTATTTTTTATTGAGAGGAACCAGCCGGTCTCTCAGAGCATCGTTCGGAGCATGAAGAGAAATGGCCAGGGCCACATCCACCTTTCCGATGAGCTCAAGAATCCCCGGCACCACCCCCGAGGTGGAGATGGTCACCCTTCTTTTAGACAGCCCGAAGCCGAAATCGTCCAGCATGATGTTCACGGCCGGAAGGACATTCTTAAGATTGAGCAGAGGTTCCCCCATCCCCATCAGCACCACATTGTCGATAGCCCGGTATTTGGGATTGGGATTAAAGCCTATGGCCTCCGTCGCCCGCCAGACCTGACCGATGATTTCGCTCACGGTGAGATTTCTGTTGAAGCCCTGATGCCCTGTGGAACAGAACGGACAGCCCACGGGACAGCCCACCTGAGTGGACACACAGAGGGTAGCCCGATCATCCTCCGGAATATAAACGGTCTCCACCAGCTGTCCGTCTCCGACATCCAAAGCCCACTTGATGGTGCCGTCGGAACTCCGGTTTTCGGCTCTGACCTCCGGAGCCCGGATAACGCACAGAGAGGCCAGCTTTTCTCTGAGAACCTTATTGATGTTGGTCATCTGACCGAAATCGGTAACCCCGAACTGGTATATCCATTTCATAAGCTGATCGGCCCGGAATTTCTTCTCTTCCAGGCTCAGCATGAATTCGTTAAGTCCCTCATGGTCCAGGTCCATGAGATTAAGTTTTGCGTCAGACATCTTTCCGCTCGGATCAAACAATATCAGAGCGGGATTCTATCACAGATAGCCCCCGGTGTCATTCCGGGGCGGAGGAGAGGAAAAACGTCTGTCCCGGGAACTGAAAAATACCATCGGCCGGGGGAATGCTGACAGGTCTTCATCCGGTAACAAAAGCCCCTCGGTTCTCAAACAGGAATACCGCTCCCGATGCCCGGAGCATGGATCCCGCAAGCAGGCTGAACTCCGGAAAATCCCTGCGAATAATCTTCCCGTTCCGCAGTACACCGGGCATCCGGATAAATCCTGAAATCACGCTGTTTCCGGTAGCCTTAAGGCCGCATTTAAGACCGGAATCCCGGTATGCAGCGAACCTCCGCATCACCACAGGTCAGCACCGGGTTACGTGTTTTTCAGAAATTTCGATATTCTGACAACCCTTGTCAGGCCTTATGTTTTGGGAGGCCATCCTTTTTAACGTTAGTATTTTTGTCAAAATTTCAAAAACGCCAACGTTAAATTTTAAAAAACAGCCAAGGCCGCCCGGAGGCGGAATTTTCAGCCCCATCCGCCATAAATCCCGGAAACTTTTTCATGGGGATGTTTTTTGCCAGTGCGTTGTATCCGGTGTCAGACCGGGTTCCGGAGAAATATAAAGAATCGACAGTTATTGACTGAAGAAGGAAGGCGCCTCCGGCGCTTCTGTTAATAACTAAGAGGATTACTCCCTTTCACCCCCCCTGTACTGACATGTGAGGAAACAGTATGCGACTCAGAAACGGCAGGAACGGCCGGGAAAAGCCCCCGTGAACAAGAAGCTCCAGACACTCATCCGATTCCGATCACGGCTTCGGCTCCTTCTTCAGAAAATCGATGCCGCCGGTTTCCAGAAGTCTGTCCACAAATTCAGGGAGCGTGGTGCCGGCCTTGCCGTAAACACTGTAAGTAAAGCTGGAATTCTGCAGGGAAGGCGTCAGATTGAACTCCACGGAAGGATAGCCGATACGGTTTACGGTGCTGACAAAGCCCGCCGCCGGATAAACCGCACCCGAGGTGCCAACGGACAGAAAAAGACTGCCGCGGGCCAGACAGTCATAAATCTCCTCGGTGAAATAGGGAATCTCTCCGAACCAGACGATATCGGGACGAAGTTCCTTTTTGCCGCATACCGGGCAGACATCATCCTCCGAGGAATCTCCCTCCCACCGGGAATGGGCGCCGCAGGATTTGCACAGAATGCTCTTAAGCTCGCCGTGCATGTGGATAACCTTCCGGGAACCGCCCCGTTCGTGCAGGTCATCAATGTTCTGGGTGATCACCGTAACCGATCCCCGCTGCCATTCCTGTTCCAGCCGGGCCAGCGCCTTGTGGGCAGGGTTGGGCGCGGCACCGGCCAGATTCTTCCGGAGCCGGTTGTAGAAATTATGCACCAGCACCGGATTCCGGACATAGCCTTCAGGAGTGGCCACGTCCTCCACCCGGTGCTGCTCCCAGAGTCCGTCCTCGGATCTGAAGGTGGGGATGCCGGACTCCTGGGAAATTCCGGCTCCGGTCAGAATCACAATATTCCTGATATCAGCCATGTTCATCACCTATCTTGTCCTGGGACAAATTTCGTCCTCGGTGAAAAAATACGAAATCTCGCGCTCGGCGGCCTCGATGCAGTCAGAACCGTGCACGGCGTTCTGATCGATTGAAGTGGCATAGTCCGCCCTGACCGTGCCGGCCCTGGCATGCCTGGGATCGGTATCTCCGATAACCTCGCGATGCCTTCTTACAGCATCCTCCCCCTCCAGCACCTGAACCATGATGGGGCCAGACAGCATAAAATCCATCAGCGCCTCAAAAAACGGCTTCTCCCGGAGATGGGCATAGAAGCCGGCCGCCTCCTCATGATTCAGATGCACCATCTTGGCGGCAATCACCCTGAGGCCCGCATTTTCAAAACGGTGATAGATGTCCCCGATAAGATTCCGTGCCACGACATCCGGCTTGATAATGGAAAAGGTACGTTCAATAGCCATGGAAAACCTCTCGCTTCTGAAAAATTTCTCCCTAGCATAGATCAAAAAAAGCCCCGAAAACACGGAGCTTTCCTCATTTGTGATCTTCCTTACCGGAAACCCCAAAGATCTTTCACAAAGCGGGCGATAGATCTTATTCCGTGGCCCCGGGCGCCCAGACCGTACCCGGAACCCGGGGTTTTCTGGTAGGAGGCGGCAAGATCGAGATGAATCCACCTGTCCCGGTTTTCCGCAAACTGTGCCAGAAATGCCGCCGCAGTGGTGGCACCGGGCTCATCCGGTACCGAATTGGTGATATCGGCCAGTCCGGACTTCACCAGGTCCAGGTGAAATTCCTCCAGAGGCAGTCTCCAGGCATACTCACCGACACTGCCGGCTGCCCTGAGAAAATTCTCCGCCAGGCTGTCATTCAGACTGAGCACGGCATGATATTCCCGGCCCAGGGCCACCTTGGCCGCCCCGGTAAGAGTGGCGGCATCCAGAATGTATCCCCCGTCCCCGGCGGCCGCCAGGAGAGCGTCCGCCAGAACCAGCCGGCCCTCGGCATCGGTATTGTCGATGACAACGGATTTGCCGTTCCGATAGCGGATAATGTCCCCGATACGCATGGCACTTCCGGAAATCATGTTTTCGGCACAGGCCAGATAGGCCTTAACCCGCCCCGGGAAGCCGGACAGCGCCAGAAGAGCCAGGGCTCCGGCCACGGTGGCGGAGCCGCCCATGTCGCTGTGCATGGACTTCATAAGGCCGGAGGGCTTGAGACTGTAACCGCCGGTATCGAAGGTAATGCCCTTCCCCGCCAGCGATATGAAAACCGGTTCCTTCTCTCCGGCGGGCGCATAGTCAAGAACATAGAGACAGGGCGGATTGACACTGCCCCGGCCCACCGTGACAATGCCGGAGAAGCCTTCCCTCTCCAGTTCCGGGCCGGAAATCTTTTTTATGGAAAATTTTCCGTAACACAGATCCCGGAGTTTTTCGAGCTCCTTTTCGTACGAATCCGGAGTAAGCTCGCTTCCCGGAAGATCAATAGTGTCCCGTACCCAGGCAATAACCCCGAGAAGATCCCGGAAGCCGGCATCCTGTGCCACCTCGGGAGTAAATTCCAGGTGCTGCTTGCGGTTCAGGGTACGGAAGCCCTGGCTGAAGGCGAAGGAGGCCTCGGAGTCCCAGACAAAATCCCGGGAATCCCGGAGCCGCACGCTATTAATCCCCCGATCCGCCAGGGCTCTCGCGGACTTCCTGACAAACCTTAAAAAGTCCCGGGAACGTTCTTCTCCGGCAGGAAGAGGCTTTTCGGGAGAAAGCGCAATCCCGTCCGGAAGAACGGCGATGCTCTGTCCCTCCGGATACCAGGAGGGAAGCTGATCCCGGGTGGTCAGGTACACCTCGCAGGTCCTGTCTCCGGACTGATCTGCGGCCCTGTCTCCCGCATTACCTGTTCTGTCTGTCATGTCTGTCATTTCCAGAAATCTCCCTTTGCCTTAAGCTTCAGATATTCGGTCTTTACATAGTCCGCGACGAAGTCGATCTCCTCTTCCGTGGTGAACCTTCCCAATGAAAACCTGATGGAGGCATGAGCCTCGGCGGCGGAAAGACCCAGGGCCCGGAGCACGTAGGAAGGCTCCACCGAGGCCGAGGTACAGGCCGATCCCGTGGAAACCGCAATTTTGGTAAGAGCCAGCAGAAACTGCTCCCCGTCCACCCCCCGGAAGGTCAGATTAAGATTGCCGGGAAGCCGTTCCCGGGGAGATCCGTTCAGAGTCACTCCCGAAAGCGAGCAGATCCGGTGTCTGAGACGTTCCCGAAGCGCCGTGGCCCTGGCATTCCCGGCATCGAAATCCTGCCGGGCCAGCTCAAAGGCCAGTCCCATGCCGGCGATCTGATGCACCGCCAGGGTGCCGGACCTGAGGCCCCGCTCATGACCGCCGCCGTGTATCACCGCCTCGGGCCTGGGGGCATCGTTCCGGATATAGAAGGCACCGATGCCCTTTGGGCCGTACAGCTTGTGTCCCGAAAACGAAAGATAATCCGCCGGCATCTCCCGGACATCGATGCGGACCTTACCGGCACTCTGGGCGCAGTCCGAATGAAAAAGAGCGCCGTATTCGTGAGAGGTTTCGGCCAGGGCCTTAATGTCATTAATGGTTCCAACCTCATTATTGGCCTGCATCAGGGTTACCAGAAGCACCCGGTCACTCAGGTATTCCCGAAGCATCTCCGGGGTTACCCGCCCTTCCCGATCCGGCTTGATGCGGATAACCTGATACCCCAGCCGTTCGGCAAAGCTGCAGGAATCCAGAATTGCCTTGTGCTCGATTTCGGAGGTTACAATGATATTCCGCTCCCCGCCCTGAAACCTGAAGGCCAGCCCGGTCACTGCCAGATTGTCGCTTTCGGTGGCACCGGAGGTAAACACAATCTCCCGGGAATCCGCCCCGACTAGATCCGCCACCTGATTTCTGGCAATGTCCACCACCTCTGCAGCCTGCCAGCCGTAGACGTGGGTTTTGGAGGCGGCATTCCCGAATACCCCGTCCATGGTAAGACAGGAACTCATTTTTTCCGCCACCCGGGGATCCACCGGAGTCGTGGCGGCATTGTCTAAATATACTGGAAACTTCATCTGCTTATGACTTAATGACTGCTGATGACAGCATTGCTCTCAAAACAAAAAACCGGAAACAGATTCCGGTCGCTTTTCCTGCGGCATTATACCCGCAACCTCATTTCTTAACCGAAATATGCACCGAATCGTCAATGGTGGTAACATCGATTTTTTCATCAGAACGGATAAGCCCCTTGACCACCAGGCCGAGTCTCAGAAGCTCCGGCAGGTCCACATCGCACCCCTTGACATCCACACCACGGGAATCCCTGACGGAACCCAGCCGGAAGCTGCACTTGCGGCAGGCGTTCACGTCAAATCCGTGCCCTCCCGAAATAATCCCCAGGGTCTCCAGCACGTTCAGAAAGCGATAAACCGTGGAAATACCGAGTTCGGGATTCTTCTCCCGGGCCTCGTAGTAAAGCTCCTTGACACAGGAATAGCTTCCCGAAAACAGGAGATCCACCAGCTCCATCCGCTGCCGGGACATGCGGACTCCGGATTCCCTGAGCTTCTCCAGACACCGGGACTTGGCTTCCTTTACCTGAAACTGATCGTTTTGCAATTCTGAAGAATCTGCCATAGCCACCTCCTTAACTGTCACGATATACCGGAAATACCGGAACTCATTCCTGACCAACCTGCCGGTTCTCTACCGATTCCAGAGGAATAAACTCCACCTTTCCGTGCAGCTTTTCGGAAACCCCTGCCAAAAGCTCCCGAAGCTCCTCGGCAGTAAGCCAGGTTTCAATATCCACCGTGTTCCCCAGAAACGGCATTCTTACCGCCGTAAGCTCCTTAATGCCGGAAAGATTCCGAGCCAGCGCCAGCGAACACAGGGGACAGTCAATGCCCGCTATCCGAAAACGGCAGCGCATTTTTCTCTGAAATCCTCTAAAAACTTTTAAAAATCTGCTTATCTTATCCGGAATATAACAAATTCGCTCATCCGGTGCAATATTGTGGATTTTCTGATTCTTCGGAAATCTTCAGGGGAAAACTGCTGTAAGCATTCAGTTGAAAGTCAGTACATTAAACCGTAAGACAGCCGTGTAACTAAACATCAATACCGGAGTTCAACAATTCTTACGATAAGGATCTTAGTTTTTTTTCTAAATACCAAATATAAACCCCAATATACGACCCAAACTTATTATCCTCATCCCTGGATTTATAATGCTTTAATAATGTATTCAAATAATATCGCCTGTTATTATTATTTTTCAACTTTCTATAGAGCAGTTCTTCAAGATTTTTTATCACTTGTTTTCTGTCCAGCTTTAACTGTTCGCAATTAAGATTAAGAAGATCCGATAGTTCATTTTTATATGGCATGGAAGATGTTATCGTTCCATCATGCCTGTAACTAATGGAATTCATATCATTCAGGTTCTGAGGATTTAAGTGCAATACTCTGTTTCCCTTGAAGGTATCACAAGTACGAACTCCGTTCAATTCACCGCCAGAACAGCATGCCAAAAGGTTTCCATATTTAAGTTCATTCTGTAAAGTCCTTGCTGAAAAGTGTTCAATTTTACAAGCTTGATCTCTTTCCGGTATCCTTCTCATGCAGTACGCACAAACATACCCCTGTTCATACAAAAGAGCATTCCGCAAATCATTTTTGACATCGGATGGAAGATTATCAAACCTGGCATTAAATTGTTTTTTATACTGTGTAAGAGAATTCGGTTCCTTTCCCTTGTTTATGAAAATCATTCATATTCTCCCAGGTCAAACTCCAAATCATATGCAATCTTAGCCTTTACATATTCAGGATGTTCAGATCCCAGCAATTCTTCCAATTCATTAAGGTACTGTCGGGCACTATCCCTGTCACCATCATCTGAGGAATCATAAAACTTATTTTTCAGAGATGAAACCTTATCGGGCTGTATTTCAGCCCCCATAAGACCTTCCAGCAGATTATCAGTGTCCCGGCCATAGGTTATAATTCCCGGAGAATAAAAAGACTGTCCATTCAAACACAAAATATTTTTCGGGGATTCAATATTTGCCAGCACCGACGGAGAATGCGTGGTTACGATAAACTGGACTTTCGGAAAAATATATCTGAGATCATCAATGATTCTTTTCTGCCACGCAGGATGCAAATGCATATCAATTTCATCTATCAGGACAATACCCGGAGTTTCCTCAGTAATTCTTTCCTGCAAATCAGGATTAAGCATTGCCATCCGATATGCAATATCAGCTACCATGCTTACAGTTACTCTGACACCATCACTGAGCATTCTGAACGGCAAGCGTACCATCCTGCCATCCTCATAATATAAAATTTCAAACTCCCCGCTGTCAGCCATATACTCAAATTTCGGAATCTCTGTTTTCTGATCTTCTTTAGCTGCATATCCTCTGTAGCATTTTCCCATGGCCTGCTTTACCACTTCAAACTCAGGAACTTTTTCACGTCTCTGAAACTCAATATCAGACATTCTTTTAAACCATTTCCAAAATGATTTATCATCCGAAGCGGCATCAAGACAGTTGCTATAACCTAAAACTCTGTTAAATCTCCCAGATGATGCCTGCGAAGACTTTTTATGCCTGTACAATCTTCCTGTACCGTAATACGCGATTACAGGAAGGATCAAATCCTTGTTCTGTCTGCTTATCTGCTCCTGAAGTGCAGAAGCGTAACGTGTTACAGGCATCGCATCCTGAATAAGCGTTCTGCCGCCTTCTCTCACAAGACTTCTTTTCCAGGTTAGCGCCCTGTTTTCTCCGTCCAATTCGTTTATCAGAGCAGAAGCCTGAATTTCGACAGGATATTGTTTCTGAGTCTCTATAGAACTTCCGGTCTGAAATGTCATAAGGCGAACATCATCCTGAGAAATCCCACTAACTGAAATATCATCAAAACCTGCAAGATAGCTCCCCAAAGCTATTGAAACAGCATCAAGAACGCCCGATTTTCCAACACCGTTTTTTCCGATTATAACAGAAAGCTTTTTATCAAAGATAATCGAAACATCCTTGTATAACCGAAAGTTCTTTATGGTAATACTGCTGATAATCATGATAACAGACCTCTGAATAAAACAGTGTTGCACCGTAAAAACAAAAATTTATATAAGATATCAGAATACACAAACTCTGTGCAAAAATCGATTTCAACCCGCATTCGATATTGTAAAGTTCTCTAAAAATCGCGGTAATATTTTATTAAAAATAATAAATATGTTACATATCGATCTTTAAAAAACTTTTTTAATCATGTTTTTCTTCAAATCCCTAAAAAGACGAATTTTATCGGAATTGTGGTTTTGGACATTTATGAGTGGAGTGCAAAAAGTCCAAAAACACCATTTTTGCCAAAAACGGATGGCTATTTTAAAGGTCTCGTTGTATCTGACTAAGACAGAAATCGATTTTTTGCACCGGACTCATTTATTGACAATGACCGCTTCTAATCCTGCATTCTACACTACACGAAGTTTTACGGAAATGATAAAACGGTATTATTTGCAGTGTCACCCAGAGGTGTAATTTTCAGTAGTGTACCACAGGTGTCTACGATTACATCTTCCGTGCTGCCACATTATTTAAAACTCGCAATTTGCTGCCATAACACCCGTACCGGTTTCAGGGCGAGAGATGATTACCACAGATACGGAATATGCCTGGCCCACACACAAAAAAACCGCAGACGATAATCCGCGGCCTTTGTCATTATTTAAGAAGAGAGATAAAACTTATCTGCTTTCTCTGTTACTTCCTTCTGTTTCTTCTTCTCAGGAACAGCGAACCCAGAGACAGCATGACGAGAGAGAGTGCGTCCATGGCACCGCCGCCCTTCTTGCCGCCGGAACCTGCAGAATCACTGTCGGAGTCGCTTTCCCAGTCCGGGTCCGGAGATATCGGGCTGTCACCGGAATCAGGAGTTACAGGATCGTCGGAAGCACCAGGAGCGGAGTCTTCTTTTACAGTCAGAGGAATGTAGCCGGAGAACACGCTGGCATCCTGTGCGGTGGCATCGACGCCTTCGGTCATAAGCCGGTACTCACCGGGTTCGGCGAAGTCCAGAGCCAGCTCGTCGCCCTTCTTCACAGTGACATAGTCATCGCCTGAAGCGGCATTGCAGTCCACCACAGCATTGCCGGTGATGCGGCAGAGCTGATACCCCTCCAGTCCCTGTGCAGAAGCGGTCTGCGGAGCTGTGCCGTCGATCTTCCGGTATACCTGATAGGTCATGTCCAGCTTATCGACAATCAGGGTCAGAAGCTTCCCGACAAATACTTCCAGAGGCTCAATACTGCTGCTGTCAGCAGTTACCACGCCGATCTTTCCGGCCTTGCTGCCGCCGTTGCTGCTGCCGAAGCTGAAATCAGGCACTTCGCCTTCCTTCCAGTAGCCCTTCACGTATACGGAATGGGTATCTCCGGCTACAACATGGTCGTCACTGTCGTATACGGTTACGGAAACCACGTGACTGCCGGCCTTGCTGAAGGTCCAGTTGAGCACCGGATTGTTAACCGTCAGCTTTTCGCCGTCAACTTCCCACACAAACTTGCTGATGCCGCTTTCTCCGGAGACCTGAGCATTGGCTGCCGAGAATCTGACCTTGTTCAGGGCATTCACCTCGGAAGGTCCCTCGATCTCCACAGTACCGGTGATGTCGCCGGTGGCATTAACCTGAACAGCAGCCTCGGCAGAAGTCTTCAGGCCTTCGTTGTCAGTTACGGTTACAGTTACCTTATGAGCACCGTAGGAGGTGAACTTATGACTGAAGGTGGTTACCTTGCCGGAAGCCATCTCCACGCCGTCCACCTGCCAGGAGTAGCTGGCAATCTCGCCGTCATCGGAAGCGGAGGCCACAAACTCGACAGCCTCGTCAACAGTAACGGCAGCGGTCTTCGGAGTTACGGAAACCTGAGGAGGCAGATTCTCGGAAGGAGGAACCACGGTTACCTCAACGGAAGCATCGGCTGTAGCACCTCTGGCATCGGTTACCACTACGGAGTAGCGGGTGGTCTCCTCGGGAGCAACCCTGATGGAGGCAGCGGTTTCGCCGGTACTCCACTTGTAGGTGATGGCATCGCCGTCCGGATCGCTGGAGGCGGAGGCATCCAGTACCACAGTGGCGCCGGCCTTGATCACACTGGCAGAGCTTTCAATAACAGCAACCGGAGCATGATTTTCCACATCACGCACGGTTACGGTTACCACTTCCTGAGCAGTCCGGCCTTCACGGTCGGTAACAGTCAGTCTGTAGGTGGTGGTGGCCTTGGGAGATACCTTGATGGAAGCGGTGGTCTCGCCGGTATTCCAGGAATAGGTCAGCCCGGCACCGGTGGATCCGGCAGCGCTTAGGGTTACAGTCTCGCCCTGGGAAATCTCGGTGGCGGAGGCAGTAATCACAGCCTTAACGTCAATCACATCATCGGAGGATATCACGGTAACCTTCTGGGTGTCGGTCATGACATTACCTTCCGGATCGGACTTCGACATGGTAATGGTGTAGGTACCGCCATTCTGGTAGGTATGGGCAACCTCATTGCCGGTTCCGGTGGAGCCGTCGCCGAAATCCCACTTGAAGTCCTTGTAGTCGAACTGAACATCACAGCCGTCATTCACACCGGGAGCGGTCCACAGCTTGACCTCGAGACCGTTAACCTGAGCCACGATAGGAGCAGTGGCATTGGGAACCGGGATGCACTCGGAGGATTCAACGGTCACGGTAACCGAGGCTGCGGAAATCGCACCGTTATTGTCGGTTACGGTAACGGTATAGCTCTGAGTCTTTTCCGGGGAAACGGTGATCTTCGCGGTGGTTTCACCGGTGCTCCACTTGTAGGAAGCGATAGTGCCGTCAGGATCGGTGGAACCGGAAGCATCCAGCACCACGGACTCGCCCTTTTTGATGGTAATGGCGGAACCGCCGGCAATTACCGCCCTGGGAGCCTTGTTTCTGTTGTCCAGCTCTTCCGGCATGCCGTCAGTAAGCTTGGTGCCGTCAATGGAGGTATCCTGAATGGTGGTGATGGTGAAGTTGCCGCCGCTGGAATTCTTGTACCAGCTGTTGCCGCAGTCATTGAACAGGAATTCAATGCCGGTCTTGTCACTGTCGAAATTCAGATCCTTCTTGTACCAGCCCTTTCCGGCATCGGTCATTTCCTCACCGGGAGCCTTGGTCCAGCCAGACTCGGTACCCGGAGTGCCGCGATAGTGAATGCACACCTTGTCCAGATCCGAAACAGACGGCTTGAAGTAAATGGTGGCATTGTTGGGGATGTCGGTAGGAGCTCCCTCGGTTATCGAGCCGTTCTGGGCAATGGTATAGGTACCCTTGGAGAGACACTTGCCGTCGGCAGATGGATAGAAGGAGCTTTCACCGCTGTTGTGAACCCTGATATCGGCACAGCCGGCATCGCGGGTGTAGGTAACGGTGGTCTTGAAGTATCCGGATCCCTTGTAGTCGCTCATGGACTCGGAACTCCAGGCGCCGGTGCCGGAATCCTTGTAGTCAAGGAAGACTGCTCCGGTATCGGAAGCGGCCGGCCTGGCATATACGGTTACCTTGTCAGTAAGCACCACCGCACCGTCGGTAAAGAACATGTGAGTGCCTTCAATCTCGCCGTTCACATCCTCGATATAAGCCCCGTCCTTCTGGGTGTAGCGGCCGGCGCCTACATAGGTATGGCCGATTTCGCTGCGGGTAACGTTGCCCAGGTTGTCGGTGGCCTCCATATAGTAGTCAACAAGCTGATCCCGGAAATCGGATATATAGGCATAGTAGGTATCGCCGATCTTCTGAGCCGGAAGCACCTGATAGTTCTTGGAAACGTCGTTGTCCTGCCA
>CACYPY010000004.1 GCA_902776415.1 uncultured Ruminobacter sp.
GAACAGTGCCGATGGTAGTGTAGCATTCGCTATGTGAGAGTAGGTCATTGTCAGGCATTATATATGGAAGAGGGAGTTCCTGTGCGGAGCTCCCTTTTTCGTATCCATTAGAATGATTGTTATAATCAAACAATTATATAAGTATTGTTCTTAATCTTATTGATATTCTGATTGTCTGAATTGTCTGTTCCGGATCAGGTATTTTGCATGATTGGTCATGCTTTTTGATTTGGAAGTATCTTCAATTGAAAGTATTTTCTTTGTCTGTGAATATATTTTGTATGTAGAGTTGTTCATCAGAAATATTGAAGAGATATGACATGTGAATATGGTATAAAATATCCGGTGGTCCGGCAAACTGCTCGCTTTTGTCTTGTTCATTTTTACTGAAAAGTCAGTGTACGTTTGCTATGAGAAAAGCCGGTATGTTGTTTTTTTGCAATATACGATATGGGGAATTCTTTTAAAAAACGTTTTCACGTGGTAGAATATATAGCCGGGATTTATGAGGGAAAAAGCCTATTCTCCAGAACAATTTTATAAGCGTTGGCAGTCCCAGTTGTTGTTTATTTAAATCATTTGATTAGTGACCATAATTATGAAGAGTTTGATTCTTGTGACATCACCACCCGCCTGTGGTAAAACATATGTATCTAAGGCAATTGCTAAAAAGTTAGATCATGTTGTATATCTTGATAAGGATACGCTCATTGTTCTTTCTAAACAGATTTTTGTGGTTGCTAATCAGGAATACAACCGCAGCTCTGACTTCTTTGAAGAACACATCAGAGACTATGAGTATTATGCAGTTCTTGATCTGGCTTTCGAGGCTCTTGAATATGAGGATAACGTGCTTATAAATGCACCCTTTACCCGTGAGGTAAGAGATCCTTCCTATATTGCCGATCTGAGAGCAAAGCTTGCTAAGATTGGTGCCCGTCTGGTTTTAGTTTGGGTTGATACTTCTCCTGAAACATGCCACCAGCGCATGATCAAGCGCAATTCCAGCCGTGATACCTGGAAGCTTGAACATTGGGATGAGTACATTTCCCGCTGTAATTTTACGATGCCGGAAAATGTTGGTGATGTTTTTGTGTTCAAGAACAACAACGGAGCCGAATTTGACGAGTCTCTCGACAGGATTGCCGAATTCCTGAACTGACGAGCGGCGTTTTTATAATAAAAAAAGGGGTCTTAAGCGACTCCTTTTTTATTTCTATGATTTCTGCAGGTCTTGCTCCGGTTTCTTTTTTTGTTCCCTGCAAGGAATGCAGCTTTTTCGGAGAGTGAAAATTGTGTTTAATTGAAAAAGGAATCCACCAGTATGCTGGCATTCTCATAATAATTGAATTCAGCGTTGAACCAACCTGATTCCACAGCTCCGAAAAGACCGATAGTGATCAGGATACCGGCGATGACGGTCATTACCAGGAGGTGTCTTGAGAGTTTTGCTTCTGACAGTTTGTCTATGATAAGCAGCACCGGCAGGAGACTGAAGGGAAATATTACATTAAGTTCATCTGATGACAGAAGTATCGGTGCCATTCCGGCAAAAACCATGGTTGCCAGCAAGGCATACACGGATACAACCGAGATGTATCCTGAATCGCAGTCCGGTTCATTTCTTGTGAACACGTATCCTTTGGCTTCTATTGCCGCAGCCCAGTTTCCCAGAACACTCCACAGCATGGTCATAAGTCCCAGGATGTAGATTCCCGCCAGCCAGATTATCCGGAATGACTGTGCGATAACTTCGGTGGCACTGACCCAGTTAAAGCCTGTTTCCAAAACCAGATGATTCTGTCCCAAAGTAGAACTGAATCTGAGCCAGTACAGTGCTGATTTCAATACCGGATAGACATGAGTAATGCCGAATCCGAGATATCCTTCATCAAAGTCATGAGTAATGTACATGCCGGAATTGGTTCTTGCTGCCAGGATTCCCAGATATATCAGAAACCCGGACGTACAGGATCCCAGAACCAGCCCCTGAATATTGATGCAAAGGATTTTTCTTACCATAAGGGCTATAGAAATCAGGCAAAGTATGACTCCTGAATAGTGAAAGTGGAGACACCATCCGATGGCCAGAATATGCAGAAAGCTCCAGACAAAGTATGAAATGAAGCTGTCAGGGCGATTTCTCAGCTTAACAAGTGTCAGGAGGTAAAGAGCGGCACCTATTTCCATGTACGAAGTGTAGGAAAAATGGGTGTTGTAGAGAAACCAGGGAGATAAAAGATAAATTATTACGGTCCAGGCAAGAGTTTTCCGGGATACATATTTGTAAAGTGCCCATAACAAAAAGCCCAGAGAAACAAGACGCAGCAGAATCAGCATTGCCAGAGGAGATAACACGCTTTCATAAATACGCAGCGGAGCGGATATTACCAATGTCAGCAGATTATTACCGCTGAAATCTTTTGCATCCTGAATGTAATGCACGGCGAATCCGTTTTTCAGAATTTCGGTGGTCTCGGCATTCATGTACTGGTTGTTTCCGTAAATAACAGCCAGTACCAGGTAGAAAAAGACTACGATACCTGTTATTAAGGCTAATTGCAGTCGGGACATTTTAAGTTCTCCTGTTATTCCTTAACTGAGGAATGCTTGGTATATCAGTTTCCATAGGTTTGTGTTCAGGATACATTTTCGCTGAGCCTTGAGCATGCAGCAGCCTGTTCGGAAAGTACTCAGAATGCTTCGAAGCCCGATATGTTTTTCGGCTCCCGTTTGATGGCATGGGGCCCGGTACTGTTCCATTGTAAAACTGTCAGGGTAGAATGTGTTCTTTTCTTTAATTTTATTCGCAGATCCTGAGTGCCATGCAGAATCTTTTGAAACATTGCGGTGTTTTGCAAACATTCCATCCAGTGAATGCAATTTCTGAAATTTGCAGAAAAACTCCTTGCTGTACGGAATTGTTCGGCGGCGTTTCAAGCTTCAAATCCGGTTTGTAACGCAGTCGGCAGTCTAGTTAGGTTCCTGGATTCATGAAGGGCCCCGGTTTTTGAATGCTCAGTTTTCCGGGAGTCCTGCAAGGTGTGTATTCGGTACTCTTTCCGACTGTTCAGTAAACTGAGATTATTCAACCCCCGCATTCTGTGTATAATGCTTTCATAACAAATATTTTTTAACTCTGTGATCATATCACAGTTGACTTATGACTGAATCGACCGGGGGAACAGAATATGCCGATTAAAATTCCGGATGCTTTGCCCGCAGCATCCATTCTTACTGCTGAAAATGTGTTTGTCATGACAGAGACCAGGGCAGTACATCAGGACATTCGGCCCATCCATGTTCTGATTCTGAACCTGATGCCCAAGAAAATTGAAACTGAAACTCAGTTCATGAGAAAGCTTTCAAATTCGCCGTTGCAGGTGGAGGTAGATTTGCTTCGCATTGACAATCATATTTCAAAAAACACTCCCCGGGCACATCTGGATACTTATTATCAGAATTTCGATGCCGTGAAGGACAAATATTACGACGGCATGATTGTCACCGGAGCCCCGCTGGAGCATGTTCCGTTTTCGGAGGTAAGCTACTGGAACACCCTGACTGAAATTTTGGAATGGTCCCGTGAGCATGTTACCTGCACCAGCTTTCACTGCTGGGGGGTTCAGGCGGCATTGAAAGTATTTTACGGTCTGGAGCCGCAGCTCCGGAAGGTAAAGCTGTCAGGAGTTTTTCGGCACCATACTTCAAAAATTCCGGATCCCCTTATCAGGGGGTTTGATGATTTTTTTCTGGCCCCTCATTCCAGATACATGGATTTTAAAACCAGGTTTATTGAAGAAAATACCGATCTGGAAGTACTGGCCGATTCTGATGTTACCGGAGTGTACCTGGCAGTATCCCCGGACAGAAGACAGGTATACGTGACCGGACATCCGGAATACGATGCCAATACCCTGGACAACGAATATCGTCGTGATATCAACGCCGGATTGAATCCGATTATTCCTGAGAATTATTATCCCAATAACGATCCCTCGGCAATTCCCCTGTGCACCTGGCGAAGTCATGGATTCTTATTGTTTACCAACTGGCTGAACTACTATGTATATCAGGCAACACCCTTTGATATCAGAGCCAAACGGGACTGACCATTTAACGGCCGGTTCATGCTGAATATGATGAAAACTGCGGGGAAGATAACTGTGAATGCAATGCGGGAAATTATTGTTCGGGAACTAAACAGGCGCATCCTGATTATAGACGGCGCTATGGGAACAATGGTTCAGGGGTTCGGGCTTACGGAACAGGATTTCAGGGGGGAGCTTTTTAAGGACAGCCCTGTGGATCTTAAAGGTTGCAACGATGTTCTCTGCCTTACTCGTCCCGATATTATAAAAAGTATTCATATGTCATATCTGGAATCCGGGGCGGATATTATTGAGACTGACAGTTTTAATGCAACGCCGGTTCCTCTTGCTGATTACCGGCTTTCGGATCGAGCCTATGAGATCAATCGCAGAGCAGCGGAAATTGCGGGGGAGGCCAGGGATTTCTTTAATTCCAGGATTCCGGATAAACCCCGTTTTGTGGCAGGGGTACTCGGTCCAACCAACAGAACGTGTTCTATTTCTCCTGATGTTAATGATCCCGGAGCCAGAAACATTACTTTTGACGAACTGGAGTCCGGATATGCCGAAGCAGTCAGAGGTCTGATGGATGGCGGAGCGGATCTGATCATCATAGAGACAATTTTTGATACGCTTAATGCAAAGGCTGCCGTTTATGCAGCTGAAGCGGTTTTTGAGGAAAAGAACAGGGTTCTGCCGATAATGATTTCCGGAACCATTACCGATGCTTCGGGCAGAACTCTTTCCGGTCAGACACCGGAAGCTTTTTACAACAGTCTGAGACATGCTTCGCCGCTTACTTTCGGATTCAACTGTGCGTTGGGGCCGGAGGAGTTAACCGGGCACGTGCAGGATCTCAGCCGCTATTCCGAAACCTATGTGGCGATTTATCCCAATGCCGGACTTCCCAACGCCTTCGGAGGATATGATTTGTCTCCGGAAGACATGGCGGCATCCATCAGATCATGGGCTGAACAGGGACTTGTAAACGTTGTTGGTGGCTGCTGCGGAACCACACCGGCCCATATAAGGGCTATAGCAGATGCCGTAAAGGATTTGGCTCCGCGTCCTTTGCCGGAAAAACCGGTTCATTCGTGCCGGCTGTCGGGACTTGAACCTCTTGCAATTGACGAGAACTCCCTTTTTATCAATGTCGGCGAACGCACCAATGTTACCGGCAGTGCCAAATTTCGACGTCTTATAAAATCCGGAGAGTTTGAAGAGGCCGTGGAAGTGGCACGAATCCAGGTGGAGAACGGAGCGCAGATTATCGATATCAATATGGATGAAGGCATGATTGATGCGGTGTCATCCATGAGAACGTTCCTAAATCTGATTGCGGCAGAGCCGGCCATTGCCAGGGTTCCCGTGATGATAGATTCTTCCAAGTGGGAAGTTGTGCAGGCCGGCCTGAGATGCGTGCAGGGAAAGCCGATAGTTAATTCCATTTCCATGAAAGAAGGTGTTTCCAAATTTCTGGAACATGCCAGGGAGATTCTCAGATTCGGTGCTGCCGCTGTTGTTATGGCTTTTGACGAAAAGGGGCAGGCGGATACCTACGAAAGAAAAATCGAAATCTGCACCCGGGCCTATCGACTTCTTACTGAAGAGGTGGGCTTCCCGCCTGAGGATATTATATTTGACCCGAATATTTTTGCAGTGGCAACCGGCATTCCCGAACATGATAATTATGCCAGGGATTTCATTGAAGCTGTCAAAACCATAAAGGACACTCTGCCGTATGCCAAAATTTCCGGAGGGGTCTCCAATGTATCGTTTTCATTCCGCGGCAATGAGCCTCTGAGGCAGGCCATACATACCGTTTTTCTGTATTATGCAGTAAAAAACGGCATGGACATGGGAATTGTAAATGCCGGGCAGCTGGCAGTATATGACGATATTCCCGAAGAACTCAGAACACTGGTGGAAGCGGTGGTTCTTAATACTTCTCCGGACGCCACGGATCGCCTTCTTGCCGTAGCCGAAAAATACAGGAATGGCGGGAAGCTCAATAATCCCAATGCCCAGGATGAGGATCTTTCCTGGAGAAATGATTCTCCGGAAAAAAGAATAGAGTTTTCGCTGGTAAAGGGAATTGACAAGTTCATTGAGGAGGATACCGAGGAACTCCGTCAGAAGCTGTCGCGTCCGATTGATGTGATAGAAGGACCGCTGATGAACGGCATGAATCTGGTAGGAGATCTGTTTGGGGCCGGGAAGATGTTTCTGCCTCAGGTTGTTAAATCCGCCCGGGTTATGAAAAAGGCAGTGTCATGTCTTGAGCCCTATATTCGCTCGGAACAGAAATCTGTGCGTTCTAACGGAAAGATTATCATGGCCACCGTAAAAGGGGATGTTCATGATATCGGAAAGAATATCGTGTCAGTGGTTCTGCAATGCAATAACTATGAAATTATTGATTTGGGCGTGATGGTTCCCTGCCAGGACATTATTAATGCTGCAGTAAGAGAAAAGGCGGATATTATCGGGCTATCAGGACTGATCACCCCTTCTTTGGACGAAATGGTTCATGTGGTCAGAGAGCTGGAAAAGCAGGGACTTCATATTCCGGTGATGATTGGCGGTGCCACCACTTCAAAGGCTCATACTGCGGTCAAGCTGGAACAGGAGTATTCTTCTCCCGTGGTATATGTTGCAAATGCAAGCCGGGCTGTTACCGTGGCACAGTCTCTTTTGTCTCCGGATCTCAGACCGGCATACCTTAAAAAGCTCAGAGAAGAATATGCTTTTGAAAGGCATCTTCATGAACTGAAATATGCTAGGATGGAGACTGTGTCATTTATGGAAGCCGAAAGCCGGGCATTTTGTCCTGATTTTGCGATTTCAAAGCCGTCATTTCCAGTTTTTACCGGTGTTAAAACCATTGAACTTAAGCTTCGGGATATCAGGCCGTTAATCTGGTGGCAGGGTTTTTTTAACCTTTGGGAATATCGCCGGGATTATCGGGAGCTTTTGGCTAATCCGGAACAGAATTCTTCCGCAGTTAAGCTGTACGAAGAGGCCAATGCCCTCCTGGACGAACTGGAAAAGCTGCCGACCTACAGGGTGACCGCCGTGTTCGGAATTTTTCCGGCTGAACGTTCCGGCAGAAACTCCGTAACAATTCATACGGAAAACGGAGATCGGGTATTCAACTTTTTGCGATCTCAGGCGGCAGGGAAGGGGGATAATCGGTGCAATCCATGTCTTGCGGATTTCGTCGATACTGCTGATGATGCCATGGGATTTTTTGCTGTCAATGCAGGTGCCGACGATCTGCTGAAAAAGTATCGGTCAGAAAATGACATTTATTCGGGATTACTCCTGCAGTCTCTGACAGACAGACTGGCGGAAGCCGGAGCTTCATATCTGCACTATCTGATACGAACCGAATTCTGGGGGTATTCCCGGGAATCATCTCTGGCGGAGGAAATTGTTCAGGAAAAGGCTCCGGGAATTCGTCCTGCTCCGGGATATCCTTCATGTCCGGATCACCATGAAAAGCAGCTTTTCTGGGATATTCTGCATCCGGATTCAGCAATAGGACTCAGACTTACCGAGAGTTTTATGACACTTCCGGTTAGTTCGGTTACTGCCTATGTTTTTGGAAACAGTGAAGCTGAATATATCACTGTAAGCGGAGTATGCCGGGATCAGCTTGAAGATTATGGCAGACGCACCGGCAGGAGTGTCGCAGACCTGGAGAAAAGCCTTGCTTCCTGCCTGGGGTATATTCCGGAGAGTCTGAAGCTCTCTGACTGACAGGTAAAACACAACAACAAAGCCCCCAGTGCGGCAACAGTATCGGAACTTATGCCGGGGGACAATATCTCAAACAGAGGGGTGGGCAAACAGTACTGAAATCAGCAGCCATCGGTGATCACCCGAATCTGCAGTCCCTTCAGGTTTCCGTCAAACTTGTAGTACGTCGGATCCTGAAAGCACGGGGTGTTGTAGAAAATATAGCACTTGTTTTTGTACGTCCATTCGTCTTCGGACTGGAAGGCATCAGGTACCGGCAGTCCCTTCTGTGTTATCAGGATCTGCGTGGCGTCCTTGTTCCATTCTTTGTATACGTACAGCCATTTGGTATCAGGATCCGGTTTGTCTTCTTCTTTTAGTCCGATATTAAAATCCAAAGCTCTTATAATCCCGTCAGGGGTGGCATCCGGAAAGCCGCAGCGCATTTTGATTTTTTCATCATCGGCACATGACAGCCCTTCACCCTTCGGGCAGAAATAACCGTCCTGCACGACATGTCCTTTTACAGCGGCCTTGGCGTTAATGAGATCCGCTGTGTATCGCATGGTACGAACCATGGATTTCAGGATATCTATATGGGCGGCTGTATTGCTGCCGGCAACAGCCTCAGGGACAAGAAGAGAAACAGAAGACAAGAAAGTGACCGCAGCGATTTTTTTCAGTAAAAACTTGTTGCACAACACCATAGTCAATCAACCTCCTGAAAACTATACAGTTCCTCTGCTATTGAATACTGAAGTCACCTGATTGTAACCGGTCACCTGTCTGTAATTTTATTTAGTTGCCGGTTTTGTATCCATGTTTTAGTGTCTGATTTATGACTGATACACCGTTTTTGACATGGCGGCATTGGTTCCCGAATGATGTCGGATTCTGAAATCAACTGTAAAAAAAAACCGCCGTTTGAATGGCGGCGGTTCTTTGATTTTTGCTGGTCCACAACTATTTTGCAGAAGTATAATCAAAATCTTTTTGCAAATCGGTATCGGTTACTATATTGCAGTCATTTTCTCCCACCGGGAATACCGCATATTCAATGCCGGAAGCGCGGAGCTGGGGCAACCAGGTTTCAAGAAAGACTGCCAGACTTATAGGTTGCGGGTGATAGCCGCTGGCAATTTCATTGTGTTCGGCGTAGTTGAGAGCATAACGTTCATGACTCCATACAGGCAGCACGCTGATGGTTTCCTCATTTTCATCGGTTTCCAAAAAGAGAATATCGTCTTCCTCTTTTTTGAGGACAAAAATTTCCAGCCCTTTTTTGGCACTTTCCACAAAATAATGATATCGGTACTCAGCATTGAGTTTTAATGCGGCATTGTACTGAATATCGTCCAGTTTGAATGACATAATGAATCCTCTGTAATTATTGAAACCTTCAGGAGTTATTTTAAGTAGTTTTTGAGAAATTGTCCCGTATATGATCCGCTTTTATGGCAATTATCCGCAATTTCCTCAGGAGAACCTTCTGCGATAATCATTCCCCCGTGATCACCTCCTTCAGGACCAAGATCTACTATGTAGTCAGCACTTTTAATCATATCCATGTTGTGTTCGATAACTACAATGGTATTTCCCAGATCACGCAGCCGAAACAGGACAGACAGCAGCATTTTTACATCATGAAAATGAAGTCCGGTGGTAGGTTCGTCCAGAATATAAAGCGTCGAGCCGGTCTGAGGCCGTGACAGTTCTTTGGCCAGTTTGATTCTCTGAGCCTCTCCTCCAGAGAAGGTAGTGGCGCTTTGTCCCAGAGAGATGTACGACAGTCCTACATCGCAAAGGGTTTTAAGCTTCCGTTTCAGGACTGGAAAAGCGCTGAAAAATTCCAGGGCTTCTTCAGCCGTCATGTTCAGAACGTCATTGATATTTTTTCCCTTGTACTCGATATCCAGAGTTTCGGGGTTGTATCTTCTGCCGTGGCATTCTTCGCATTCAACATATACATCGGGAAGAAAGTTCATTTCCACCCTGATTAGTCCGGCTCCCTGACAGGCCTCGCAGCGACCTCCCTTTACGTTGAAGGAAAAACGTCCTGGCTGATAGCCCCGCGCTCTGGCTTCCCTGGTATCGGCAAAAATGGTTCTGATGGGACCGAACAGGTCGATATATGTTGCGGGATTGGAACGCGGTGTTCTGCCGATGGGGGACTGATCAATGCTGATTACCTTGTCGAAAAGATCCAGTCCGGAAATTGACTCATAAGGAGCGGGATGAGAGAGTGTGGCTCCGTTAAGCTCCTTTTCAGCGGCCAGAAAAAGAGTGTCATTTATCAGGGTTGATTTGCCGGATCCCGAAACTCCGGTAACGCAGGTGAAAAGGCCGGCCGGAATTTTTAAGGTTACGTTTTTAAGATTGTTGCCCGATGCTTTCCGGATAACCAGAAAATCCCTGCCGGTTTTCTTCCTTGCTGGAACGGGGATGGTCAGTTTTCCGGAAAGATACTGTCCGGTGAGAGAGGCTTTGTTTTTAATTATTTCGGAAACAGGGCCTTCGGCGACCACATTTCCTCCGTGAATGCCGGCCATGGGCCCCATATCGATAACGTAATCAGCTTTTTTGATGGTGTTTTCATCGTGCTCCACGACAATAACGGTATTTCCCAGATCCCGGAGATGGAACAGTGATTTCAGAAGTCTTTCGTTGTCCCGTTCGTGCAGTCCGATACTGGGCTCGTCAAGCACGTACATGACTCCTGTAAGTCCGGATCCGATCTGGCTGGCCAGTCTTATCCTTTGACTTTCTCCGCCGGAAAGGGTTTCGCTTGACCGGTTGAGAGTAAGGTAGTCAAGTCCGACATTTACCAGGAAATTCAGCCGGTTTGAGATTTCCTTGAGCAGTCTTTGGGCGATTTTCTGGTTCTGCGCGGAAAGTTCCAGGGTTTTAAAAAAATCAAGATTTTCTCTGATCGTCTGATTCCCCAGCTCCGGAAGAGAGAATTCTCTTCCGGAAGTATCTCTCAGAAAAACATGGCGATATCCTTCTTTAAGGCGGGCTCCGTTGCAGGATGAACATGGGAGGGCGGTAAGATATTTGGCAAAATCTTCCTTTTGTCTGTCAGGGGCTTCCTTGTATTTTCTGGTGAAGTTAGGGATTATTCCTTCGAATACGGTGGTTTTGCGGTACTCTCCTTCTCCGAAGCTGAATGCAATTTTTATCTCGTCGGACCCGGAGCCGTAAAAAATATGCTGAATGACATTCTGCGGCAAATTTTTTAACGGCACGTCAAGACTAAATCGGTATTTTTCAGCAAGAGCCTTTATGAAGGAAAAATTGTAGCTTGACGAGGGACTCCAGTATTTTATTGCTCCTTCATTGAGTGATTTTTCCTTGTCGAGTATAAAGCTTTCCGGAATAAACACCTCCTTAATGCCCAGCCCGTCGCATTCCGGGCAGGCTCCGTTGGGGTTGTTGAAAGAAAAATTTCGGGGTTCTATTTCCGGAATGGTGTAATTGCATACCGGGCAGGCGTATTTGTCCGAAAAATCCAGATCCGGAAAACTACCGTCCATGGATACCGCCCGGGCATGCCCTTCAGCCATTTTGAGTGCCAGTTCCAGGGCGTCTGCTATGCGCTGTCTGACTTCGTCAGAGGATCTGACTTTAAGTCTGTCAATAATTATTTCGATGGTGTGTTTTTTATGAAGCTCAAGCTCGGGAGGGGCGGAAAGCTCGCAGTTCTCACCGTCAATTCGGGCTCTGATGTATCCCTGCCGGGACATTTCTCCAAGAAGCTGCCGGTACTCTCCCTTGCGGTTTCTCACTATTGGAGCCAGAATCATGACCTTGGAATCTTCCGGCAGTGTCATGATGGCATCTGTCATCTGCTTTACGGTCTGAGCCTTAAGCTCGCATCGGTGTTCGGGACACCTGGCAATTCCGGCACGTGCATACAGAAGACGGAGATAGTCGTAAATTTCGGTTATGGTTCCTACGGTAGAGCGGGGGTTGTGGGATACAGCCTTTTGTTCAATGGATATTGCAGGTGAAAGCCCGGAAATGCTGTCCACATCAGGCTTGTCCATCAGATCCAGAAACTGCCTGGCATATGCCGACAGTGATTCCACGTATTTTCTTTGTCCCTCCGCATAAAGAGTGTCAAATGCCAGTGATGATTTTCCGGAACCGGAGAGCCCGGTGATCACGCAGAATTTGTTTTTAGGAATTTTTACGCTTATGTTCCGTAGGTTGTGGGTGCGGGCCCCGGTTACAGCAATTTCCGCCGTCATAGATAACTCCTGGATGCAGTGAGTGCCAGACAAGAGATAATAGAAAAAACGGAGCCTGGGCTCCGTTTCTAACCTGTGTCATTATAGCAGGACTGCTCAGAACGGCAGATCATCATCCTTGAAAGGACGGTTATCACTGTCATCAGTGAGAGCCGGTTCCCCGGCAGGAGCACCGGAGGAATTTCCGGCGTTCTCCGGTATCTGGAAACTGCTGGGGTTTGGCATTGCCTGGGATGGCTGGGGCATTACAGGCTTTTCAGGCAGTTCCTGAGACGGGGAATTCAGGGGTACCGCTCCGGCCGGTGCGGCGTTTCTGAAACTTCCGGCACCTGAATTGTTGATTTGTGAACTGAAGCCTCCTCTTTGGGGATATCCGGGGTTGTTTCTGTAGCCTCCCTGATTTGGCATTCCTCCGGGCTGCTGCTGGTAATCCCCCTGCTGCGGATAGTTCCCCGGCTGCTGCGGGTAACCTCCCGGGGACTGCTGATAACCGCCGCTCTGCGGATAGCTGTTCATGTTCTGATAACCTCCGGGCTGCGGGTATCCGGCATTGGGGTATCCGCCGTTACCCTGCTGTTTCGGGGTGAGCAGGTGAAGCTCGGTAACGTGAATTTCCGTTGTATATCGTTTTATGCCCTGCTGATCTTCGTAGGAGCGGGTTTTGATCTTGCCCTCAACATATATCTGACTGCCCTTGCGCATGTAATCACGGGCAATTTCGGCAGTGCGTCCCCAGAAAACGAGACGATGCCATTCGGTCTGCTCCGTTATGTTGCCGTTCTGATCACGATAGCTTTCGTTGGTGGCAAGTCCAACAGTGGCAATACTGGTTGAACCGTTGGACAGAACCCGGAAATCAGGTTCAGCCGCGGTATTCCCCAAAAGGATAACCTTATTAACTCCGCGTACCATAAATAATCTCCTCTGACGTCCTGCTGACGGCAATTACGTGCGGAAACCGTCAGCCTTAAACCGCAAACCGTCATAACCCGGCAGTTTGTACGGCATGTTTCTATATTATAACTGTTTATACAAAAAATAAAAGTATTTACAGAATTTAATGTTCGGATTACGTATGCCGAACGTCAAACGGTGTTTATTCTTATTGTTTTATGAGGAAATATCAAGATTTTGTTATTTTTTTCTGAGAGAAAACGTTTCATAAGTCATTTTTTCGGGGAGGGGCCCCGGTTCATAATGTACGGATTGTGCGATTGGGCTGACGGTATGCTGCGGAGTATGCGCCGAAAACCGAAAAATCATAAAGAAGATCTAAAAATGACACTTTATGTTTTAGCAATAACATTCCTGACGTGCTAAAGTTCAATAGCTTGAACGGAGAGATATGGGTTAATTCTATGGCTAGGAAAAATCAGGCGAATGTGGCTGTCGCCCTGAGAGCTGACGGTGTGTGGTTTCTTTCCCTGAATCGTGACAAGAAAAAAGCAGATTACAAGGCCTGTAATTCCACCCAGGACTGGATAGTCGCGATAAAGGATCTTTTCGGAAAAAACGGGGTGCATGCAAAGGATCGTGTCTGTGCGGTTCTTGACGTTTCCCTGACCAGTTCAATTCAGCTGCCTCAGAACGAAACTCTTACTGACGAGGAGCTTCATGGCATTGCCATGTACAAGGAACTTGAAGGAGCTGTTGCCGGGAAAATCGGAGATTATACCTGGGATTATTATCAGGCATTTACCAGCAAGACCTCCCGTCCCATGCTGAATTTTGTTCTTGCCGAGAAGCGTCTGGTTGCCCTCATAGCGGATGTAATTAACAGTGTTGCAATCCTTGATTCCATCTCCATAAGCACTCTGGCAATGGCAGATTTCATTTCATTTTATCAGTATGAAACGGTAAAAAAGAAGGATGCCGCCATTCCTCTCAAGTATGTGGAACAGCTGGCTTTGCTTCTTTATATGGAAAAGGGCAGGGATCTTACAGTTTACGGTGTTTATAACGGTGAACTTTGCTACACGCGTGTAATGCGCAATTACCGCGGACTTGAGGGCAACGTTCTTCTGGGCAGCGAGACCGGGCTCCTGGAACAGCTTGATATGGATCTGCTTCGGCTGTGTGATGATTTCTTTACCGCCAGACTGGGGCTTCCTCCGGTAACGAAAATGATTATTCTCATGGATACGGATCAGGTTGAAACGATTTCCCAGACTCTTGCCGAAAACAGGCGTTACGTTGAAGTGGTTCCGAGTTCCAAACATCTTTTTAAAAACGCCAGGCCATCCTTTGCGGTATGCGACGACAAGACTGTTTGCGAGCTCTGTGACATCGGGGTGCAATATCTTCCCCTTTACGGAGTTCTTAAGGGAGGCTGTTTGAAAAGTGCGCAGGAATAGACTTGATTTATACCGTCCGGAATTTCATCCCAAAAAAGTAATTCTGAGCATTGAGCACATGATCATTGTCTGGCTTTGCGTGGCCGGAATTATGGCTCTTATGATAATGAATGCCAGTGATGAAAACAAACGTGTCAAAAAGCAGGATCAGGAACTTAACGACCAGCTGAGCGATACCCAGTCGCAGCTGGCAGAGGTACAGGCCAGAGTGGCGGTGCAGCAGCTCGACAAGGTTCTTCAGAAGGAAGTGCAGGATCTTAAGGTTCTGGTAGACAGCAAGAAAAAGATGTACGAGCTTATTAACTCCAATGACAAGCTGAAAAGTCGCGGCTATGCGGGTTTTATGCATGGTCTGGCGGAGGTCAGTTCATCCGATGTCAGTGTTTCCTCCTTCAGGCTTTCCGGGCTTAATGCCAATATCTCGGGTATTGCCAGCAGATCAGATTCAGTGCCGCAGATGGTTTCGCGTTTTGGTGTTAATGAAAATATGAAGGATGTAACCTTTGGTGCTCTCAGGATTTATACTGACAGTGAAACGGGAATACTGCACTTCAGTCTGTCTGATGCCGAAGCCGCGGTTGTAAAGGAATCCGAAGAGAACGGAGAATCCGGAAAATGAGCTACAGAGATCTGCAGAAAAAGATAGCTTCACTTTCAATGAGGGAGCGGGTGCTGGTATGTCTTGTGGGCGTTGCTCTGTTTGTATTTCCGGGGTACCTCTCCTTTGTTGACAGGTATAAAACGGACACCAGAAGAACTCAGGACAGTATGAGTGCCAGGGGGGCAGAACTGGCGGAAGCTCAGGAGGAGCTTGCCAAATGGCAGGGAATGCTCACGCAGAATCCCAACGACGTTCTTCGCACCGAAAAGGAGGAGTATCAGAAGACTCTTGCCGAGCTGGATGAAAATCTGGACAGGGAGACGATGAACCTGATAAATGCTTCCCAGATGGCGGAGATCCTGACAGGGGTACTGGCCGGAAATTCCGCAGTGCGAATCACAAAAACGGAATCGGTCCCGCCCCGGCTTTTGTTTCACAAGGATGATGTGAAGCTGTACCAGCACGGCGTGGTTATTACGCTGAACGGCAGATATATGGATATCATGAGGTATCTTGAAGGGCTGGAAGCCATGAAGACCAGTTTTTTCTGGAAATCGTTCGATTACAGGGTAACAAAATATCCGGAAGCGGAGGCGGTTCTGGAAATTTACACCCTCAGCATTAATAGGGACTTTATTCGTGGTTAAATTAACATTGGCATTGGCAGTTACTGCGTGTTTCTGGTTTGGTGCCGCCGAAGCCGGAGTGCTGAGGGATCCTACGACACCTTTGTACGGAACCGTTCAGACGGCGGCCAGCCATTCGGAAAAGGGCAGTCTGAAGCTGCAGGCTGTGATGCGGGGTAATGGCAGGGATCGTGCCGTTATAAGCGGACAGACCTGTTATGTGGGGCAAAAGTGTCACGGGTATGTTCTGATATCCTTAACCAAAAGCAGCGCTGTCATGGTAGCGCCGCAGGGAGATGAAAGACTTGAGTTATCGCTTTACACCTCCGGAAAACGTGAGACGAAAAATGAAGATAAGTAAATTCTCGGTTCTGGCGCTGTCCGTGGCGCTGGCTCTAACATCTGGATGTACCTACCGGCATCCTGCTCCGACAGAAATTCAGGAGGAGCTTGTAAAGGCTTCCCGGACTCCGGGAAAGCTCGCCGTGCCGGAAGAGGTTCTTAACGAGCTCAATCCGGATCTTCCGGTCCAGAGTGAATCCTTTGCCGAGGATTCCAGGAGAATTAGCGTGGCGGCAAATGAAGTTCCGGCTGCGGAATTTTTTGCAAGGCTCATGGATAATTCCGGAGCGTCTGTGGTGGTGCATCCGGAGGTTTCCGGAACTATTACGGTAAACCTTGACAATGTTACCGTTGATCAGGTTTTCGATGCTGTTTACAGAATGTACGGCTATCGTGCGGAGAAACAGGGCAAAATATATTTTGTTTATCCGGCCGGAGTTCATACTGAAACCATTCCGGTGGACTATATGCTTCTGACCAGGGAATCAACCACTTCCGTATCCATCAGCAATAATTCCCTGAAGGACGGAGATTCCAGTTCCGATTCCTCGTCATCGTCCGGTTCTTCTTCGTCATCGGGCAGTTCTTCCGACAGTGAAAGTTCCGACAGTACCAGCGGGGTTTCGCTCAGTACCAATTCCAAGAGTGATTTCTGGACGGAACTGGAAAAAACTCTCGGCAAGATTCTCGGCAGCGGAGAGGGGCGGATGGTCAGCGTGAATCCCCAGGCCGCCACGGTGACCGTTCGGGGCATGCCTTCTGAAATACAGAATGTGCGTGATTATCTCAACCAGACCAGGAATGCCCTCAGGCGACAGGTGGTAATTGAGGCCAAGATACTGGAGGTTCACCTTAATGAGGATTATGCTCAGGGGATTGACTGGAGTCTGATACTGGGGAATCCGAACTCTCAGTATGTTAAGGACATGGGAACCAGAAATACCAGTACCAGTCATATCGAGGGGAGTGTGTTTTCACTTCTGGGCGGCGGTTTTCAGTTCAGCATGTCTGACAAACGCTATTCCGTGCTTATTAATCTGCTTCAGACTCAGGGAGATGTTACTACTCTGTCAAGTCCGAGAATAACGGCGCTGAACAATCAGCGTTCGGTAATGAAGATCGGCAAGGATTCCTATTATCTTACAGATATCAGCACTGATTCCAACACTTCCAGTTCCGACAACAACATTGTTTCCTCGTCTTTTGATTTTTCGCCTTTCTTCAGTGGCGTATCATTGGACGTGCTCCCGCAAATAAGTGACGACGGCCGGATTCTGATGCATGTTCATCCTGCGGTAATCAGCGTCCAGGATGACAACAAGACCATTAATCTCGGAGACGGCAAGCGCATGGAATTGCCTTTGGCCACTTCTGACGTCCGGGAAACTGATACCGTGGTGGAGGCACAGTCAGGTGATGTCATTCTTATCGGCGGTCTCATGAGACATGAAAAAGGGACTCAGGAATCCAAGGTTCCGGTACTTGGCGACATCCCGGTGGTTGGCGAACTGTTCAAGAACCGTTCCATTTATGATAACAAGACGGAACTGGTAATTCTTCTTCGTCCGATAGTGGTGGGAGGAGACACCTGGAGACAGGAGATCAGGAAGAGTACCGATCTTCTGGAAAAATGGTATCCGGACAATGCGGAGGACAGGCCGCGAGGCTTTGTAATGCAGGGTACAGACTGATTTTATGTACGAAAAGTTTTTTGGTCTGGAGCAGAAACCCTTCGGACTGACTCCGAATACCAGCCTTTATTTCGGACTTCCTCCTCATGAAGAGGCGGTGCAGGTTCTTGATGAGGCTCTTCGTGAAGGGGAAGGTTTTATTAAGATTACCGGAGAAGTCGGAACCGGCAAAACCATGGTTCTCCGGCTTTTCCTTTCCAGACTGGCTGATGAGTTCGAACTGGTATACATTCCAAATCCGGTACTGAGTCCTGACGAATTTAAGATTTCCATCGCCAGGGAACTGGATATCGATACGGCAAACTGCACCACTCTTTCGCTTAATGACGACATTAACCGAAAACTTCTGGAAATTCATGCGGCTGGCAGGAGAACGGTTCTGGTCATAGATGAGGTTCAGTCAGTATCAGAGGATACTCTGGAGGCTATCAGGCTCCTCGGAAATCTTGAAACCGAGCATGACAAGATTATTCAGATTGTTCTTTTTGGTCAGCCCGAACTGGATGAAATGCTTGACAAGAAGAATCTCAGGCAGCTCCGGCAGAGAATTGCCTTTTCCTACCATCTGCGGCCTCTGACCGAAGATGAAACGGAGGCCTATCTTAATTATCGCATGCAGAAATCGGGATATTCCGGGAAGCCGGTGTTCGGTCATCGTCCGGCAGGGGATATTTTCAGATTCAGCGGAGGAATTCCCAGGCTTATTAACATTATTGCCAACAAAAGTCTGATGCTTGCATATGGTTACGGAGTGCACGAGGTTTCGTGTTCCATGGTGCGGGAGGCAGCTCTTGATACAGTTGACGTAAGGAATATAAAGTCCGTTATGCTGCTCTATATTTCATTGGGCGTGTTTCTGCTGCTGGCTGTGATAGGCGGGGTGATCCTTTCCGGTGGAGTGTTTGAATGAGTGTTATAAATAAAGCCCTTTCCGAGTTGGATAAGAGGGAAAAGGGGGCACAGTACGGAAAATATGTGCCGCCGGAAGGGAAGTCTTTGCTCTTTCCGGCTCTGGCGGGGGCCGGGATTATGGCGGCGGTGACTTTGGTCGGAGTCGCCGGTTATTTATATTACGGATCCGGAAAGCCGTCTGTTCAGGCAACAGGCAGTCCTGCGACGGTTCAAAGCGCGGCAGCCCTTTCCGACGGGGGGGCGTCCGGAATTGCTCCGGGCAGTGAACTTTCTGAACCTGAATCCGGCAGGAACGTGCAATCATCCGGAACTGAAAGCAGTGTCGGGGCTTTGCCAGTGCAGAGAAGTGACAGTGCGGAACTTAAGCTGCTGGCCGAGGGGGCTGTCAGTCAGGAGACCGTAGGAGCCGCCCCGATAGTTTCTTCCGGAACGTTGCCTGCCGGAGAAATCAGAAAAAACAGTCCGGATTCTTCTTCGGTAATGACCAGTCTGACTTCCGGGAATTCTGCCGGAGGAAGAGGTTCGGTTCCTGCACAGAAGGAAAGTGCTTCAAAAGAAAATTCAGAGGTCTCTGACGGAGTGCAGATCGCCGATATTGCATCTCCGGAAGTCATTATGGATGACAATGCCCCGGAGAATTTTGTCATTGTTGAGGAACCCAGGGCCCCGGCAAGAAGTTCCTCCTCCATGAGGGTGAAGCAGAAGAAACTGACACCGAAGGAAGAGGCGGAACTTCTTAGAAAGGAGGCAGAAAACTCTCTTCTGCGGGGGGACAGCTCTGGGGCAATCAAGTCATACGAGGTACTTCTTAAAAAGAATTCCGGAGATACCAGAACCCGGGAAAAGCTGGCCAGTCTTTATTTCGGGAAGGGGCGAACTCTTGATGCCATCAAGACTTTGGATCGGGGAATAATTCTTGATCCAGCTCATTATGATTACCGTCTTTATCTGGCCAGAATTTATTCCTCTCAGGGGCAGGATTCTCAGGCTATCAAGGTGCTGAGACAGGGGAATCCTCCAGCTCGCGGGAATATGGATTATTATGCGACTCTGGCAGGACTGGCCAGAAAGAACAACGACTATCCTGAAGCGATAAGGGCTTATCAGAAGCTGGCCAGCGTCGAAAAGCAGGACGGAAAGTGGTATCTGGGACTGGCAATTTCGCTGGAGGAAACGGGTAAGTCCCGGGAGGCGCTTGACGCATATCGCAAGGCTTTGGCTCTTTATCTGAGTGCCCAGTCCCGCAGCTTTGCCGAGCAGAGGATTGGAGTGCTGGGAGGCAAAAAATGACAGAAAACAGCAAACCTCAGCAGAAACGACTCAGGATTGGAGACGTGCTGGTACAATCCGGGGTCATTACCGAGGAGGATGTGACCAAGGCTCTGGCGTATTCCCGGGCTCACAGCATGAAGCTGGGACAGGCCGTGGTGGCAATGAAGCTGGCTTCAGAGGGGGATATCTGCAAGGCTCTGGGGCAGCAGCTCCACATGACGGTATTTGACGATCTGTCCAAGATTAACATCGATTCCAGTACCGTTCAGCTTTTGCCGGAAGCCATGGCCCGGACACTCCACGCCCTGGCCATTTCCCGGAACACGAACCCGATATCCGGCAGTGATGTCATTACAGTGGCCCTTTCGGATCCTTTGGATTATCCGGCGCGTGACAAGATATCGGATCGTCTCAATCAGTACGATGTTGATTTTGTCATTTCTCCCGAGGCTGAGGTTATCCGCTGTATTTCCATGTTTTACAGAAATACGGATGCCATCGCCAAGTTTGCGGATCAGCTGCAGACACAGGTTACCAAAAATCCCTTTGAGATAAATACCATCGAAACCCTCGGAGAGGAGGGCGGCTCGGACGCGGCAGTGGTTAATCTGTTGCGATCGGTTTTTGAGGATGCCATCAATTCCGGAGCCTCGGATATACATATTGAGCCCGACGCAAATGTTCTGCGCATCCGGCAGAGAATTGACGGAAGTCTCAGAGAACAGGTTCTAAACAATGTGGAAATCGCTCCGGCAATTTCGCTTCGTCTTAAGCTTATGTCCGGACTGGATATTTCCGAAAAGCGCCTGCCTCAGGATGGCCGTTTCCCGGTGGTTATTTCCGGAAAGAACATTGATGTGCGTCTGTCCACTCTGCCGACCCAGTACGGCGAGTCAATGGTAATGAGACTGCTGAATCAGTCTAACGGCCTTTTGTCTTTGGATAAGACCGGGATGCCGGTTGAGATTCTGAACCGTTTCCGTATTCAGCTGCATCGTCCTCACGGGATGGTGCTGGTTACCGGTCCCACAGGTTCCGGAAAAACCACCACGCTTTACGGTTCT
Organism: uncultured Ruminobacter sp.; assembly: GCA_902776415.1. Classification (GTDB taxonomy): domain Bacteria; phylum Pseudomonadota; class Gammaproteobacteria; order Enterobacterales; family Succinivibrionaceae; genus Succinimonas. Next base: position 20,945 of record CACYPY010000004.1, read on the forward strand.
CTAAATGAACTTAACGATCCCTCGGTGAAAATTATTACTGCCGAGGATCCGGTGGAGTATCGTCTTCCCAGAATCACCCAGGTTCAGGTAAACGAAAAAATTCATCTTGATTTCAATACGGTGCTGCGTTCCTGTCTGAGACAGGACCCGGATGTTATTCTGGTCGGAGAAATGAGAGATCAGGAAACCTGCGAGATCGGCCTTCGCGGAGCCATGACCGGCCATCTGGTGTTATCGACGCTGCATACCAACGATGCCATTTCCAGCACGCTGCGTCTGATGGATATGGGGGCTCCGGGGTATCTGGTGGCAGGGTCTCTGAGGGCGGTTCTGGCTCAGAGGCTGGTGCGCCGGATATGTCCTAAGTGCAGTGCGGAGTGCCAGCCGGATCCAGTACAGATGAATTTCATACAGGATGCTTTGGGGATTCCGGTGGAGCAGCAGAAACTGGAGCATTTCCGGATGGGAAATCAGGGACGGGGCTGTCAGTTCTGTAATTTTACCGGATACAAGGGACGGGTGGGCGTTTTCGAACTTCTGGTGCTTGATCAGAACATGATGGATGCTCTGAGACGCAATGATAATGAAGGTTTTGCAATTGCGGCCCGGGAATCGGAGAATTACAAGCCGCTGGCAATGATGGCCTATGAATTTGCTCAGCAGGGAATTACTTCCATTGAAGAGGTTATGAAGCTTGCGGAGATCAATAAATAATGCCGTTTTACAGTTATAAGGCCAAGGATGCCGGCGGCAGCTACAAGTTCGGCAGGGTGGAGGCGCAGACGGAGGCGGATGCCATAGACGAGGTAACCCGCATGGGGCTGATGCCGGTCTCCATTGAAGTTTCCCGGGGGCTTCCCGGAACTAATTTCAGTCTGGATTTGAAGGAGCTGCTTCGCGGACGTGTCGGCCTTTCGGAGCTGGTGATGCTTTGCCGTCAGATGTATTCCCTGTCCAAGGCCGGAGTTCCCATTATCAGGGCCATTGGCGGTCTCGCTGATTCAACGGATCATTACGGTCTGAAAAAATCCCTGACCTCGCTGAACCGTGATCTGATTGGGGGGCGTTCTCTGACTCAGGCCATGAGCGATCAGCCGAAAATCTACAATTCTCTTTTTGTTTCCATGATCAACGTGGGTGAAAATACCGGACGTCTGGAAGATGTTTTCTACCAGCTGGCGGAATATTTCAGTCTGGAGCAGGAGACCCGCAAGCGAATTTCCAGTGCCATGCGCTATCCCCTGATGGTGATTATTTTTATCGGAGTGGCCATTGCCATTCTGAACATCTGGGTGATACCGGTTTTCAGCACCATGTTTGCCAAATTCGGCGTCGAGCTTCCCCTGACCACCAGGATTCTTATCGGAACATCGGCTTTTTTTGTTGCCTACTGGCCCTATATGCTGGGATTTGTGGTGGCTCTCCCGTTTGTAATTCGCCGGGCACTGCGGGTGAAAAGTGTTCGTTATCAGTGGGATCGTCTTAAGCTGCGGATTCCCGTTATCGGCTCCATTCTGCGCCGGGCTCTTCTGGGACGTTTTTGCCGCAGCTTTTCCCTGATGCTGCGGGCCGGAGTGCAGCTTAATATGGCTCTTACTCTGGTGGCCAGCGCCATTGATAACAGGTTCCTGGAAGAGCGCGTAAACGTCATGCGCCGGGAAATTGAGCACGGAAATTCTCTTGCCACTGTGGCTATGCAAAGTAACATGTTTACCCCGCTGGTACTTCAGATGTTTGCGGTAGGAGACGAAACCGGTCGGGTGGATGAACTGCTTCTGGAGGCGGCAACCCATTATGAAAGGGAGGTCGATTATGATCTTAAGGCTCTGACCTCCAAGATAGAGCCTCTGCTTCTGGTTTTTGTGGCCCTTTTGGTTGGTGTTCTGGCATTGGGCATCTTTACCCCTATGTGGGATATGTACGGAGCCATGCAGGGAAAATAATTATGAACAGGGAGGATAACAGTAACGAAAAGCTGCTGAAAATCTGGCAGTTTCTCTGGGGCTGTTCGGTCATTGTCCTGGTCATCTACCTTTTTGTTAGCAATTTTATTCTTCCGCAGTCGGATCGGACACTGGAAACGTCCATGAATACGGTGGCGCATAATTTCGGAGAACGCCTGGCACTTCTTCACAGTCTTTGGCTTCAGGACGGCAAAAGAAGAAACATGAAGGTTCCTTCATGGGTAAATCTCTATGCCGGATCAGACGAGAGTCGGCTGGGATTTAATCCGGACCGGGTGGTATATGTCATGAGCCCTCAGGGCTGGCCCATGGATGTCAGGGGAATTTCCCGGGAGGAGCAGGAACCCTGCAGGCTGATCTGGCTTGGCCTCCTGGGACGGGATGAGTCTCTTTTTATTGCCAGGGTTGCAGCAAGGCCGGTCCCTGACAAAAATGAGTGTGTGTTCACTACAAATGTTTCCGGATTCGTTTATAATTATTCCGACGGTTCTGTAAATAAATTCTTAGCCGATTGAGCTTGGTAGGGTATTGTTATGATTAGAAATCGAACCAGGGGTTTTACTTTAATTGAACTGATTATCGTAATTGTCATTTTAGGAATTCTGGCTGCCACGGCGCTTCCGCGTTTTCTTGATGTGACAGAAGAGGCCAAAAAGGCGAGCGTTGAGGGTATTGCCGGAAATTTTGCCACCGGCATTCTTCTGGTACGTGCTCAGTGGGAAGCCAAGGGTCGACAGAAGGTTAACAACATCAACAGCACCTTGTATGACGGAACCAGGTTTTATCTGACCACCCCCACTAATACCAAAATCAATGACGGTACCATGAGTCCGGGATATCCCATTATGGCTACCACTGCCGGAGCCACCAAGCCTTCCACAATTACCGATGAAAGCGCCAGTGGCTTTGCCGTTCCCAATAATCTGGCAAACTGCATCAACATCTGGGAAAAAATGCTCCAGAATCCTCCAAGAATCACCGGTGATATCAATGCTCTTAACAACGATGACATTGATTACAAGTACTTTGTAACCTACAGTACCGGGGCTGTGGATGGCTCCACGGTATCCGGATATGGAATCTGCCGTTATTATCTGGTGCTTTCTCTGGAGAAGGGGGACACCGGCTCATACAAGGCTCCGGATGCTGACAATCATGATCGCTACATGAGCTTCAGCTACATACCTTCCCTCGGGCTGGTGCAGCCTCACATAAACAGCAGTGCCAATTAGAGGCGCCTATGAGGCGGAGCACCGGATTTACCCTGGTTGAACTGGTGACAGTGCTGGTTCTTATCGGAATCCTGGCAGTGGCAGCTACCGCAAAGCTGACAACCACCAACGGTCAGGAGTACGTTTCGTGCCGGGAAGCCGTGACCCGCCTGGCGGTTGTTCAGTCCATCAATATGAATCAGGGCAGTAGTCCGGATGTGCGTTTTTTTATCAACAGCGACGGCATATTCGGGTACTGTATCGGTTTGGATTGCTCCAACAATCCTTCCTCCTGGCACGGCGTCGGTGGCGGCGATCGGGTGGTGGCCGATACCGATGGCTATATCGGCTTTGATTATCTCGGAAGAGTTCATCAGGACAATACGACCCTGGGGCTGAAGGATTCCGGATACTACCAGTTTAAGTTCAGTCCGGCTCAGGGATCCGGCAGCTGTGCGGTTCATGTATATCCGGAAGGGGGTATCGCATGGAATTAGCCCGGGGCTTTACGCTCGTTGAACTGGTTATCGGCATTGTGGTTATGGGAATAGCCGTGGCCGGTATTACCAGCGTTCTGTTTTCTTTTGCCGTGTCATCGGCCAATCCGGTGTTTGAGGTAAAATCCTCTTTGCTTGCCGAAAGGGTTTTTCGGGAAATTCTTGCACAGGAGTATGATCAGAATTCTGACCACCACGGAGGAATCTGCCGCTGTGGCGAGACGGTGGTTACCGGAGGGGAGCGGCTTTGCGATATCGGAGCCTGCACTGCCGTGGGCGGTTATGGTCCTGATACTGCCGAGGAAAGAGCGGCATTGTACTCGTCTGTTTTCAATGACACGGATGATTATGATACTTCCCGGTTCTGTGCCGTTAAAACTGCTGGCATCGCATGTCAGGAGTATGCTAACCCTGATTACTGCAACGGCCTTAATTCCTGCAATGGCGTTCCGGCTGATTTCTTTCTGGGAAAGAACTACAGCGATTGGAAGATGTCTGTTCAGAAGGATCTGCCCGATGCCGGATATGCAGGGTATTATGTAACAATCCGGGTTTCACCGGTTACTGTCGGAAACATGGCATTCAAGGAAATCAGGGCCAGCGTGATGGATCCCCGGGGCGGAGTGTACCGTCTGTCGGCATTGCGGGGGAATTACTGATGCGCGGGAAATCAGGATTTACTCTCATAGAAATCGTAATTGTCATGGTGATTATGGGGATTACCGTGGTCAGTGTGGCAGGTTTTGTATCCCAGGGAGCTCTTTTGATGGCGGAGTCGTCGGCGAGAGTTGCTCTGGCCCAGTTTACCAGAAACGTTACGGAAAGAATTTCCCGGGAGGTTCATGGCAGTATTCCGTATCAGGTATCCATTTCCGGCGATGAACGTGATAACGGAGTCTTAAGCTTCCGGGCTCCCCTTTATGTTTTAAGGGTTTACCGTGTTTCCGAGGATACGGACTCGTCACTGAAGTATGCCTATGCCTTTCCGTCGAAGGGCAGCGGCTTTTCATGCGAGGCTATCGCCGCATCACGTCAGGATCGGGTGAGTATTCTCGGGATACTTAAAAGTGACGGTTCTCTTTCCGAGAAAAAGATTTCCGGGACGGACTGCGCCGCATCGGGAAATTTTATCAGGTTTGATATTTCCGGGCTTGATGTGGATTCCGGACTGAATAGGCTTTACCTGATGAATGACTGGAGTCAGGTGTCCTATTCCATTGATTCCAATGGATATCTTCTGTATCACCGGGGTGCTTCGGTTGCCACTATCAATGCTGACGGCCGGAATAAGGTCAAAAAGCTTCTTTTTGAGGTTCCCGGCAGCTCCGGGCAGCAGAATGCCACCCATCTTAACAGTGTTTTTATGGCTCTTTTTACTGAAACTGACAGTGAAACCATGAGCGTGGAACAGCTTTTGGAGGCGGAAAATGTGCTCTAAGGCTCGCTTCCTTTCCCGGGGATCCATGCTGATGACAGCTGTATTTGTGCTGGTGGTGTTTTCCGGCATTGCCGCCGTTCTGGGGCAGATACTGATTCAGGATCGGCAGGTTCAGCTTAATGCTGTTCTGGGGAGTCAGGCGAAGCTTATGGCTGAGAGTGGTCTGGAGTATGGCATGTCTTCGCTGTTTTCTCTGGGGCGGGAAACATCGTATTCTGAAAATTCCGAGGGATACAGCAAGGTGTGGCTGGCTATCAGGGAGGAGATTAAAACTTCGGGACATGCTTCGTATGATTTCATTGAAAAGGAGACCGGGGTTTTTGGAAACTGCAATGCTGCCGCTTCCGGATCCAATACTTATTTCTGCAAGGATCTTTATTCCAGATGCTGGCTTTCCAGGCTTACCGTGGATGCGGTGGATTTGGCTTTTCTGGGGTCCGGAGACAGTGCGGTTTCTCTTGATTCCCGTATCGAGTACACGATAACCTCCGAGGCTTCCTGTCAGATCCCCATTCTTGATGATGACAACGGCCGAGCCGATGATACCTACATCATCACCAGAAAGGCTGAGATTACCGCTACCGATTTGCGATATGCCGGCGGAAAAATCAACTGATTTCATTTTGAAGAAATATCCTTTTTGACCTTTTTCAGCCGGTTTCGGGGACTGCCTTAAGTTCCGGCGGAATCCCGGCGTTTTCTGTTTTTTCAGAGAGTTCAAATAATTAAAAACGCCGGTTATATATGCTATAATCCGCACCTGTTATTATGAATAGGGTTCCCTGTCGGAATCCTGAAAGATTTAGTTCCGGAATTTGAATATGTTTAAGAAACTCAGAGGTCTTTTCGCAAATGACCTGTCTATAGATCTGGGTACTGCCAATACGCTTATATATGTCAAATCAAAAGGTATTGTACTGAATGAACCGTCAGTGGTTGCCGTCAGTGATGAAAGACGAGGCGGTTCGCTGATGTCCATGGCCGTCGGACGGGAAGCGAAGCAAATGCTGGGCAAGGCTCCCGAGAATATCAAAGTGGTTCGTCCGATGCGTGACGGTGTTATTACCGATTGCAAATATACGCAGAAGATGCTTGAGGAATTTATGCGTATAATCCAGCATAAAACCAACAGGTTTATGGGGATAATCAAGGGTTCTCCCCGGGTACTGGTATGCGTTCCTTACGGTTCCACCCCGGTGGAAAGAGCTGCTATCAAGGCAGCTGTAAAGCGTTCCGGCGCCAACGAGGTTTTTCTGATTACCGAACCTATGGCCGCGGCTGTAGGGGCTGAGCTTCCGGTTACAGAAGCCAGGGGATCAATGGTAATTGATATCGGAGGTGGTACTACCGAGGTTGCCATTATTTCTTTGGGGGGGATTGTATATGCAGCTTCCGTCAGAACCGGCGGGGACAAGCTGGATGATGCCATAATTTCCTATGTCAGAGAAAAGCACAGAATTGAAATCGGCGAAGTCACCGCTGAGAATCTGAAGATTCAGATCGGCTGTGCCAGCGAGAATGACGAGGATGAGAAGCTTTCTATGGAAATCAGGGGACAGAGCATTATAAATCAGGTACCTATGTCGGTTACCATTACCTCGGAAGAAGTGATGGAGGCCATTCAGGACCCTCTGAAGAATATTCTCGGAGCTGTTCAGGATGCTCTAAGCAATGTCCGTCCGGAACTGTCTGCCGATATTTCCGATCAGGGGATGGTTTTGACAGGAGGCGGTGCTCTTCTGCGTAATCTCCATCGTTTGATATCGGAAAAAACCAATGTAAATATCCGCGTTGCCAAGGATCCTCTTACCTGTGTGGCCAGAGGCGGTGGTGCGGCGCTGGAGCTTTATGATTCTACCGGGTATTCGCTGTTTGAACGCGGGTAACCAACCGGGACAGGCCCCTTGTAACGGGGCTTTTTTGTTTTGAGGTGCGGCAGATAATGGTTGATAAGCTGGGTTATTTTGGAATTTCTTCAACTGCCAGGTTTATTATCTGCGGTATTTTTTCTCTTGTGCTCATTGTGTGCGATTCCCATTTTAATTATTTTAAGGATCTGCGCTACACCCTTGAAGGCTGGCTTACCCCGGTCTATTATGTTGCCAATATGCCAGTGGCATTCGGGCGGGGAATTTCGGAAAGCCGTTATTCTTACCAGGAGCTTCTGCGGGAAAACAATTTTCTGAAACGGGAGATTTCCGACATCAGGGTTGATTTGCTGCGTTATGACAGTCTTGTTGAGGACAATGAACGTCTAAGACGGCTCAGTAATTCACCCATTCAGGATGATTTTCGTAAAATCGGGGCTGAGGTTATCATGGTTGATACCAACCCGTTTTCGCTTACTGTCATGATAAACCGGGGAACCGATGACGATGTTTATGAGGGGCAGCCGGTGGTTAACGAGGAAGGAATTGTCGGTCTGGTTATCAGTGTTTCAAAATCCACCAGCAGAGTGCTTCTGATATCGGATCAGAATCATGCGGTGCCGGTTGTGGTGCTGAGAAACGGAATTCGTGCCATTGCTTCAGGAACCGGTGTGGTTAATGAGCTCAGTATTGTCAATATGCCCAGAAACGTGGATATCAGGGAAGGGGATCTTCTGGTAACCTCAGGTCTCGGCGGTAAGTTTCCCAGGGGATATCCGGTGGCCAGGGTTTCCATGTTCGACCGTCGCGAGGGGGTGCAGTTTGCCGAAATCAAGGCTCAGCCCACGGTTCTTCTGGATCGCCTGAGACATATGTTCCTGATATGGGTGCCCGAATCCCAGAGAGAACAGGTGTATACCGGCACACCTGATGCCGGGGACAGGAATGATACAGGTTCTCAGACTGGCGAAAACAATAAACCCGGAGGGAATTAATGAATATCAGACATGCCGGTGTTTTCATTGTTATCTGGGGCTCGCTTTTTCTCGGTCTTCTGTTGTCGCTCATAAAGCTTCCAGCAGAGGCTGATGTTTTTTCGCCGAATTATGTGGTATGCGTGCTTCTTTACTGGGTTATTGTGGTTCCGGAAAAGGTAAATGTAGGCATTGGCTGGTTTACCGGACTGATCTTTGATTTCCTTCTGGGAGCTACTTTGGGAATTCATGCTGCAGCATTTGCCTTTATGTCATGGATTGTGGCATCTCAGTTTAAAAACATTCGTTATTACTCACTGATACAGAAGACCATTGTTGTCGGAGCGGTAAATTGCCTGGGGCAGTTTCTTCTTTTTTGGGTGGAGCATATTTTCGGGGTGGTAACCGTAGATTATCAGGTATTCTGGTCATGTCTTTCCACGATGCTGCTGTGGCCACTGGTGTACCTTGTACTTACTCTGGTTTATGAAGCGGTAACTCCAAAAAGCGCTCTTGAACTGTATGACTACTGAACTGATACTGGCTTCCGGCTCTCCCCGGAGACGTGAGATTCTTGATAAACTGGGATTTTGCTTTCGGGTAGTCAGACCCGAAACCGACGAATCCCGTCATGACGGAGAATCACCTTTGGAGTATGTAAGACGGCTTTCATATGAAAAGGCCCGGGCAGTTCTGAGTTTCCCCGGGGTATCTTCTTCATCAGTTATTCTTGCTGCCGATACCACCATCGACTATGATGGCGATGTAATCGGAAAACCGTCCTCAAAATCTGATTTTATCGGGATTATGTCCCGCCTTGGCGGAAACACGCATCGGGTAATTACCGGATTTACTGTTCTCCGGGGTGGAAAAATTCACACCGATGTGGTGGTAAGCCAGGTCAGCTTTTACCGGCTTACTCCTTCAGAAATTGATTGGTACTGGAACACCGGGGAGCCGTGTGACAAGGCCGGGGGATATGCGATTCAGGGAATTGGCCGTAAATACATTCGTCATTTTCAGGGCAGTCTCAGCAATATTATCGGACTTCCTGAGGATGAGATTCTTCGGGCACTTTCCGAATTCGGTGTTTTTCCTTTCGGAGCGTTGGATAAATGAGGACTCTCTTCATTGAGGATATTCCCGGATCCTTCCGGGCGGGAATTGCCGATGACGGAATTCTTACTGATTTTGTAATATCTTCGGAAGGTGTATCAAAATCCGTTTTTCCCCGCCGGGGATCTGTTTACCGGGGCAAGGTTATCAGGGTAATTCCTGGGATTGCCGCATTTGTTGATATCGGCGATTCCAGGGCGGCGTACCTTGAACCCGGAAAAAAGGGGTTTTCTAAGGATGTGGTTCCCGGTGGTTATATTCCGGTAATGGTGGAAAGGGAACGTATCGGTTCCAAGGGATGTCGTCTTTCACTGGAACCGGTGATAGCCGGGAGGTATCTGGTTCTTGACCCCGGGGCAGGTAGTAATCGCGTTTCCCGGAGAATTACTGCCGCGAAAAGAGACTTAATCACAGAAATTGCTGACCGGGTGGTGGATAACCATGTGAACAAGTATCCGGGGCATTTCACAATCCGAACCCTGGCCACCGAAATTCCGGATACGGAGCTCTTTGATGTTCTCAGAACCGAGGCAGATTATCTTTGCGGGATCCTCGGCGACCTCAGAAACAGGGCCCGTTCTTCAGACAGAGCCGGTATTCTTTATGAAAGTCCGGATGCGGCCGAGTGTCTGGTAAGGGATAATTACCTTGATTCAATAACCGTAAGCTCGAAGGAATCATTCAGCAGATTTTCCGCAGTTGTGGACAAATACTTCCACGATTTTTCATGGAAACCGGATCTCAGGCTGTTTGACGGTGGGGCTCAGGAACTGCTTTTTGATCACTGCGGGCTTGACGTTCAGGTTAGGAATTCATTTCAGCGAAAATGCAAACTTCCTTCCGGCGGAGAAGTGGTCATTGACGAGGCTGAGGCGCTCACAGCCGTGGATGTCAATTCCGGAAGCGTGATTTCAGGATCCTCTGATGAGGAAAAGGCCTTTCTGGTTAACAGAGAGGCGGCATCTGTTATTCCGGCTCAGATCAGACTCAGGGGGATTGGCGGCATTATAGCGGTCGATTTTCTGAATATGCGAAATGATGCCCGCCGTGCGGAAATACTTAATATTTTTAAAACTGCGCTGAAGAAGGATCCTTTGGTTTCCAGGGTATCGGCATTTTCGGAACTGGGTATTGTGGAAATTTCCCGTATGCGATCTCATAACAGCAATCTTATGCAACATTCGGAAGAGTGTCCGCTCTGCCATGGCGGGGGAAGAGTTCCGGATGTGGATACAACTCTTGGGGATATTTCCCGGGAATTGTTCAGAAGAAGCGTGTCGCACCATGGTTATGAACAGATCCTGCTTCTTAAAACCGGACTTATGAGCTTTTTTCAGTCGGAATGCGGCCGTTTATTTCTGAATAAGCTTTCTTCCGGATTGGGGATAACAGTGGTTACTAGGGAAATGTCTGTCGGATCACGGGAACCATGGGGAATTATTTCAGGCGGGAAAGATGGAATGTCCAGGTGATTTTCGATCAGCCTGGCCTGGTGTTATCCGGTTTGTTAAAAATGGTTCCCCTTTTTTGGAAACAACATTTCGGAGCTTTGTTTCGGGGAGTGCTGTTACCTGCTTCTCTAATGACGTTTTCAGGTAATCAGGTGTGCGAATCAGAGATTTGTCAATTAAATCAGCCCTGTTTTGCAAAACCATGTCAAAACGTTTGCTCTGTTACTGTTTTACGGATATTCTGACAGGCTGTAAACGCAGTTATCAGGAGTACCCCCGCAATATGTCCTTCGAGTCCTCACAGGCAATGATCTCCCACGTTGAAGATCATTTGCTCAAAGCAAACAGTATCGATCTTTCTTATATTGAAAAAATGCTGGGACGTCTTAACAGCACAAACATTGATTTTGGTGATATATATTTTCAGAAAAGGATCAGCGAATCATGGTCGATAGATGACAGGGCTGTTAAAAATGGCAGTTTCTCCATAGATCAGGGGTTTGGCGTCAGAGCGGTTTCAGGAGAAAAGACCGCTCTTGCTTACTCGGATGAAATTAACGAGAGAGCGCTGCATCAGACGGTACGCGCTGCCAGAAGCGTTTCCAAGCAGGCAGGCTCCGGCGAATCCAGAATTGATTTTACCAGGGGGTATCTGGTACGCATAAAGGATAAATTCGATCCAGTGGGATCCTTGCCGCGGGAGCAGAAGGTTTTGATGCTGCGGGAAATGGATACCTTTGCCAGATCCCTTGATTCCCGGGTGGTTCAGGTGATGGCAAATCTGACTTCCTCGGATAAGGAGTTTCTGGTAGCCAATACCGATGGCACTTTGGCTGCCGATGTAATTCCCGGAGTCCATCTGTCATGCACTGTCATAGTGGAGGAAAACGGGGTTCGGGAGAACGGCTACAGTGCTTCGGGAAAAGCCGCGGATTTGGGATTTTTCCAGGAAGATGTTCCGGTGATTTCCATGGATTTCATCAGGGGGATTTCTCCTGATGCGGTATCCGGAACAATGGAGAAACGTTATCTTGCCATTGCCAGAGATGCTGTCAGGTGTGCGCTGGTAAATCTCAGAGCAAGGCCTGCGGAGGCCGGGGAGCTTACCGTAATTCTGGCCAGCGGGTGGCCGGCGGTGCTTTTTCATGAAGCCGTAGGGCATGGCCTTGAGGCAGATGCTGTCAGAAAGAATACATCGGTGTTCAGCGGTAAAATCGGAGAACAGGTGGCTTCTTCCCTGTGCACGGTTATTGATTCCGGTATTGTCAGCAACGGATCCGGTTCCTTTAATGTCGACAGCGAGGGAACTCCGGCACAGGAGAACGTTCTTATCGAAAACGGCATTCTAAAAGGTTTTATGTATGATCGCAGCAATGCCATGCTGATGGGAGCCAAATCAACGGGGAACGGCCGTCGCATGGATTATGACTGCTGTCCGATTCCCAGAATGACCAATACCTACCTGGCTCCCGGTACCACCCCTCAGGAAGATGTGATTGCCAGCGCGGGGCACGGAATATATGCCGTGAATTTTCAGGGCGGTCAGGTCGACCCCTCTACCGGAAAATTTACCTTTTCCATGAGTGAGGCCTATGTTATCGAAAACGGCAAGGTTCTCTATCCTGTAAAAGGGGCCACACTTATCGGAAACTGCATTGATGCTCTGAAACAGGTATCGCTGGTAGGAAACAATCTTTCATTCGACAGGGGGTGCGGAGCCTGCGGCAAGGAGGGTCAGTCCGTAAGAGTGGGTATCGGGATGCCTACAATAAGACTTGACAGCATTACCGTGGGCGGAACCAAAGGGTGACCAGACTGCATGTCAGACCGCCATGGGGGCAGTGCCTTATTCGTACTTCTGCTCCCGATTTCTCTTCCTCATCAGGACCGGCTGTGCTGACTATTCCTTGCGGGAATTGATGTATCTTACGGCATCCAGAACGCCGCCGAGATTTTCTACTTTGGTATAACCCGCTTCATTGAGTGCTGCCTTGGCTGCCCCTGCTCTTTTGCCGCTTCTGCAGAACACATAAATATTGTCGTCTTTTGAGATGTTCTGCTTCTGAACGCCGGCCACAATATCGGTATGGACAATGTTTACAGTTCCGTCGATATGGTATTCCTGGTATTCCTGGGGGCTTCTGACGTCGATGTAAACATCTGCCGCAAGTGCCGGGGAAAGACACAGCGCCAGGGCTGCAATCAGTGCTGATTTTTTAATCATGATGTCTGTCTCACTATAAATTAAATGTTGTTTGCCTTTTGCCGTGTCAGGAGAGTCAGTCCTGCGCAAAAACGGCTTTTCTCTGCCAAAGGAGGCAGAAAAACTGTCTCAGGAGTTTATTCCGCGTTTTCGGACGGAGTTCGTACAGAGTCCCGAAGATATTTGAAAAGTTCCCGGTAAAAACGTCTGTCTCCGTCCGGGCGTCCCATTTCCGCCTGGGCTTTTGTTGTCAGATTCCGCAATTTCTGCCGGTCGTATTCCGGATGTTCGCCGATAAGCCTGTTTATGGCGGGAATGCCTTCTCTTATAAGATTGTCTCGCAGTTCTTCAAGCTTGTGAAATACTGCATTTCCGGCTACACATTTGCTCTGAATGGCTTCCAGCGCGGTATTTATGGCCGCAACCTCGTTTTCGTCAAGAGTGCGCATGAGGGATTCGATGTGCAGAAATTCCCGGCGAAGCTCCTCCGATCTCGGTTTCAGCCTTTTGGCATTAAGACAGGCTTCCCTGAAGCTGTCATGATCACCGAAAGGGATTCTGTTAAACTCCGATTCGGAAAGGGAGACAATCTTTTTTCCGATATCCCGGAGACTGTGGGAATGTCTTTTCCTGGAGCTTCGTGACACCCAGCCGTCATCAGCGTCAGTCTCATCGTAAAAATTATTATGATCTTGTTGCATTGGTTCAATACCCTGACTTGATTTTAGTGTATTCTATCAAACACGTTGGAGACACAGGAATTTTTTACAATGAAAGAACGGATTTTGGCAGAAAAAAGAGATCTTGAACTTGTTGCGGAGATGGCTGTTGATTTTGCCCGCAAGGAGGGCGCTGATGAGGCGGTGGTCAAGATGAACAAGAGTACCGGTCTGGATGTGTCCTGCCGGCACGGGGAACTTGAAAATATTGATTTTAACAAAAGCCGCAGTCTTTCGGTAAGCGTGCTGAGAAACCATCAGAAAGGACATGCCCGGACAGCGGATTTCAGTGATGCGGCCATCAGGGAAACCGTTCGTGCAGCTCTTTCAATTGCGAGAACCACCATGCCGGATCCTTTTGCGGGGCTTCCGGCCAGTGACGAATTTGCCAGGGAACCTGAGGATTTTGATATTCTTCACCCGGAGGAGCCGGATCCCGATGAATGCCTCCGGGCCGCTGTGAGACTCGAGGAGCTTGCCATGTCAAGAGATCCTCGCATTACGGATTCGAGAGGTGCTGGGGTTTCCAATCATTACGGAATGAATATCATGGTGAATTCCGCGGGCTTTATGTGCAGTGAGGCCAGTTCCTATTTTTCCAAATCGGTATGCGTTATGGCTGATGACAGTACCGGAAAGCAGACCGGAGGGTCCTATACCAACGCAGTAGACAAACGTATTCTTCTTCCTGATGAGTTTCTGGCCCGTGAGGCAGTCAGGGAAGCTATTGAGTGCATAAATCCAAAAAAAATTCCTACCTGTACCTGCCCGGTGATTTTCAGATTCGACTGTGCTCCCGAGATTATATCCCCGGCCGTGAGCGCGATTATCGGGTCGAATCAGTATTATAAGTGCTCTTTTCTTCAGGATTGCCGCGGGAAACAGGTGTTTCCGGAATGGCTTACCATGAGTTCGGATCCCAGAGTCAGAGGACATATATCGGCACAGTATTGCGACAGCGAGGGGGTGGCCACCCGCAGGTGCGACCTTTTTAAAAGGGGGGTGGCTGTTGATTATCTTCATTCCTGTGTCAGCGCCCGGAAGCTTGGCGAGAAAACCAACGGTCATGCCGGAGGAGCTTTGGGGATTGTCACTTTGTTGGATGAAAGAGGGACGAAGCGGAGCTATAAGGACCTTCTGCGCGCTATGGACAAAGGGCTGGTAGTAATCAGCACCATGGGACAGGGGATTAATAGCATGAATGGTGATCTGTCTGTCGGGGTTACCGGTTTTTGGATAGAAAACGGTGTAATTCAGTATCCGGTATCCGGAATCACCATTGCCGGCAATCTGAAAAACATGTACTTAGGAATCTGCGGCATTGCTGATGATGCGGATATGAGACAGCGTTTCAGAACCGGGTCCGTGATGATAGACAGAATGACTGTTGCCGGCGGGGAATGATATTATTTCCCGGCTTCAGGTCAGTTCCGGATCCTGGGGAGAACATGCTGTTTATTCCAAAGCCTGCCTGCGCAGTTTTTTTTGCAAAAACAGCGGTCTCAAATTAAAATCTGAAATGTTCGTTTGGGGATTTTGTGATATTCAGGAACTGTTATGAAACGTGAAATGTCCTTGGAGTTCTGCCGGGTTACCGAAGCAGCCGCACTGGCCAGCTATCACTGGCTTGGAAGGGGAGACAAGAATGCCGCTGATGATGCTGCGGTGCATGCCATGCGCTATATGCTCAACGGAATAAAAATGAGCGGCGAAATAGTAATCGGTGAAGGTGAGATTGATGAAGCTCCCATGCTTTATATCGGCGAGGCTGTCGGCGAAGGCGGTGACGGCATCGATATTGCGGTGGATCCAATCGACGGTACCAGAATGACAGCCCTGGGGCAGGCCAACGCCGTGGCGGTTCTGGCCGCCTGCGACAAGGGAGGTTTTCTGAAGGCTCCTGATATGTACATGGAGAAACTGATTGTCGGTGCAGGAGCCAAAGGAGCCATCGATCTTAACCTGCCGCTTCAGGATAATATTGAAAAGATTTCCCGGGCCATTGGTAAGCCGTACAGTGATCTTACCTGTGTAACTCTTGCGAAGCCCCGTCATGAAAGCGTCATTAAAATGATGCACGAGATGGGACTTAAAGTTTATGCCTTCCCTGACGGAGACGTTGCCGCATCCATTCTTACCTGCATGCCTGACAATGATATTGATTTTCTGTACTGTATTGGCGGTGCTCCGGAAGGTGTTATCAGTGCTGCCGCGGTGAGAGCTCTTGACGGCGATATGAATGCCAGGCTCCTGCCCCGGGACGTGGCCAAGGGTGCTACTCCGGAAAACATTGAAAAGGGCGGGGAAGAAGCCAGACGCTGCCGGGAAATGGGAATTGAGCCGGGAACAGTCCTGCGTCTTGAGGATATGGTTCGCAATGACAGTTCCATTATTTCCATTACCGGGATTACTGATGGTAATCTGGTATCGGGAGTAACTCTTAACGGTTCTTTGGCCCGCACCGAAACTCTGCTGATTCGCAGCTCGTCGAGAACGATACGCAGAATCAATTCACTGCATCAGCTTAACAGAAAGTCCAGCACTTTGTATGAGCTGGTATTCGGGAAGGAAAAGGAGCAGGCATCGTCATAGGAGAAAGATGCCAAATCTGACACGGGGATACGGTACCTGAGGGGATCGTATCCCCTTTGATTTGCCGGATAATGTTATTCGGAACCATCATCCGGGACAAGCTGCCGGTTTAAACGTCGTCCCCGTCCTCATCATCAAAATCCTCCCGGTAGATGAATACCAGAGGATCTTCCGGTGATTGTACAAATCCCTGCATGCCCAGAAAATATATGAGACCATCCTGTTCATTCACCGGAACGGATTTTATGTCGAAGGACACGGTGTTGAACCCGCTCTCGATAATGAAAGCGCAGGTCTCTTCTATGAGGTACTTGCCGACACCTCTTCTTCTGGTAATGTCCCGGACTTTGAGGTAAACAATGCTGTCGTTCTTTGATACGGAAATTCCAACAACGCCGTCATTGAACACGGCCGTGTGAACGTCTCCCATTTTTTTCAGTTCGGAGTAAGCAAGCGGCGCAATGAGCTTGCCAAGACTTTTTTCCCATAACGCATCCGGAGTGTGGTTATGGAAAACTGTTAATCGCATATTCCTGTTTTCCTAAAGATATAAAAAGGTCTGTCCGCAAATTCAGGGACAAAGACCGCCGGTTAAAATATAAACCATATTTCAGGCCAGATCCATATTCGCAGTGAAAATGGATCTGATTTTGTGTGGTGAGCACTGATAAAAAAAGTGCCTCCCGGTCACAGGCAGAGGCACTCAGGATCTGTTATGTGATTAACGGCAGCCTTTCGGCGTCCCGAATTATTCGTTAACCAGTTTAAACAGAGGTTTGCCGGTCATTTCTGGCGGAATTTCCATTCCGGTAAGAGAGAGGATGGTGGGGGCTAGATCAGAAAGTCTGCCGCCAGGTACCGCCTCAGCCTTTCTGCCGAAGTAAATCAGAGGAACCGGAAGATTGGTGTGAGCGGTATATGCGACGCCGGTTTCGAGATCCTTCATGCGTTCTGCATTGCCGTGGTCAGCGGTAATAAGGCATTCGCCTCCCACCTTCTTAAGAGATTCGACAACGCGTCCGATGCAGTGATCCACTGCCTCGCAGGCTTTTACAGCAGCCTCATACACTCCGGTATGTCCTACCATGTCACCGTTGGGGTAGTTGCAGATAATAACATCGTACTTGGTACTCTCAATAGCGGCACAGAGCTTGTCGGTGAGCTCTTCGGAGCTCATTTCGGGCTGAAGGTCGTAAGTGGCTACCTTGGGACTCTGTACCAGAATCCTGTCCTCTCCCGGAAATACGGTTTCCACACCGCCGTTGAAGAAGAAGGTGACATGAGCGTATTTTTCGGTTTCGGAAATTCTGAGCTGGGTTTTGCCGTGTTTGGAAAGCCATTCTCCGAGAGTGTTTACCAGATCCTCGGGAGGATAGGCGCATGCGGCATGGATATCGGTGGCATATTCGGTCAGCATTACGAAATTGAGGGCAGGGCGAACCTTGCGCTCAAATCCGCTGAAGTCATCATTGGCAAAGGCACGGGAGATCTGGCGGGCACGGTCGGCACGGAAGTTCATGAACAGAAGAGTGTCGCCGTCATTCATCTTTACCGGTTCTCCGATTACAGAAGCCTTGATGAACTCGTCGTTTTCATCACGGGCATAGGCAGCATTGAGAGCTGCGGTGGCAGAGGTAAAAGGCTCAAATCCGGAAACAGCCCGGGTGAGCAAATCATAGGCCTGTTCCACGCGATCCCAGCGGTTGTCCCGGTCCATGGCGTAATAGCGGCCTACCATTGATGCGAAACGCCCGGTACCAAGTTCTTTGAACAGGGCTTCAAATCCGTCAATGGAACTCTGGGCGCTTCTGGGAGGAACATCGCGGCCGTCAGTGAAGGCATGGAAATATACCTTCTTTGCTCCCTTCTGAGCCAGCAACCTGAACACAGCCTTGATCTGATCCTCATGGCTGTGAACTCCTCCCGGGGACATCAGTCCCATTACGTGAACAGCACCGTCTTTTGCCAGAGTGGCGTCAATTGCTTCGTTAAAGGCTTTGTTTGTAAAGAAGTCGCCGTCACTGATGGATTTGGCAATTTTGGTAAGATCCTGATAAACGATGCGGCCGGCTCCGATATTGGTATGGCCGACCTCGGAATTTCCCATCTGTCCGTCAGGAAGTCCGACATCGATTCCGGAAGCCTGAATATCGGTGCTGGCATAGTTTTTTGCCAGAGCGTCAAGATTCGGTGTATTTGCATTTGCAACAGCATTAAATTCCCTGACCGGATTATCGCCCCAGCCATCCATGATTATAAGTGCAAAAGGTTTCTTTGCCATTTTTGTTCCTTCCTGATAGTAACGGTGTACATCACCTCTTTCAACCTGACCATTTTACACCAAATACTGAATTTCGGAGAGAAGACGGAGTATATGACAAAGGGGATGACAGCAGCCGGAAATATCGGGATTTCGGATGCCCGGTCTGGTAAGGCCTGGCAGGAAATAAGTGTTGCGTAATCTGCTGTCAGTGCCCGGCTGTCTGGATATGAAGGTTATTTCAGGCATTCCGGCATGGAAAATCCGTTACATGACTGATTTTGAATTTTGCCGCTTTTATGCCCCCTTCTTTCTTTTGTTTGAGGGATGTCATTAAAAATCATTGTTCATTAAAGTATCATTAATCGCATTATGCTGACGTTTGCGGTTTGTGAATATCAGCATATGAATTCAGGGTGTCTTGCGCCTGCGGGATTCCTGTCTGTGATTATAAAAGGACTAATGATTATGACTCTAAAGAAGAAAAAACTGGGGTTGGCTGTCAGTGCCGCCATTTTTTCGTTTGCTCTTGCCGCCTGCGGCAGTTCCGGCAGTGGTGGCGGCGGAGATGAGCCGTTTAACCCGGAGAACCCCAGCTATGTTCCTGTTGCCGGCGGTGAACCGGTATCTCCCGGCGGACTCCATGCTCCGGGCAACGAACTTGATCCTGTGCCTAACAAGCTGGTAGTGCAGGTTCTGGATGAGGATTTGGGTTCTAATGGAACCAAGGCAGCCGAGGCCATGAATTATTCCGTCTGGCGCTGGGCCGGTGACGGGTGCGCCTCGGATATAGGAGACAGCCAGGCATCCGGAGAAGCCTGGGAAGACGGTGCCTACAAACCTACAGATCAGAATGAATACGGTATTATCTTCGAATTTGATGTCAGCAATTATGATGTGGACGGCTGCTCCGGATTTATTCTGAGAGATGAGGGCATTAACAAGTACCTTGATGAAAATCAGATGCTGACCTGGACTGCTCAGGATCATGAAATCACCATTACCAAAAAGCGTGCGGAATCCTATGACTCCCGTGATGAGGCTTTCAATAATCTCTATTCCGCAGCCGCCGGTCTGGATGCCGAGGACACTTCCGCTCACTGGGTAAGCAGCAGTCTTCTGGTGTGGAAGAACAACAAGGATGAAAAGGGCAATGAACTTAATGTTCGTCTGCAGTACAATCCCGACGCCCTCATTGAACCGAACGGGGACGGACTCCTTAACGGCGAGTTCGTGAATCTCGAAAAGACCGATCTTCCGGAAGATATTATTCAGAAGAATAACAATCTCAGGGATTTCCAGGCCTATAAGATTCCTGACGGCACCAATCTTGATCTTAAAAGGATTCTTCGCGGCGAAGCTCTCCTCCTGGGGCTTGATGATAAGAATCAGGTAAAGAAAGCTGCCCGCATCCAGACCGCCATGCTTATCGATGAGCTCTATGCCGATAAGGCCGTCAGGGTTCAGGATCTCGGAGCCACTGCAGGTTCGGCCGGAGTAACCTTTAAGGTTTGGGCTCCGACAGCCAAGTCTCTTACCGTTCATATCTGGCCGGATGCTGTAAACAATGTCTGGGAGGATGCCGGCGGTGCCATGGTGCTGGACGAGGAAACCGGTGTCTGGTCGTACACTACCGACAAGGCCAATACCGAGGGCACGGCAGCTTACAAGTACGAGATTAACGTATATCATCCGGCTACCAGAAAGTTTGAGGATATGTGGGTAACCGATCCCTATTCCCTCAGCCTGTACTCCGGCAATTCCGCGTTAATCGATCTTGACAACGCAAAGGCCAAGCCGGAGGGATGGGACAGCGTCAGAGCGCCGCATTCGCAGGCAAACAGTTCCGATATTGCCGCCATGGTAATCACCGAATCTCATCTCAGGGATCTCACGGTCGGAACCGACAAGGGGGTCAGCGCTGAGCATCAGGGCAAGTATCTGGGTCTTACCGAGCTTGATTCTGCGGTTGGCAAGCATCTTAAGAAATTAAGCGATGCCGGTGTCACCCATATTGAGCTTCTTCCGATGTATGACATTGCCTCCATCAATGAGGATGACGTGTTTAACAACAAGACTGCGGATGTGACCATTACCGGAAAGGAGTTCTGCGACCGCATTGAGGCCGAGAGTACCGAACCCATTAATGTCTGCGGCGATAACCGTCTGGTTTATGACATTCTTGCAGAAGCTTCCGCTAACGATAATGCCGATGATGCAAAGGTTTCCACTTTCCTTGGGAATTATGTGAAGGATAAGGACTCCTACAACTGGGGCTACGACCCGTGGCACTATCAGGTTCCCGAAGGCTCCTATGCCACTTCCATTGCCGACCCTTATACCAGAGTCAAGGAAATCCGCGAGATGATTTTCTCTCTCAAGAAGGATTACGGCATGAATGTCATTCTTGACGTGGTATACAATCATACCGACGGTGCCGGTGTTGAAAAGGATTCCTCGGTACTGGACAAGCTGGTTCCCTGGTACTACAACCGTCTCAATCCGGAAACGGGCAATGTTCTTGCCGATACCTGCTGCTCCGATTCCGCTGCCGAACACAGGATGTTTGCCAAGCTGATGGAGGATACTCTGGTAACCTGGGCAAAGGACTACAAGATTGACGCCTTCCGCTTCGACCTTATGGGGTACATTCCCAAGCAGGTTATGGTGGACACTTTGGCCAATGTCAAGGAAAGAGCCTCCAACAAGGAGATGTACTTCTTCGGCGAAGGCTGGGATGCCGGTTCCGCAGCAAATGTGGTCGGCGGTGAGAACAATGCCACCCAGATCAATATGCATGACACCCTTATCGGTACCTTCAATGACCGTATTCGTGACGGTGTCAGAGGCTCCGGACCTTTTGATCACGGCGATGATCTCATCAAGCTTCAGGGTTTTGCCACCGGGCGCTGCACCGAAATGAACGACAAGAGGCTGGAGCTGGATCCGGGGTATACCTGCGATGCTGCCAGTGAAAACGATGCTGACTATGGCATGCATCCTCTCAACTGGCAGGATGTTATCAGAATCAGCATGGCGGGCAATCTGAGAGACTATCCTCTCAAGACCTATACCGACGAGGTAAAAACCGGCAAGGATATCTCCTACTGGAATGCCATTGCGGGCTATGGCGATTCCCCGATCAATACCATCAACTATGTGTCCAAGCATGATAATCAGGCAGTCTTTGATCTCATCATGTACAAGGCCAAGAAAACCAACACCATGGAAACCAAGGCCAAGATGCAGGGCATTGCCGTGGCCACTGTAATGTTCGGTCAGTCTCCGGTATTCGATCAGCAGGGTACGGATCTTCTGAGAACCAAGTATTTCCAGAATGACAGCTACAATACCGGCGATTTCTCCAATAAGGTGAACTATGCCTCCGATCAGGGCAATGAGTTTATTCCGGGAGCTTTGGTGAACAAGGTCAAGGATGTGTCAGACTGGGGTGCTATTACAGAAGTGTCCGAGTATAACTCCGATGTCGGTGCCGAGATTAAGGCCAAAATGTCAGATACCTACAATGCCATGCTGACCATCAGAAAGGAACACAATCTGTTCTATCTTGGTGATGCCGAGCTCATCAAGCAGAATGTGTCATTCCTTAATGTAGGCAAGACCCAGGAACCGGGACTTATCGTAATGAAGGTTACCAACCCCGGTGATACCGGAGTTGCCGGCAACAACATGGCTGTGGTGATGCTTAACGCCAAGCCGAAACCCACCAAGTTCACTGTTGCCGACCTTGATGGAGCTGCAGCTCTGGATACCGGTCCGCTGTACAAGGATGGCTGTGCCATTGACGGCAATGACATTACCGCTCAGCCGTGGACCGTGTGCGTGTTTGCCAAGTAATCAGCCAAAGCTAGATTAGGTTGTACAAGGGCCGGGATCATTCAGTTGGTTCCGGCCTTTCTTATGGGGCTGTGCCGCGGATATCATTTTTTGAATAGTGTTCGGCGGTATGTTATCATTCTCGGGAATTCTTCAGGCAGGAAACAGAAATATGAACGAATCAGTTGAGGCTCTCTCGTTCGGAGCGGAGCTTGTTACCTTTGCTACCAACCATTTCATTATGACCATGATATGGGTGCTGGGTTTCGGATATCTTATATGGCTTCAGATTAACATAATGATCGACGGCATCAAATCCGTGGATCACAACAAAATGGCATACCTGATGAACAGTAAGGGAATGGGCATCGTTGATATCAGAAGCGGAGAGGAGTATCGCAAGGGACATATACCCGGTTCGGTATCCGTTGAGGTTTCGGAAATTGAGAAGCAGAATTTTTCCCTTATCGAAAAATACCGGAATTCCGGAGTGGTAATTGTCGGCAAAACCTATGGTGATTCCGAGGCCTATAATTGTGCGAAGGTTCTTAAAAAGAACGGTTTTAAAAATACTTTTTTGCTGGACGGTGGTATCCTTGACTGGAACGGCAGCGGACTGCCCACCGCAACTGGCAAATAAACAGTTTTGTTATCTGAAATTATTGATATTTAGGAAAATATAATGGCTGAAAACAGCAATGAAAATGCAGCCGGTACCCAGAATCCGGCTTTTGATATCATCAGACTTTATGTTAAGGATCTTTCTTTGGAAACTCCCAACACTCCGAACGTTTTTCAGAAGGAGTGGAAGCCTGAGACCAAGCTCGATCTTGACGTTAAGCATAACGTCATAGATGATGCCCATCATGTATACGAAGTGGTTCTCCGCATCACCGCGACCGTTTCCATCGGCGGCGAGACGGCATTTCTGGCAGAGGTTAATCAGGCCGGTATTTTCCATATTGAGAATTTCCCCGAGCAGCAGGTTGATCACATGCTGAATGCCTTTATACCGAACATCCTGTTCCCGTATGCCCGTGAACTTGTTTCCGATCTCAGCAACAGAGCAAGCTTCCCTCCGCTTAATCTTGCCCCGATCAATTTTGAGGCCGTTTACGCGCAGAGATTGCAGCAGCAGGCTCAGGCTGGTGCTCAGGCTCAGACTGAAACCAAGTAACGTCTGAAATGAAGTATTCAGCGTCAATAATAGGGGCGGGATCTTACGGAACCGCCCTTGCTGTTTCTCTGACGAGGAATGGAAAAAAAGTGCTTCTCTGGGCAAGAGAGGCAGATTGCGTTCTTGAAATGCGAAAATCCCGCACTAACAGCATTTTTTTACCGGGGATTTCTTTTCCGGAGACGCTTGATGTCACGGATGATCTGAAAGAAGCAATGTCCGGCTCGGATATTATCCTGCTGGCGGTTCCCAGCAAGGCTTTCGGGGAAGTGTTGAGAGAAATCAGGCCTTATATGACACCAGGTCATAAGGTTGTCTGGGCCACCAAAGGCCTTGAAAGCGGCACCGGGAGACTTCTGAGCGAGGTGGCTGAGGAAATTCTGGGCAGCAATATTCCCTTTGCCGTGATTTCCGGGCCGACCTTTGCCAGGGAACTGGCCACCGGGCTTCCTACTGCAATTGCGGTTTCCGGTAACAATGATGCGTTTATCAGAGAGTTTTCCGAAATTATTCACTCCAGCAAGAACTTCAGGGTTTATCCGAATCCGGATTTCATCGGGGTTCAAATTGGCGGGACGGTAAAAAATGTTATTGCCATAGGTACCGGACTTTCCGACGGTCTTGGTTTTGGAGCAAATGCCAGAACCGCCCTGATAACCAGAGGTCTTGTGGAAATGCAACGGCTCGGGGTAGCCATGGGTGCAAGGCCGGTAACCTTTATGGGGATGGCTGGACTTGGAGATCTGGTGCTGACATGTACCGATAATCAGTCGCGAAACCGGAGGTTCGGTCTGGCTCTGGGGCAGGGAGCTACGCCGGAGGAGGCCATGAAGTCCATTGGTCAGGCTGTGGAGGGCTGGTATAACACCAAGGAGGTTCATGCTCTCTCCGAAAAGC
This sequence comes from uncultured Ruminobacter sp., assembly GCA_902776415.1. GTDB lineage: Bacteria > Pseudomonadota > Gammaproteobacteria > Enterobacterales > Succinivibrionaceae > Succinimonas. Next base: position 45,149 of record CACYPY010000004.1, read on the forward strand.
TGAAGGTAGACATGCCTATCTGCGAGGAAATATACCAGGTGCTTTTCAATGGCAAATCTGCAAAAGACGCCACGGCGACCCTGCTGTCAAGGCGCATGAAGGATGAGTAAATTTGCTTTGATGTCCGAAGTTTTAAATGAAGCCCCGGTTTTCCGGGGCTTTTAAGTGCATGAAGGATTACTGACGGAAAAATGAATTGAACTTCCGGTCAGATTTTACTTTGCCAGCGTGTAGGTTTTTTCGGTTACTTCATGAACAGTGGCATCCACCACTTCTTTGACCATCCCCGGGAATGCCTGCTTCAGATTGGCTTCGATGCCGTCTTTCAGTGTCATGTTTGCCATGGAGCAGCCTTTGCACCCCCCGGAGAATTCAATCATTACCACGCCGTCCTCGGATACAGCAGTGATTTTTGCAAATCCTCCGTGATCAGCCAGGGTGGGATTAATTGTGCGAAGCATGTAGCTTTCCAGCTTGTCGCGCAGCGGGGCGTCATCGGGAACGTCGCGTTTTTTCAGTTCCGGCGCCTTGAATGTCAGAGTGCCGTGTCCGTTTCCGGCATCTTCGTAATCAATAACCGCATTTTCCAGATAGGGCTGACTCATGCGATCAATGACCACATTAAAGCCCTGATGTCTGAAAATATCATCCTGAAATGAAACGGAATTCTTCGGGCAATACAGTATTCCGCATTCCACTCCCGGGGTTCCGGGATTTGATACAAAAACCCGAATTCCGGTTTCGGGGGCCTGTTTGCTGAGCAGAGCGCGGAAATACTCTTCCGCCTTTTCGGTAATGGTAATCATTTAAAAATACAGATTTTGGTAAAGAGATATGCCGAAAGAATAAAGGAGCGGATAAGCCGCCCCTTTTGCAGGATAAAATAGGGGATCTATACGCCGTGAGGCTCATCCTCGCCGTTCAGACCGTTATCATTGAGATGCGGCTTTAACTGATAGGAAATATTGCCGTCCTCGTCCTTTTTCATGGTAATGTCGCCGCCGGTAATAAGCATTGACTTTACAGCTGCCATTTCGGTTTTGATTTCTTTGAGAAGCGCAAGGATCTCGTCGTTCTTGTCTGCCATGGTGGATACCTCAGTTTCAAGCTGTTAGTGATACCTTTTCGGAATCGCTGATGAAATAATCTGTTCCCGGGCATCGGTTTTTCAGATTGCCGAAAGCAGATTCTGCCATAACAGGGCGTGGTTATAAAGGAAATATGCCGGGAATTTTTTTCAAAACTGGGTGTAAATCATCTTTCACGGCAGAGGGAAGATGTTTTCAGAAGATTTTATGAGGCAGTTTCATGAGCGAATGCCGGACTTCACTTTTTTTTGGTCAAACCTGAAATATATAAATAGACTAAAGCATGATGATCACTTACAATCATCCATGGTCTTTTTTTAATTTTTTGCTGTTATAGATGGGAGATAATTCATCCATGGCATTTGATAAGAAGGTACTTGAAAAGTACGGCATCACCGGCGCAACCGAAGTTCTTTACAATCCCTCATATGAGGTTCTTTTCAACGAGGAAACCAAGGAAGGTCTTACCGGTTTTGATGTTGGTCAGGAAACCGAGCTCGGTGCAATCAATGTAATGACTGGTGTCTATACTGGCCGTTCCCCTAAGGACAAGTTCATTGTTGATGACGAAAATTCCCATGATACCGTATGGTGGACCAGTGAAGAATATCCTAACGACAATCACCGCGCTACCAAAGAAGCCTGGGATGCTGTGAAGGATCTTGCCAAGAAGGAGCTTTCCAACAAGAAACTTTATGTTGTTGATGGTTTCTGCGGCGCCAACAAGGATACCCGCATGAAGGTTCGCTTCATTGTTGAGGTTGCCTGGCAGGCTCATTTTGTAACCAATATGTTCATTCGTCCTCAGACCGAGGCTGATTTTGAGCAGGAGCCTGATTTTATCGTTTACAACGCTTCCAAGGCCAAAGTTGAAAACTTCAAGGAACTCGGTCTTAATTCCGAAACCGCAGTTGTATTCAATGTAACCACCAAGGAACAGGTTATCCTTAACACCTGGTATGGCGGCGAGATGAAGAAGGGTATGTTCTCAATGATGAACTACTACCTCCCTCTGAAGGGCATTGCTTCCATGCACTGTTCCGCAAACTGCGATATGAACGGCGAAAATACCGCTATTTTCTTCGGTCTGTCAGGCACCGGCAAGACCACTCTTTCCACCGATCCGAAGCGCAAGCTTATCGGCGATGACGAGCACGGATGGGATGATAACGGCGTGTTCAATTTCGAAGGCGGTTGCTATGCCAAGGTTATCAACCTTGACAAGGATTCTGAGCCGGATATTTACAATGCCATTCATCGTGACGCTCTCCTTGAGAATGTTACTGTTGATGCTGACGGCAAGATTGACTTTGCCGATAAGAAGGTAACCGAAAACACCCGTGTTTCCTATCCTATTTATCACATCAAGAACATTGTTCGCCCGATTTCTTCCGCTCCGGCAGCCAAGCAGGTTATCTTCCTTTCTGCTGATGCTTTCGGTGTTCTGCCTCCGGTATCCATTCTTGACAAGGGACAGACTCAGTACTACTTCCTCTCCGGCTTTACCGCCAAGTTGGCCGGTACCGAGAGAGGCATTACCCAGCCTACTCCGACCTTCTCAGCATGCTTTGGTCAGGCCTTCCTGGAACTCCATCCTACCAAATACGGAGAAGAGCTGGTCAAGCACATGGACAAGAGCGGTGCCAAGGCTTACCTCGTAAACACCGGCTGGAACGGCACCGGCAAGCGTATCTCAATTAAGGATACCCGTGGCATCATCGATGCGATCCTCAACCACAGCATTGATCAGGCTGAGACCAAGGTAATCCCGATCTTCAATTTTGTGGTTCCTACCAAGCTTGAAGGCGTTGATACCAACATCCTTGATCCTCGCAACACCTATGCAGATCCTGCAAAGTGGGAAGAGAATGCCAAGGATCTTGCTGCTCGCTTCATCAAGAATTTCAAAAAGTATGAAGGCAACGAGGCTGGCAAGGCTCTTGTAGCTTCCGGTCCTAAGCTCTAATTTGCTTTAGAACTGTTTTGAACAGGGAGAGGCCACCGTCTGGTGGCTTCTTTTATTTATAAAGCTTTCGGAAGAAGAGAGCTTTGTTGTTATTTGCTGATGCGGAGGTATACGTTATGAGTATTTATGTTACCAGAGAGGGGCTTATGCTCATAAAGCAGGAATTTAATGATATTTGGACCAACATTCGACCGGAGGTAACCAAAAAACTTGCATGGGCGGCATCACTGGGAGATCGCAGCGAAAACGCCGATTATCAGTACAATAAAAGACTGTTACGGGAAATAGACATTTATGTTAAAAGGAGGTCTGACATAATTCGTGATGCTGAGGTGCTGGATCGCAGTGCTGAAGGGATGCGTAAAAAGAAAGTGTTTTTCGGGGCATATGTCGAAATTGAAAACGATGACGGTGAGATCAAGCATTTTCGGATTGTCGGCGCTCCTGAGGTTTATGGCCGCCGCGGCTTTATATCTCTGCAAAGTCCCATGGCCAAAGGGCTCCTTAATCACGAAGTTGATGACGAGGCGGTGGTCATGACTCCCAGAGGCAGGGTTTCGTGGTATATAAATCGTATTTCCTATCAGCATGAAGAATGGTTTGGGGAAGAGGATAAACCGGTATTTCAGTTTTCAAGCTCCGGCGAATACCGGGAGCCGGAAATAATGAGCGACGAGGAAATTCAGAAGGCCAGAGAGGAATATCTCAGGCTTCTTGCCAGACAGGGGGAGAACCGACACTAAGGCTTTTCCTGCTGAAATTCAACGATTTCGTGATTATCAGGCGACAGCTTTGAAGCCCTCATGGCCGTCGGAGGTTTGTGAGTCGTTCCCGGAGAAATAGGCCTTTTTAAGAAGTTTTTCGAAACCTTTTCGTGAAGAGGATAAATCCTTCACCGTTTCGGGGCCGGATTTATCGGCAGATCCTTCTTTTTCGGCATCATCTGTTCCAGCCACCCGGTCTTCGTTTTTCTTCTCCTGAGATTGTTTGACGTTTTCTTCTGCCATCTCTCTGCGGGCTTCGGCTTCCTTCATGGCAGCTTCGGCGGCTACCTTGCGATCCTGGCCGGAAGGTTCCTGCGGTGCCAGGGCTGCCCTTTGCACCTGCTGCATTTTTGCTATGGTTTTGTCAGGAGAATCTTCAACACTTACGGAGATCTGAACTTCGCCGTCGGTAATATATTTCTTGCCATCCGGACCGGTTTCGTATGAGTATGAAGGACTTGACGCATACTGCCCCCCGGTGGCCTTATGCTGTTCCTCATGGGTTCTTACCTCCTGATCCCGGGCCTTCATGTCGTTAACCACGGCCTGTTCCGCATCTGAAAGAACCGTGCCGTCTCTCTTCTTGTCATTCTGTGATTCCGGAGCTTCCGTGCCATCATCAGATTCTGCGGGTTCGGCAGAGTTCCTGCCGATCTCGTCCTGCTTCCGAATTTCCTTTTCAGCGCGGGCACGAGCTTCGGGACTTATGGAAACCACATCCGGTACCGGCCTTGTGAGGGAGGTATTGCCATTTTCCGATTTTACTCCGTTACCGGTACTGGAATCTGTTCCGGCAACATAATTCGCTGCTGATGATTTTATGGCACTGTAATCCATTCCCTCCATGGCCTTCTGATAGCTGTGGAGTGCCAGTGCGGTTCCGTGAATCACATTCATAGCCGACCTCTCATACCTTTAAGTCAAGGAGTGTGCCAAGAGTGTCATAGCCTGCCGATATTACCTTTGCTCCGGCCCGGGCATAGATTTCCCCCTCCTTCAGGGAGGCGATGCTCTTTTCGGGATCGGGGACGGATTCCTCCGAACCTGCCGAGGGAATATCGTTTCGGGAAACGTTCATATGAGCCAGCTCCGCAGCGCTCCTGTTAACAAGAGCCCGGCCGTTCATAAAGCCGCGGATGCCGTTTTGCATAACTGACATGCTGCCGGTATTCATACGACCTCCGTTATTTCTGTGGACGACTGCATACAATAATACATATTAATTGTACAAAAAATGAGCAGTACTGCCCAGGATTAAGTTGCATATTTGTCGAGGAAGTCTAAAAGTATCTGTCTGAATCCTTCAGGTTCGGAAATAAACGGAGCATGAGAGCTGTTCCGGAACACGTGAATCAGAGAGTGATCATTCACGGGCCAGATTGAGCTTCCCTGTGCAGGTACCAGACGATCCTTTATGCCGTAAAGATGCAGTGCCGGACATTCCACCCGGGTGAGACAGCCTCTGAGATCCTCGTCTGCCAGGGTTTTAAGTCCGGCCTGAAGCTCGTAATAGGAAGGCAGCGGCACGTCCTTCAAAAGTTCCCTGATTTCCCGGATGTCGTTTTTCATGGTGGGGGATCCCATGGCCTGCAGTGAGAGAAATTTGTCGATAACCCGATAGACATTCTCCTGAGTAAGAAGGCTCTGAAGTTTCCTTAGCAGCTCCGGCGGGGTCCCCGGCCAATGCTCCTCGGGCTGTGAGGTAAATCTGGGGGAACTGGATACCGTTATCAGGGCCCGAACACGGTTCGGATTCATTATTGTGTAGCGGAGAGCCAGTACTCCGCCCAGGGACCAGCCCATGATAATAATGTTGTCAGGGAGGGTTTCCTCAAGATTGACCATGGTTCCGAGTGCTCTGTTGGCCGGAATGTCGGTATTGAGACCGTAACCCGGAAGATCCACCAGGATTACCCGATACCGGGGACTTAAGTAGGACACTATGCTCCGGAATACATCACTGGCCAGCCCCCAGCCGTGGAGCATGACAATTATGGGAGCCTTGGGGTTCCCGAATTCACGTGTTCTCAGCTTCATGTTTACTCCTGTTCGGAAATGGCGATTTGAGACACGGCAATGCCTTTGCTGTCTGCATTCTGTCAGAATCATGCAAGTTAAGGATACCTTTTTTGTGTCTTGGAATAAAGAATTCTCCGAAATGATGGTTGAGCTTTATGAAGGGAGACAGAGCCTCGAAGGGGCTTTCATGGGATTTTTTACGGCAAGTAAAGGTCCGTTTCGGTGCATCAAAACATGTCGTATGCATGATTGTTGTGCAGATGCAAAGCCGAGGTGATATTTTTCAGGGGAAATATGTCCGGAATCAGGACTTTAGAAGTGCAAAGACAAAGTTTTTTCGGGGTTGGCAGGATACTTGCTTATTACTGAGAAACATGACTTTGATCACTAAATGGAGAAAACTATGGGACGTGCGATTTTTCTGACGTGTCTTTTGCTGATGACAGGTACTTTAAATATTGCGGGAGCGGAGGAGTCTGCGAGCTTGCCGGCTGAACCGGCGGCCCAGCTCAGCCTTGTGGATAACTGTTTTGTAATGATATGCGCGGCTTTGGTCATTCTGATGTCTGTTCCAGGTATTGCGTTGTTTTACGGCGGTCTTGTCCGGGTGAAGAATATGCTTTCGGTACTTACTCAGACTGTCATGGCATTTTCCCTGATGTTTGTTCTCTGGGCAGTATTCGGATATTCCCTCGCTTTCGGAACAAACGGGAGTGAGTTTCTCAACAATTTCACGGGCGGATTTGATAAGTTCCTGATGCTGGGAGTTCTTCCGGAAAGTGTTAATGGAACGCTGTCAGAATTTACCTTCTTTTCGTTTCAGGGGGCCTTTGCCGGCATAACATCCTGTCTGATACTTGGTTCCTTTGCGGAGCGTATCAAGTTCAGCGCCCTGATATTTGTACTGGTTTTCTGGTTTGTGTTTTCGTATGTTCCTATCTGCCACATGGTGTGGGGCGGCGGTTATATTGATACCGCATGGCATGCTCTGGATTTTGCCGGGGGAACCGTCGTTCACATAAATGCCGCTGTCTGTGCCTTGGTGGGAGCCTATTACTGTGGCAAGAGAATCGGTTTCGGGAGGGAACGGATGGCACCTCACAGCCTGGTTATGACCATGATTGGAGTTTCTCTCCTCTGGGTGGGCTGGTTCGGTTTCAATGCCGGTTCCGAACTGACTCCGGACGGTGTGGCCGCTCTGTCCTTTGCTAACACCTGCGTGGCACCTGCCGCTGCAGCGCTTTCGTGGATGTTTTTGGAGTGGATATTTCAGGGAAAGCCCTCTCTCCTGGGTGTTTGTTCCGGAGCTGTTGCGGGGCTGGTGGCCATTACTCCGGCCTGTGCATTTGTTAACATCGGCGGTGCTCTGATCATTGGACTTGTGGCGGGAGCGGTATGTCTTTGGGGAGTTCACGGTCTTAAGAAACTGCTGCGTGTTGATGATTCTCTCGATGTGTTCGGAGTTCATGGCATCGGTGGCATTGCCGGAGCGCTTCTGACCGGTATTTTCTGTTCTCCTGATTTTGGCGGTACCGGCTTTAAGGAAGGCTGGGAAAGTGTTGCCGGACAGTTCAGCGGGCAGTTTGTTTCCGTGGTCATGACCATCGGCATCAGCGGTGTGGTTTCCGTTGTAGGATTCTTCATTGCCGACAAGCTGTTCCATGGTGTTCGTGTCAACCAGGAAGAGGAACGGGAAGGTCTGGATTTGGCCTGGCACGGAGAAAGAGCTTACAATCTTATCTGATTCTGGCTGGTACGGATTGTTACCGGAAAAACAGAGCAGGGGCGGTGATGTACACCGTCCTTGTTTTTTACGCAGAAGGATTTATTTGCCTGTTTGTGTTTGCTGTTTCCGGTTATGCCGGGGACAGTATTCTGTACAGCCCGAGGAAAGGAGAATGCCGAAAGCCGTCTGAAGGGCGCAGATTCTGTAACACGCGGTATTATGAAGTGACCTGTCTGTTTTTGTCTCTGGCCTGGGCAATAAGCTCCCGTACCTCGTCCGGGGTGTATACGAATGTTTTGCCGCAGCAGTGGCAATTCACAGATACCTTTCCTTGCTCTTCGAGTATTTTTTCCAGCTCTTCAGGGGCCATGCTCACAAGGCTTTCCCTGAAATGTTCCTTGGAACAGACGCATCTGAAGCAGATGTGTTTCGGATGGAAAGTGTTGACCGACTCCTGATGGAACAGACGATAAAGGACATCATTGCTGTCGAGGGACAGTATTTCTCCCTCTGTCATGCTGTCGGTTAGAGTGGCGATATGGGCAAAATCATTGCGGAGCTTTTCCTCGTTTTCAGTCGGAAGCTTCTGAATAAGAATTCCTGCAGCCTTTTCCTTGTCAGGATCGCAGTAGATCCACACTCTGGTTTCAATTTGGACAGACTGCCGGTAGTAGTCCTCAATGCATTCGCAGAGATTGTCATGTGTGAGATCGATTATTCCCTGATACCGGGCACCATCCTCTGGAATTATGGTAATTGTCAGAACCGGATTTTTGCCCAAAAGCCTGGTCCAGTGACACAGCCCGTCCGTATCCCCTTCCCACGAGGCCAGTCCCCGGGTCTCCTGGTTTTCATTGCTGTTGATATAGGCATAAACCAGGGGGCCGTTTCCGCGAAGCTGGAGCATGATGCTTCCCCGGAACTTCACTGTTTCCGTCATCAGGGTAATGGCGATCTGCATTTCTCCTAAAAGCTTCCTGATATTGCGCGGGTATGAATGGTCTGAAATCAGATCCCGAAATGCACGGTCGGTTTGCGCAATTTCTCCCCTGATATCCATTTCGTTGAAAATAAAACGTTTAATTGTGTCAAAACTGTCTGCGGTGCCGGAAGTCATGATGCTGTTCCTGTAATACCTGTTTCCCGGACTGATTAAATGTCCGTAATATGCTTAAAACTGATAAGAGCCCTGCGTTCCTTCTTGTTTGGCCTGTCGTCAGGATGCGGAGCCAGAAGGGCGTTCATACGGTGAAGTTCGCTGATTTTCTCGCGTTTTCTGATGCTCTCCCCGGTTTCTTCATAGAGAAGCTGAGCTTGAGACGCCTGGCGTCGCACATCGCTTATTCCCCGAACGATGATTTCGAGTTCGTTAAATCCCTGGCGCAGTGTGATTTTTGCTCCGGTTTCCACAATGCGGCACGGCTTTACGTGTGCTCCGTTGTAGTGTACCTTTCCGCCGTCGATCATGTTTCTTGCGATGGAGCGGGTTCTGTAGAACCTGGCGGCCCAAAGCCATTTGTCGAGCCGGACCTGTTCAGAATTATCATCCATGACGCCTCCCCGATTATGCTGACAAGAGCTGAAAATGCGTGATGATTATAGCATACGGCATCAGGAGCAGAGCTTCGGGAGACATTAGCCTCCGGAAAATCGAATTCCGGTTTCCGGGGGCCGCAATTACGGGTAAATTACAGGGCCTACGCATGAACCTATAATTGATGTGGTGATACAATCTTGAATTTGGTAAAAATTCAAAACCTCACCGCATTTTCAGATTTTTGAACATCTTTTCCACTTACTCTTTCATATTTGCTCCCAAGTACAGTTC